>NZ_LZKQ01000130.1 GCF_001668675.1 Mycobacterium asiaticum | reverse complement strand
GAGGACGGAGTTAGCACAGGGCACCAGGGCCTTTGCGTGATAGTCTTCGCTGACTACTAATCCATCCGTGACCTGCGTCGGTCCGGGTACTGCCCAGGGCTTCCAGGCGACTCTTGAGGCCGCTTCGATGCGCATCGGCAGGCATTGAGATACAGCGGCCGCCAAGACTGTCTGATGACCGGCGGTCGCCCGTAGCCGGCGCAGTCGACTTGGGACGTGCACGAATCGGAGGACCCGTTGCCACGCAGCTTGGACCTCGTCGTCACTTCCGTAGCCACCCAGCTGATGGAAGCGACCGCGTCCACCGCTACGCAGGTCAGCGAACGGGTGCTGGCCCAGCTCGTCGAGCAGTTCGACGTGGACGCCAGCTTCCTGCGTCATCACGACCACGACATCCGCGCCTCGGTGCTGGTCGCCGAATGGCCGCCGCGGGTGAATGTTCCGGACCCCGACCCGGAGGCGGTGGTGCACTTCACCAGCGCGGACCCGGTGCTGGCGCAGTGCGAGCACGGCCGGAAGCCGGTGGTGATCCGGCCCGAGCAGAACAACCGGTCCTTTCAACGCTGGGGCAGCGGCGCCAAGCAGGTGGCCTCGCCGTCGGTCGCGGCCGCCCCGCTGGTGTCAGGCGAGATGACCACCGGCGTGCTGGGCTTCGTCAAGTTCGGCGCCAGGAAGTGGAAGCAAGAGGAGATCAACACGCTCGAGGCGGTGGCCGCGCTGTTCGCGCAGCTACAGGCGCGAATCGCGGCGGAGGAGAAGCTCCGTTACCTGGCCGAGCATGACGACCTGACCGGGCTGTACAACCGTCGGGCACTGGTCGCGCATCTGACCGAGCGGCTGGCGTCCGGCAACCCCGGGCCGGTGGCGGTGCTGTACATGGACCTGGACCGGCTCAAGTCGATCAACGACTACCTGGGGCATACCGCCGGGGACTGGTTCATTCGCGTCTTCGCGCAACGCCTACGGGTGTGCGCGGGCAGCCAGAGCATGATCGCCCGCCTCGGTGGTGACGAGTTCGTGGTGATCCCGGATCAGACGATGTCCAGCGCGGCGGCCGAATCGTTCGCCCGCCGGCTGGGCACCATGCTGCGAGAGCGCCTGGCGATCGGCGGCCACCAGATCACCCGCACCGTCAGCATCGGTTTGGCCGTCGGGATGCCCGGCCGCGACAACAGCACCGACCTGCTGCGTCGCGCCGACGAAGCGGTCCTGTCGGCCAAGCGTGCCGGCGGCAACCAGGTCGCGCTGTCCACGGACGATATGTCGCTCAAGAGCGCGTTCCGCAACGACATCGAATTGCACCTGCAGGGCGATATCGACAGCGAAGCCCTGCTGCTGCACTACCTTCCCGAGGTCGACCTGTGGACCGGCGCGATCGTCGCGGCCGAGGCGCTGGTGCGCTGGCGGCACCCGATCTGGGGCTTGCTGCTGCCCGATTCGTTCATCGGGGTCGCCGAGTCGACGAACCTGGCCGGTGAACTCGGCCGCTGGGTGATGCGAAGCGCGTGTTCGGAATTCAGCCGGTGGCGGGCCAATGGTGTGGGGCAGAGCGCGATTTTGCGCATCAACGTCTCACCGGTGCAGCTGATCACCCGCGGCTTCGTGCGCACCGTCGCGGACACCATCGAGGAATTCGGGATCGACGGCGGCTCGGTCTGCCTCGAGATCACCGAGCGCGCGGTGGTGCACGACATCGAAACCACCCGCAAGACCCTGCATGAGCTCAAAGAGGTCGGCGTCCAGATCGCCATCGACGACTTCGGCACCGGGTACGCGGTTTTGTCGCACCTGAAGTCCCTGCCGGTCGACATGCTCAAGATCGACACCGGGTTCGTCCGGGACCTGGGCACCAACGCCGGCGACCTGGCCATCGTGCGCGCCATCATCGGCCTGGCCGAGGCGTTCGGTTTGCAGCTGGTCGCCGAAGGCGTCGAAACCCCGGCCGCCGCACTGACTTTGATGCAACACGGTTGCCACCGGGCGCAGGGTTTCCTGCTGTCCCGCCCTGTTCCGGGCAACGCCATGGAGGCGTTGCTGTCCGCGCGCTGGATGCCGATGCCGTTCCTCGCCGACCGCGAGGCGCTGACGCTCGGCGCAATCTAGCTCACCAGTGAGAATGGCTCGAACAATCAGAAAAGTCACGTTGATCGTCGTTGCCTGCGCGACCGTGGTGGTCGCCGGGGCGGCACTGCTGATCGGCGGCTGCAGCCGCAACCACAACGATCCCGGCCCGCTGGCCGCGATGGTGAATCCGGCCATCCCGCCGGCCGCGCAGGAAATACCCAACCCGTTGCGGGGGCAGTACGAAGACCTGATGGTGCCGCTGTTCCCGCAAGGCGCACCGGCCCAGCAGCGGTATCCGCGGTGGCCGGCCTCCTACGACGCCAGCCTGCGGGTGACGTGGCGGCAGCTGCAGCCGGTCGATCCGGCGACCTTGCCTCCGGATGCCCCGGACGAGCAGAAGTACGACTTCAGCGTCATCGACGAGGCGCTGAACAAGATGGCCGAGCGCCGGATGCGACTCACATTGCGGGTGCAGGCCTACAACTCCTGCTGCAACGCGTCCTACCCCGACAACACCAACATCGAGATACCCGACTGGGAGCGCGCGCGGCCGGGCACCAGCACCAGCTATCCCGGCCCGCGAAGCGGATCCGCTGCTGGGGTAACGCAGGTGGTGCCGAACTTCAACGACCCCACCTATCTGAGCGACTTCAGCCAGTTGCTGGCCGCGCTGGGACGCCGCTACGACAACGACGAACGGCTCAGCATCTTCGAATTCTCCGGCTACGGCGACTTCAGCGAAAACCACGTCGCCTACCTAAAGGACGCGCTGGGCGCCCCGGGCCCCGCGCCGGAACAGAGCGAGGCCGCTTTGGGCTACTACAGCCAGTACGGCGACCAGAACATCACCAAATCCTCCATCCAGCGGCTGGTCGCGGCCAACGTCAACGCCTTCCCGCACACGCAGCTGGTGACCGCGCCGAACAACCCAGAGATCGTGCGGCAGTTGCTGTCGGACGACGTCACCAAGAAACTGGCCGCACCGGTCGGTATCCGCTCGGACTGCCTCGGGGTGTACGCGCCGCTGCCGACGTGGGCCGAGTCCAGCGCGTCGCATTATGTGCAGACCCAGGACCCGCTCGTCGGCGCGTTGAAGGACCGGCTGGCCAAGGCGCCGGTGGTCACCGAGTGGTGTCAGCTGCCCAAGGACACCACGCCGCAGCAGTACTACGACAAGGGCCTGCACGATGTCATCCGGTACCACGTGTCGATGACGTCCAGCATCAACTTCCCCGATCAGGACGCCACCTCGCCCATGGACCCGAAGCTGTACGTGCTGTGGGCGCAGGCCAACGCGACCGCCGGCTACCGGTACTCGGTGGAGGCCCGGCCGGGGTCGCAATCCCTGCAGGACAAGGTGGCCTCGATCGCGGTCACCTGGACCAACTACGGCGCCGCGGCCACCACTGAGAAGTGGGCCCCGGTTTATCGCCTGGTGGATTTCGCCGGACAGACGGTTCGAACGCTGCCCGCCTCCGTCGACCTGCGGGGTCTGGTGCCGGACTCGTCCGGTGACCGCAGCGCCGACCAGCCGCCACCGGCCTCGACGACCGAAACGGTCCGCGTCGAGCTCAAAGGCCTGGCCCCGGGCCACTACACCTTGCGGGCCGCCGTGGAGTGGCAGCAGCACAAGCCCAACGGCTCGCACCCGGTGACCTACCCGCCGATGCGGCTGGCCCGGGATGGGCGCGACGACTCGGGCTTCTATCCGATCGCCACGCTCGATGTGTCGCGCGCAGTTCTGACCACCCCGGCCGCCTCCTGAGGCGTTGCCGCCGCTAAATCATTACATTAGTATGAAACTTGCGGTAGTCGCTATGCTATCGGTATGCGGGGGCAAATTGACGCTGTGAGTTGGCGTCCACTCAGGGGGGTTAGTGGATGGATTTCCGCACTTTCGTTCGGACGCTGCTACTGCATTGGAAGCTGGTCCTGTGCGCGCTGTTGGCCTGTTTAGCCGGCGCCGCCGCGATTACGGCCTTTCAGACCAAGAGTTACGAGTCGTCGGCGACGGTGCTCATCTCGTTCACCGGTGAGACCGACCTCATGCAGGTCTACCAGGGCACCCAGGCCGCCCAGGAGCGGCTGTCGTCGTACGCGGCCATTGCCGGTGGGCACGCCGTGGCGGATCGCGCGGTCAGCCAGTTCCACCTCCCGGTCTCCGCGGACGCGCTGGCCAGCCAGACCAAGGTGGCGTTCACCCCCAAGACGACCCTGTTCACCATCACCGTCACCGACACCGACCCGAAACGCGCGGCGACGCTGGCGAAGGCCGTCGCCGACGAGTTCACCTTGATGGTGGGCACGCTCGGTGGGAACCCGGCCCCGCCGAACTCACCGCCCGTCACCCCGACAGGTCAGCCGGCCCCAACCCCGTCGCCCGCGGTGTCGGATGGGGAGCAGCCCGTCATCCAGCCGCAGGCCAGCGAGACCACGCTGCCCACCGAGCCGCAACCCGCGCCTACGGCGGCGCCACCGGCGTCACCGTCCGGCGCGCCGCTGCCGATCGCCAGGGCCACGGTGGTCGAGCAGCCCGGTATACCCGACAATCCGGTCAAGCCGGTACCCGTGCGCAACATGGCGATGGGGTTGGTTGCCGGTTTGCTGCTGGGTACCGGGGTGGCGCTGACTCGCGACGCCGCCGACCGCACGGTGCGCGACCGGGCGAAGCTCGAGAGCCTGTCCGGCCTGCCGACGCTGGCCGAATTGCCCGGGCACCGGGGCAACGCGCCGCGATTCGGCACCGACATCTCGTTCGACGACGCGGTGCGCGGCTTGCGTGCCCGGCTGCTGCGCGCGATGGGCGCCGGTGCGAACCGGGTGTTGCTGACCGCACCTTTCGGCGGCGAGGGCACCACGACGACCGCGATCAACCTGTCCCGCGCGTTCGCCGAGCTCGGTGAAGACGTGCTGCTCATCGAGGGCGACACTCGGCGGCCGGTCATTGCCGGACTGCTGAAAGTCGAGTCGGGAGAAGGGCTTTCCAACGCGCTGTCCAATCCGGAGATCGCCACCGAAGCCACCAAGCCGACGTCGATTCCGAAGCTGTTCGTGCTTGCGGCGCGCTCGGTCCGCCGCGAGACACTGCCCACCAGCGCGTACCTACCCGAGGTGCTGGACACGGTACTCAAGGACGTGGCAAGGACTTTCGAGCGGACGGTGGTCGACGGGCCGCCGGTGCTGGCCACCGCGGATTCGGGGCTGCTCGGCGGTGCGGTGGACGCGACCGTATTGGTTGTGCGGGCCGGCCGCACCACCGAGGACGAACTCGAGGACGCGCTGACGGCGCTGCGCGCGGCGGGCGCGGATGTGGTGGGTACCGTGCTGACCGACGCCCGGATCGCGCGGCATACCAGGGCCGCCACTCGGACATACCGCGCCAAGGTCAGTGGGCCGGCGTGATCCGGTATCTGCGGAGTCGCCACCGTTTGGCGATGGCCGCAGTGGTGTTGGCGGTCTTTTTGTTGGGATGCTTTGTGTACGGCGCACTCTCGGTGCGCAACAGCACCCAGGGCATCCTGCTGGTCGGCCTGACGTTCTTCCTGATCGTGTACTGGGCCAAGCCGGAACTGATGATCGGGCTGGCGCTGTTCCTGGGGTGCGCGGCCCTGCCGCAGGGTCTGCACGTCGGTAAAGTGATCGGCCCGGTGTCCATCTACGCCTCACACGTGGTGTTGGTGCTGGCCATCTGCTTCGTGCTGCCCGCGGTGCGGTTACGCATGTCTGAGTACCTGTTGCCGGGAATGTTCGCGACTACGGTGCTTTACTTTGCCGCCGTTGGGTTTTCGACCGGACACAATCCGGCGGTTATAGTGCGCGAGGCGACGTTCCTGTTCGAGATGGTCGCCGGTTTCGTGCTGGCGCTTGTGGTGGTCTACGGCGAGCACATCATGTTGTCGATTCACGCGATCGCCGTGACACTGTGGTTCTCGGCGGGCATGGCCATCCTGGGCTCCTCGGGCGGTGTCCGGCTGGCGGGCCGCACCGAAAGCTTGCAGATGGACACGGGGGACGCAGCGAACCGCGTCATCACCTCGACGCTGATACCTGCCATCGCCGTCTTGACCGCATTGGTCGCCGCCCAGATTGCCGGTCGCGTCAAGCCGGTCGCCTACCTCGCGCTCGGTTTGCCCGCCTTGGTTATTGCGGTGCTGGCGTTCTCGCGCAACACCATCATCTCGGTGGGCGTCGCCGCCGTCGTCGCTTTCTTCGCCAGCATGGGCTGGTCGGCGGTGCGGCGGGCCGCCCGACTGACCCTCACCGGGCTGGGCATCCTGGCGGTGACGATTCCCGGCGCGCTGTTCCTGCTGGGCGATTCGTCGGCCGGAGTGTGGCTGGCCAACCAGATCACCGGCTTCAGTCACCGGGTGCTCGGCCGGACATCCGGGGCGGCCTTGTCCGCTGACCCGTCGACCCTGGCCCGGTTTGCCGAGGACCGGCATCTCAACGAGGCGATCGAGGCGGCACCAATCTTCGGCCACGGTCTGGGCTATGCCTATCAACTGCCGTTCGGGGGTGATGATCCAACCGAATTCACCCAGACGCTGGGTACCACCTACGCGCACAACTTCTACCTCTGGTGGCTCGCCAAGTCGGGCGCGGTCGGGATGACCGGGTTTGCGGTGTTTGCCCTCACCCCACTGGTGCGGGCCCTGCGCAGCGCTTCGGTACCGGCCAAGATCAGCGCGGCAGTCAGCACCGGCCTGCTGGTGATGTGCATCATCGACCCGTTGCCCGAGGACCCCGCGAACGCGATGACGCTGGGCATCGCGCTGGGATCGGCGCTGGCGTTCGCCACGCGGGAACGCCGGCGCGCCGAGATGGCCGAAGTGCAGGAGGTCGAGCGCGAATTGGTGCCCGCCCAATGACAACGCCATTGCGGGTCGTGGTGGTGGGCCCGGCGCCGGCCCAAGCGGCCAGCCGGGGCGGCATGGCCACGGTCAGTAGCCTCATGGCCGCGCACCCCGACAACCGGTTCGACATCGTGATGGTGCCGACGTATATCGAAGGCTCCCTTGGGTATCGGCTCTGGGTCGGCGTCACCGGGATGTTGCGCGCGACTTGGCTGGTGTTGTGCAGGCGCGCGGACATCCTGCATGTGCACCTCGCCCATGGGGGGAGCGTGCTGCGCAAGGCATTGCCGATGGCCGCGGCCCGCGTGGCGGCGGTTCCCACCGTGGTGCACGCCCACAGCTACGATTTCGGCGGTTGGTTCGACCGGTTGCCCAGGACCTGGCAGCGGATGGTCCGGCGCCTGTTGGCCGCCGACCGGTGGCTGGTGCTGGGCGCGCGCCATGTCGACGAGTACGCCAGCCGGTTACGGCTGCCCGCCGACCGGATCAGTGTGCTACACAACGCGGTTCCCATTCCATCTGACCCGGTAGCACAGTCGAACGTGGAATTGGTTCATGCGGTCTCGCTGGGGCGGCTGGGGGCGCGCAAGGGCAGCTACGACCTGATTGCCGCGGTCGCCATGCTCGATGAGACCTTGCGGGACAGGCTACGGCTGACGCTCGCGGGCGACGGCGAGGTCAACGAGGTGCGGGCGGCGGTCAGTGCGGTCCGTCTGGACCAGACCATCTTCGTGGCGGGATGGCTGGATCCGGTTGCTCGGGACGAATTACTTGGTGATGCACAGATATTCGTCTTGCCCAGCCATGACGAGGGCCTGCCGATGGCGTTGCTCGAGGCGATGGCCTATGGGCTGGCGCCGGTGACGACGCTGGTGGGCAGTATCGGGGAGGCGATCACCGACCGGGAGACCGGTTTAGTGGTGCAACCCGCCCGCCCGGCCCAGATTGCCGAGGCCCTGACGGAATTGCTCAAAGACGACACCTTGCGTGCCGGCCTGGGCGCGGCCGCACGCGGCCGCGCCGGCGATTTCGACCTGGACCGCTGGTATCGGCGATTGACGGACATCTGGACCGAGGCGACGCACTAGTTGGAAGGCGGCTGCACTGTGACCACCAAAGATCGCCTGCTGCATAGCGATGCGGCGAATTGGGCGGCGAAGTATGTGACCGTCCGCAATGTCGGGCGGGTGTTCGGCCGCACCGCGATGACGACGGCCACCGAGATATTGTGGCGCCGCCGGCTGACCCAGGACCTGGCGATGTCGGTGGCCGACCACTGCACGCCCAACGGGGCGACGGTCGTCGACATCGGGGCGAGCTGGGGCTTGTTCACCTATCACCTGGCCCGCCGGGTCGGAAAGTCCGGGCAGCTCTACAGTTTCGAGCCTCATCCGGACAACGCCCCAATGCTGCGCAAGCTTGCCGATGCGCGCTCGCAGGTGCACTTTCACCAGGCCGCGGTTTCCGACGAGCCGGGGACTGCCCAACTATTGGTGCCCGAGCGGCGCAACCGCCAGGTGACCGCGCAGGGCAGCCTGTCGCACGGGTTCGACGGACAGGGTGTCGAGGTGCGGCGGATAGACGTGCCGACCGTTCGGCTCGACGACGTCCTACCGCCGGACATCTCGGTGGATTTCGTCAAGATCGACGTCGAAGGCCACGAGATGGCGGTGCTGAGTGGGGGCGCGCGGATGTTCCGACGTTGCCGGCCAACCATTTTGATCGAAATCGAGCAGCGCCATCTGGCGCGTCCGATCGGCGACGTGTTCCGCCAGATCGAGGGTCTCGGTTATCACCTGTTTTATGTCGCCGAGTCGGCGTTACGGCCGATCGCCGAGTTCGACGTGGAGCGCGACCAGATGTCGATGGTCGATACGGATGAATTTCATCCCTTCGCCATGCCGCAGGGCTATGTGCACGACTTCTGCGCGGTCGCCTCGCCGGAACTGGTTGCGAGTTTTCTAGCTTCGTAACAGTCGCCCATGGGCCCAAATGTGCTGCACCGCTGACCTTCCGGCTTTGTACAACACAAAACTTGTCAGTGGTCCCGCATAGCATGTGGCTATGGTTTCGAGTTCGCGTGAGGAGATCGTGGAGGTCTTCGACGCGCCCGATGACGACGTGGAGCGGTTGTGTGCGTTGTCCTTTGACGCGCTGACGAATCCGGAGCGGTTGCGGGCCTTGGAAC
>NZ_LZKQ01000129.1 GCF_001668675.1 Mycobacterium asiaticum | reverse complement strand
CGGCGTGCCCGCCCCCCCCGGGCGGCCCCCGCCCCCCCCCCCCCCGCCCCCGGGGCGGGGGCGGCCCCCCGGCGGGGGGGGGGGGGGGGGCCCCCCCCCGACGAGGTGTCGGCGGCAATCGCGAGTGCCTTTGGCGCGTACGGCCAGGAGTACCAGGCGCTACTCACGCAGATTTCGGCTTTCCAGAACCAATTTCAGCTGTCACTGGCCGCGGCGGCCGGCGCCTATGCAAACGCCGAGACCGCCATCGCCACCGGCTTGCAGGGCTTGCTGGGCGGCGCGCCCGGGCAGACCTTCGGGCCGACCGCGGCTGCACTGCCGCCCTTCCCGCCCAATCCGGTGTCGATCATCATGGGCGGCACCGGCGTTCCGATCCCCACCGCAAAACTGATCGATGGCGCTATCAATCTCTACATCCGCCCCGACGCCCAGCACCCCACCGTCTCATTCCCGCTCTACACACCCGAAGAGCTGTACCCGCTCACCGGTGTTCGGAGCATGACCCTGAATGCGTCAGTGCAAGAGGGCCTGAACATTCTTCACAACACTCTTACCGAGCAGTTGGCCGATCCCGCCAACAAGGTGACCGTGTTCGGCATCTCGCAGAGCTCCGTCATCGCCTCGCTGGAGATGCAAAGGCTTGCGGCCCTGGGCAATCCATACGTCGGCCAGCTCAACTTCGTACTGACCGGCAACGAGATGAACCCCAACGGCGGCATGCTGTCCCGCTTCCCCGGTCTTTCGCTGCCCGCCCTGGGATTGGACTTCTACGGCGCGACCCCGTCCAACACGCCATACCCGGTCGCCAACTACACACTCGAATACGACGGCTTCGCCGACTTCCCCAGGTACCCGATCAACTTCCTGGCCGACCTGAACGCGTTGGCCGGCATCGTCTTCGTGCACCCCACCTATTTCGACCTGACGCAGGCCCACGTCGACAGCGCCGTGCAGCTGCCGACATCGCCGGGATACAACGGCAACACCACCTACTACATGATCCCCACCGAGAACCTGCCGCTGCTGGCGCCGCTGCGGGCGATTCCGGTGATCGGCA
Organism: Mycobacterium asiaticum; assembly: GCF_001668675.1. GTDB lineage: Bacteria > Actinomycetota > Actinomycetes > Mycobacteriales > Mycobacteriaceae > Mycobacterium > Mycobacterium asiaticum_D. The sequence continues at coordinate 11,106 of NZ_LZKQ01000129.1, read as the reverse complement.
ATCCGTTGGCCAGCCTGATCGAACCGGACCTGAAGGTGCTGGTGAACCTGGGCTACGGCGACCCGTACCACGGTTACTCGACAAGCTACGCCGACGTGCCCACCCCGTTCGGGCTGTTCCCGGAGGTGCCGCCGCACGTCATCGCCGAGGCGTTGGTCGCCGGGACGCAGCAGGGCATTCACGACTTCACCCGCGACGTGCAGCTCCTTGCCGCGAATCCGGTGACGCTGCCGTCGTTCGCACCGCCGAGCACGGGCGACCTGATGACGGCCGCGTTGAAGCTTCCGTCGCCGGAGAAGCTCGTCAACACGGTTGCGTCGATCATCTCCGACGACTACGCCGTGCTGCTGCCCACCGCCGACATCGGCCTTTCCTTCGCGACGACCATGCCGCTGTACAACACTCAGCTCTTCGTGGAGCAGCTGGCGCAGGGCAACCTGATCAACGCATTCGGTTACCCGATCGCGGCCGACATCGGCTTGGCCACGATCGCAGGCGGGGTCGAAGGGCTCACGATACTCGCGGCGCTGAGCAACAACATCAAGGACATCCAGGGCCTGTTTGCCTAAAACATTTCACATACCGGACTCGCAAGGGACCCCCAGCGAATACACAGAAATTTAGGGTTGCTATCCACGCGATTTTCACCACCTAACGAGCGGACCGTTCTAGGCTCACTGGTGCCGGACTCTCCGATGGCTGCCCGCCCCAGCCCATCGACGCCGTAGCGGCGTTGGGTTCCGGCTGCCGCGAAATACATTGGCCGCGAAGGGATTCCGCATGTCTTATCTGACGACGCAACCGCAACTCTTGACCGCTGCCGCCGAGAACCTGGCGGGCTTGCAGGCGTCGCTCAGCGAGGTGAATGCGGCTGTCGCCGGCCAAACCACCGGGTTGGCTGCAGCCGCGGCTGACGAGGTGTCGGAGGCGGCCGCTCAGCTGTTCGGTGCATTCGGCCTGGAATACCAGGAAGTCATCGGTCAGGCGACGCTGTTCCACGAACAGTTCCAGCGGGCACTGGCGTCGGCCAGCATCGCTTATGCCGATGCTGAGTTCCTCAATGCAGCCGCCGTGGGGGGCGCCATTGCCGCCGCTTCTCCGCTCGAGGCGCTGCTGGCGCCGGTGATTGCGCCGCTGCAGCCGCTGTTGGCGCCCATCCAGTCATTGTTTGCTCCGGCGGTCAACGCGGTGGGCGCCGGCACTCCGGTCACGCTGCCGGTGGGTCCGCCGCCGGGGCTGGCCAACACCAACTTCGAATCTGTGTTGATCATGACCGGGAGCGGCACGCCGATCCCCTCACTGCCTTACATGGCCAGCGTCCGACCCTGGATCCAGTTCTTGACGGGGATGGCGCCGTCGCTACCTCTCAACACCCCCGAGGGCTTGTACCCCCTCACCCAGATCAAGGACCTGCCGCTTACCCAGTCGGTCCAATACGGCACGCAAATGCTGCACAACGCGCTGTTCGGGCCCACCGAAGGATTGATATCCCACGGCACAAGCGTTTCCGTGCTGGGTTATTCGCAGAGCGCAATTCTCTCCTCGATGGAGTTGCGCAACCTGATGGCCTTGGGCACACCGTTCGATCCGGCCACGCCACTGAGCTTCACCCTGCTGGGCAACCCGATGGCACCCAACGGCGGACTGCTGTCCCGCTTCCCCGGGTTGAACATGCCGGCGCTCGGCCTGAATTTCTTCGGACCGACCCCTACAGGTTCGGGCTATCCGGTCGACACGTTCTCGCTGCAGTACGACGGTTACACCCAGTTCCCGAAGTATCCGATCAACTTCCTGGCCGACCTGAATGCGTTCCTAGGTATCCAATCCGTACACGGCGACTATCCGAGCATCATCCGGGCGGACGGCACACTTGCTCCCGGTTACAACGCCATCCAGCTGCCGGTCTCGCCCGGCAACAACGGCCTGGACCGCTACTTCCTGATCACCTACGACGGTCTGCCGCTTGTGCAGCCGCTGCGCGCAATTCCGGTGTTCGGCAACGCATTTGCGGACTTGGTCGAACCGAACCTGACCTACCTGGTCAACTGGGGGTACGGTGACCCGCACCTCGGCTACTCGACCGGCTACGCGGACGTGCACACACCGTTCGGGTTGCTCCCGCCGATCCCGGAGAACTTCATCGGCGATCAGATCGCCCTCGCCAACCAGGGCTGGAATGCCTTCGTCGGCGATATCAGCGCCATGGTTCCGACGTCACTGCCATCGCTGACCGACCTCCTGCCGAGCGGCGGCGGCGGTGGCGGAGGCGGAGGCGGCCTTCCGTTCGCATTGCCACCCGCAACCGGCTTCTCCGTCGACGGCATCTTCGACGCGATCAAGGCGGCAAACACCAACGTCACCACCGCAATTACCAGTGCGGCCGCCGACGGCTATGCCCTGCTGCTACCGACCGCCGACATCGCGAACACGATCGCCACCACCCTCCCGTCGTATAACTTCAACCTGTTCCTCGACGGAATCCAACAAGCCGTCAACGGTGACCCGATGGGGATCGTCAACGCATTCGGCAATCCGGTCGCCGCGGACGTCGCACTGCTGACTCTGGCCGGCGGGTTCCAGACCATCGTGACGATCGACACGATCTCATCGGTGATCGGCGACCTCACCGGTACCGCGACCTGACGACTTGACCTGGCCGGCGCGAGGTGCCGGCACTCCAGCCCGCCGCCAAGCCGATGTGGCTTGGCGGCGAGTCTTTTCTTCGTGCAGTAGAGCTCAAGAGTTCATACGGGATACCCGTGGAATTACAAGCGAATTCACAGGAACTTCCCGTAATCGACTCATCATTTGACGACCCGCCCGATCTAGGCTCACTGGTGCCGGGCTCCCCGATCGGCTGACCGCCCCAGCTCATCGACGTCGTAGCGGTGAGGGTTCCGGCCACGAAACACATTGGCCGTGAAGGGATCCCGCATGTCGTTTTTGACGACCCAACCGCAGTTCTTGACCGCAGCCGCCGAGAACCTGGCTGGCATCCAGGCGTCGCTGGCCCAAGCCAACGCCGCCGTGGCAGGCCCGACCACAGGAGTGGCCGCCGCCGCGGCCGATGAGGTGTCCATCGCGATCTCGAACCTGTTCGGTCAATTCGGCCAGGACTATCAGGCGCTCCTTCAGCACGCGAATGCTTTCCACACCGCATTCACCCAGGCGCTGACCTCCGGCGCCAACGCCTACGCGCAGGCCGAGACGACCGCCCAGGCGATGCTGATGGGCGGCGCTACGACGGCCGCCGCACCCGCGGCCGCACAGACCAGCTTGCAGGGCACGATCTACAGCCTGATCATCGGCGGCAGCGGCACGCCGATACCGTCGCAAACCTACGTCGACAAGGTTTTCAATTACGTTCAGCAGACGTTCCCGTCCGCGCTCCTGGCGAACGCGCAGGCATTGTTCACTCCCGAAGGCCTGCAACCGATTTACACCGGCATCAAAAGCCTTCCGCTCGACACCTCGGTGATGCAGGGACTTCAGATCCTCGACAACTCCATCAACAGCACGCTTGCCGCACATGCCGGTGACAGCGTTTCTGTGTTGGGCTATTCGCAGAGCGCGATCATCGCTTCGCTGGAAATGCGCAACCTGTTGGGCAATCCACTGGCGCCGGCGGCAAACCAACTCGGATTCACCCTGTTGGGCGACCCGATGAACCCCAACGGCGGTCTGTTGGCTCGCTTTCCCGGTCTGAACCTGCCAAGCCTCGGCCTCGACTTCTACGGCGCGACACCGCCGAACACGCAGTACGCGACCAACATCTACACCCTCCAGTACGACGGTTTCGCGGACTTCCCCCGGTACCCGCTCAACTTGCTGTCCGACCTCAACGCCTTCCTGGGCATCCAGACCATCCACGGCCAGTATCCGAACCTCGACCCGGCGCATCTTCCGGCCGGCTACAACCTGGTCACCCTGCCCGGTTCGAACGCGCTGACCGGCCAGGGCGAAACCAACTACTACATGATCACCCACCCGAATCTGCCGCTCACCGCTCCGCTGCGCGCCATCCCCGTGATCGGCAACCCGCTCGCCGACCTGGTCGAGCCGGATCTGCGCATCCTGGTGAACCTGGGCTACGGCGACCCGAACTTCGGCTACTCGACCTCACCGGCGAATGTCCCCACCCCGTTCGGAGTGATCCCGGACGTGAACTGGCTTTCGGTCGGCAACCAGCTCGTGGCCGGGGCCCAGCAGGGTGCCAACGCATTCCTGGCAGACATCGGTGCCATGACCCCGTCGGCCCAGAGCGTGCCGGCCATGCTGACGTCGGCCTTCGGATCGGGTGGCGCCGCGGCGAACAGTGCACTGGCCGCGGTGCCGACTTCGACCAACGGCATCATCAATGCCATCGAGACCGCGAATACCACTGTCACCAACGCATTTACGAACGCGACCTCGAACGCTTACGCGGTGTTCCTGCCGACGCTGGACATCGCCAACGCTCTCGTGACCACCATGCCGTCCTACGACCTCAACCTGTTCCTGAACGGGATGGAGCAGATCATCGACGGCGACCCGACCGGTGGACTCATCTACGCCTTGGGTGCGCCGCTGGCCGCCGACACGGCAATAACCACCCTTGCCGCCGGCTTCCAGCTGATCGTGCTGCTCAATACGGTCGAGTCGATCCTCGGAATCGGCTAGTCGTCGCTCAAGGCTCCAGCACCACTTTGCCGAGCACCCCGCCGGCGTCCAGTGTCTCCAGTGCGGCCCGGGCCTCCGACAGCGGATAACGCTGTGGCGGTGGCGGTTTCAGCCCCAGCGCGACCAGTTGGTTGAGGCCCGCGGAGAACTGCACGGCCGAACCCGGGACCTTGTTGAGGTACTCACCCCAGGCGACACCCAGGACGCCGACGTTGCGCAGCAACAGCTGGTTGACGGTCAACGTCGGGATGCTTCCTGCCGCGAACCCGATCACCAGCAACTTGCCATCAATCGCCAAGGCGCGGATGGCGTCGTCGAAGGCGCGGCCACCGACGGGATCGACGACGATGTCCACCCCTTGGCCGTTGGTGTGTTCGTGCACCTTGTCGACCCAACCGCGGGCCAGGTGCAGCACGTGATCAGCGCCGAGCGCCGCAACGTAATCCATTGCGCTTTCCCGGTGTACGACGCCGATCACCTGGCTGGCGCCCATGGCCTTGGCGATCTGGACAGCGGCCGTGCCCACCCCGCCGGCGGCGCCGAGCACCAGCACCGTCTGACCGGGACGCATCACCGCCCGCCGCGACAGTGCGAAATACATGGTGTTGTAGTTGACCAACAACGACACGGCTTCGGCGTCGTCGAGCTCGTCGGGGCTGCGAATCACGTTCGAAACCGGTACGGCGACCCGCTCGGCGTAGCACCCGAGCACGCCGAACGCCGAAACCCGTTCGCCCACACGAAAACCCGACTCCGCGGGCGCCGAACGCACCACTCCGGCAGTTTCCATGCCCGGCACGAACGGCGGCGACAACTTGAGCTGGTATTTGCCTTTGGTCAGAAGCAGGTCCGGGAAGCAGACTCCGGCGGCACGTACCTCGATGACGATGTTGCCATCGCCATCGGATACGTCGTCGATATCGGTATAGACCATGCCGGACGGGCCGGAAAGCTTCTGAACGACACAGGCTTTCATTACATTTAAAGCTTGAATCCAGCTTTTTGCGCCGCCGACAGGTCGGTGATCTCACTCCAGTGGTCCGCGACGTCCTGCACCGTCGGCGGCTTGTCGAAGTTGAGCCCCTCGTTCTGGAACAGTGCCACCCGCTGCACCTTGCCACCGCCGACGACGAAAACGGATGCGTTGTCCGGGTTTTCCTCGGTGCACAGGTAAGCCACTACCGGCGCGACGAACTCGGGCGTGAGCTTCTCGAGCACCTCGGCCGGCATGATGTCTTCGGTCATCCGGGTGGCGGCGATCGGGGCGACGGCGTTGGCGTGGATGTTGTACTTGGCGCCCTCCAGCGCCAGGGTGTTGATCAGGCCGACAAGTCCCAGCTTGGCGGCCCCGTAGTTGGTCTGGCCGAAGTTGCCGAACAATCCGCTGGTCGAGGTGGCGACCACCACCCGGCCGAAACTCTGCTCGCGAAAATGCGGCCACGCGGCGCGAATGACGTTGTACCCGCCATACAGGTGCACCTTGAGCACGGCGTCCCAGTTCTCGAACGTCATCTTGTGGAAGGTGCCGTCGCGCAGAATTCCGGCGTTGCTGACCACACCGTGCACTGCGCCGAACTCGTCGAGCGCGGTCTTGATGATGTTGGCCGCACCCTCGGGCTCGGCGACGCTGTCGTAGTTGGCGACCGCGCGGCCGCCCGCGTCCCGGATCTCGGTGACCACCTGGTCGGCCATCGCCGATCCGCCGCCGGTGCCGTCCCGGGCACCGCCAAGGTCGTTGACGACGACGCTCGCGCCCTCCCGGGCGAGGGTGAGGGCGTATTCACGGCCCAATCCGCCACCGGCTCCGGTGACTACGACGACGCGATCCTGCACTCCGGGCATCAGGTTCCTCTCTGGGGGCTATCAATGTTGAGCACCGGCACCGGGAGACAACCGGTGCCGGCGCGGGCGGACGTCAGGCTAGAACAGTTTGCGAGCCAGCTTGAAGGCTCGGTCGGTGTAGGGCGGGTAGATCATCGCGGAGAAGTCGGGCCGGGTCGGCTTGGTCAGCACCGACTTGCGGTGGCTGAACTCATCGAACCCCCACTTCCCGTGGTAGGCACCCATGCCCGAGTGGCCGACGCCACCGAACGGCAGCTTGGCGGTCGACACCTGGAAGGCGAGGTGGTTGACCAGCATGCCGCCCGCGGACACCTCCCGGATCACCCGCTCACGAGTGTCCTTGGACTTGGTGAACACGTAGGCCGACAGCGGCTTGGGACGCGAGTTGACGAAATCGATCGCCTCGTCGAGCGAACCGACCGTGATCACCGGCAAGATCGGGCCGAAGATCTCGTTCTGCATCAGCGGCCCTTGCGGATCGGGGTCCACGACCACCGTGGGCTGGATACGCAGACTCGATGCATCGCACTTGCCGCCGGCGGCGACCTTGCACTTGGCGCCGGCCTTCGCCTCGGCCTCGACCTCGCTGAGGTAGCCGCTGAGCCGGTCGAACTGGCGCTGGTTGACGATGCGCAATCCGGCCTGGTTCTCCTTGGCCCGGAACTTGGTCAGGGAAGCGCCGATCTTCTCGACCAGCTCGTCGCGAATCGAGGCGTCGGCCAGCACGTAGTCGGGCGCGACGCAGGTCTGGCCGCCGTTGAGGATCTTGATCCAGGCGATCCGCTTGGCCGCAACGTCGACGTCCGCATCGGCCGCCACGATCACCGGGCTCTTGCCGCCGAGTTCAAGCGTGACCGGTGTCAGGTGCTTGGCCGCACCCTCGTACACCTTGCGACCGATCTCGGTGCCGCCGGTGAACAGGACGCGGTCCAGGCCCTGGGCGATCAGCTCCTGGGTGACCGCACCGTCGCCCTCGACCACCGCGACAGCGTCTTTGTCCAGGTACTTCGGCACCAGCTCGGCCATCACCCGCGACGACGCCGGCGCGATCTCGGACGGCTTGAGGATCACGGCGTTGCCCGCCGCCAGAGCGCCGACAGCTGGACCCAGCGTCAGGTAGATCGGGTAATTCCACGCGCCGATGATCAGCACGGTCCCGTAGGGCTCGTATTCCACCCAGCCACGGCCGGGCAGCTGCGGGGCCTCCAGCAGCAGGTACTTGCGACGGGTCCACTTGCGCAGTTTCTTGGCCGCGTACTTGGCCTCACCCGCCGTGGTGGCGATGTCGGCGATGAACGCCTCGACAGCGTTGCGGTCCAGGTCTTCGGCGAGAGCGGCGGCGATTGCCGGCTCGTTCTCTTCCACCAGCCTGGCCAGCTGCAACAACTGGTGCTTTCGCCAGGCGATGTCTCGGGTGCGTCCGGTGGCGAAAGTCCGGCGCAGCCGGGCCACGGTTCCGGGGATGTCGGGTGCTTCGGGGGCCGCGTGCCCATTGGCAGCCCCGGAGGCGGGCTCAGAGCCGGCCTTGGGTGGGGATTCGGTAGTCATCGTTGTCCTTCCTTCCCGTGATAGACGCGATCCTAGTCACCCCGCTCGGGCGGCAGTAGGACGGCAATGGGAAAGATCAGGACAAACCGATCGTCAGTGTTTGGCCGCCGTCACGAAACTGTTCAGGAACGGGCGGTCTTCGGTCTGCGGCGGCCGCCCCAACCGTGCCCCTTCGTCGCGCGCGGACACCGCCTCGGCCGCCCATCCGCCCGCGGCGAACCAGTCCGCCGGGTCGGGACGGCCCTCGTCGTCGAACCACAGATCGAACGGGTTGAACGACGTGTCCTGGCCGCGTGCCGCCCGCCGGGCACGGAGTTGCTCCCACCTCTGCTGCGCTTCAGCACGCTTCTCGCCGTCGACGCCGAAGACCTCGACGGCTACCCGGCTGCCCGGTGCGCTCAGCGTATCGATCGAACCGAACATTGATTTCTGCGCCGCCGCCGGCAGGAACGGCAGCAGCCCCTCGGCCAGCCAGGCTGTCGGCCTGTCGACGTCGAAGCCGGCGTCGCGCAGCGCCCGCGGCCAGTCGTGGCGCAGGTCGACGGCAACCGGTCGGCGGTCCGCAGTCGGTTCAGCACCTATGCCGGCCAATGTGGCCGCCTTGTACTCGAGCACTTTGGGCAGGTCGATCTCGTACACGGTCGTACCGGCCGGCCAGTCCAACCGGTAGGCGCGGGAATCCAGCCCGGCGGCCAGCAGCACCACCTGCCGGATACCGGCCGCGGCAGCGCCGGCGAAGAATTCGTCGAAGAAGTGCGTCCGGACGGCCTGGTAGTTGATCATCTGCTGGGAGTCCACCGTGTACTCCGGGTCGTCATCCGGCTCGCGCGCCCACCACGCGGCCACCTGCTCGCGGACCGCGGCCAATTCCGGTGTGGACACCAGGGGCTCGGCGAACTCGTCCCGGATCAGGGGATCGGCGCCGGTGGTTTCCGCGGCGCGTGCCAGCGCGACCATGACCGCGGTCGCTCCCACGCTTGTCGCGATGTCCCAGGAGTCGTCCGCGGTGCGCGGCATTACAACCGCTCCGCGGTCACAAACTCGGAGAACGCGTCCTTGTCGTCGGCCATCGGCACTTCGGCAACCCAGCGGCCCAACCGCTGCATCTCGTCGGCGGAACTCTGTCCGACGGCCCGCCAGCCGTGGTCGTTGAGCCAATCGGCTACGGGGGCCCGATGCTCGTCGCGATACATCAGCTCGCCGACGTCGATGGTCTCCTCGAGACCGATCTGCTCGGCGACCTTCTTGAACCGCGCCCGCATCTGCTCGCGCCGTTCGTCGGCATGGGAGGCGGCGGTCTCCGCGGCGATCCGGCTTCCCGGCGGGCTCAGCTCTCCCACCTGGGTGAACAACCGGTCCTGCGCTTCGGCCGGCAGGTACATCAGCAGTCCCTCGGCCAGCCACGCCGTCCGCGCGGTCGGGTCGAATCCCGCCGCGCGCAGGGCGGCGGGCCAGTCCTGGCGCAGGTCGACGGCCACCGCACGGCGGTCCGCCGACGGCGTCACGCCGTTGTCGGCCAGCGTCGCGGACTTGTATTCCAGCACCTGCGGCTGGTCGATCTCGTACACCGTGGTGCCGGCCGGCCAGTCCAGCCGGTAAGCCCGCGAATCAAGTCCCGAGGCCAGAATGACGATCTGCCTGATCCCCGCTGCGGCGGCATCGGCGAAGAAATTGTCGAAGAAATTGGTTCGCACCGCCTGGTAGCCCCGCATATGTCGGATCATCGCGGCGGCTTCGGCGTCCATGCTCTCGACCTTGGCCGCCACGGCCGGGTCCAGCATGGCCTCCCACAACACCCCGGCATTGGCCTGGGTGACCAGCAGCTTGGCGTAGGGATCGCGGATCAGCGCGTCGGGCTGCTCGGTTTCGACGGCCCGCGCCGCGGCCACCATGACGGCGGTGGTGCCGACGCTGGTCCTGATGTCCCAGGTGTCGTCGTGGCTGCGCAGTGTGCTCATCCGCGTGGTCTCACTCTCTACGAATCGTCAACTGATCTAGTCGCCCACATCAGCGTGGTGGTGACGGCCTCGTGGGCCAGGTCGTCGGGTACCGGCCGGCCCAGCCGCGCCATCTCCTGGTGGTTGGCGATGCTGTCCACCTGCCAGCCGTGCTCGGCCAGCCAGTGCGCCGGGTCGGACCGGTCCGGCTCGTGATAGGTCAGGGCCTCGACGTTGACGTCGAGACCCAGCCGGTCACGCATCCGGTTCCAGCGCTGCCTGTTCCCGTCGATCCGCATCGTGAATGCCTCGACGGCGATGCGACTGCCCGGCGCGCTCAACTCGGTGCACATCTCGAACAGCCGGTCCTGGGCGTCGCTGGGCAAGTAGGCGAGCAGGCCCTCGGCCAGCCATGCGGTCGGCCGACCGGGCTCGAAGCCGGCGGCGATGAGGGCGGCCGGCCAGTCGTCCCGCAGGTCGACCGGGACGGCGTGGCGGTCCGTGGCCGGCGCCGCGCCGTGCGCAGCCAGGATCGAGGCCTTGTACTCCAGCACCTTCGGCTGGTCGATCTCGTACACTTCGGTGCCATCCGGCCAGTGCAGCCGGTAGGCCCGGGAGTCCAGACCGGCGGCCAGGATCACCACCTGGCGGATGCCGGCTTCGCCGGCGGCGGCGAAGTATTCGTCGAAGTAGTGGGTGCGCACGGCCTGGTAGTCACAGCCGATCCGGTGCAGCCGTTGCCCGTGCCGGTCCCCGTCCAGCCAGGCGATCTCGGGATCGGCCAGCCTTGCCCAGGCCGGACCAGCCGACGAGACCAGCACGGCCGCGAACTCGTCGCTGATCAGTGGGCGCGGTCCCGCAGTCTCGACCGCGCGCGATGCCGCAACCGCCAAAGCGGTGGCGCCGACGCTTTCGGTGATTTCCCAACTGTCGCCGGCAGTCTGTGGACGCCGTAGTGAACTGGCGCACAAACCGTATAGGTTGCCTAACTTATTAGGTACCATGGGCGGGTCATGACTGATCTCGACTCGCCCTCGCTGCGCACTGCCGGCGACAACTGGGAAATCACCGAAAGCGTCGGCGCCACCGCTTTGGCGGTTGCGGCATCGCGCGCGGTCGA
>NZ_LZKQ01000128.1 GCF_001668675.1 Mycobacterium asiaticum | reverse complement strand
CGATGCGCATGTGCCGATCAAGGCGCTGACCGAAGAGTTGATCCCGGGCTTCAACGAACCGGACGCGGCCGCGCTGGTCTAGCGGCGCCCGCGAGTCCGGGGCCCCCGCGAGCAGACGCCAAAGCACCCGCACGCTGCGCGTGTCGGGTGCTTTGGCGTCTGCTCGCCCTAGGCGGCCTCCTTGCGAGGACGCCCACGTGGACGCTTGCGGCTGACGACCGATCCCCGCTCGAAGATCTCGCCGCCCCAAACTCCCCACGGCTCAGCCCTTTCCAGCGCGGCCGCCAGGCACTGGCGCCGGATAGGACAGCTGGCGCACAGCGTCTTGGCGCGCTCGAGGTCGGTCGGGGTTTCGGCGAACCACAGGTCCGGATCGCCGGCATGACATGGCAGGACCGGCTGCGTCCGTCTGGGGACTGTCAGAGCCGACATGTCCTGTTCACCTGCTTCCTGGTCGGTTGATTGTCTTCGCGATCCGGACCAGGGAGGTTGTCTCCCAAAAGAATCGGCCACGGATCCGGTGACTTCGGGTCCGTGGCCATTTGGCGAAATTAGGGGGTCTCTACGTCGAGCCCCGATTCACGGACGCTTCAGTCGCGGCGGCGACACGGTACTTACCCGCGGCCGCCGGTGCGGCGGCATGCGCCTTGGGCAGGCGGGTAGCCGCCGATACGCCGAACACGGTCATGTTCGTAGTGATCATTGCGGGCCACCCTCCTTCCGGGTCTCGACAGAGGCCAACGTGCATCGAGAGTAGAGAATACCACCGCAGCCTGACAACCGATTTTCTGACCTGCGGAAATGCACCGTCAGCGGGCTCGGCGAACCAGCTCCAACACGTCGGGTCCGTACTGTTCGAGCTTGCGCGCGCCGATGCCAGGGATGGCTATCAGGCCGGCCTCGTCGGTGGGCCGCAGCTCGGCGATCGCGATCAGCGTGTTGTCGCTGAACACGATGTAGGCGGGAACGTCCTGTTCCTTGGCGGTGTCGCGCCGCCAGTCTTTGAGCTGCAGCAGCAGGTCCTCGTCGACGTCGCCGGAACAGGATTCGCAACGTCGCAACATGATCGCCGCCGGCGTGGTCAGGTCCTTGTTGCAGACCCGGCAGCGCGCCGGACCCCGGTTGCGGCGCGACTTCGGCGGTGTCGCCTCGACCCGGGTCTGCGGCGCGATGCCGTTGAGGAAGCGCGACGGCTTGCGGCTCTGCCGGCCGCCCGCCGAACGGGCCAGCGCCCAGCTGAGCGCCAAATGCACGCGGGCCCTGGTGATTCCGACGTACAGCAACCGACGTTCTTCTTCGACGGCCTCGCTGTCGGGGCCATGCGCGAGGGCATGCGAGATGGGCAGCGTGCCGTCGGCCAAACCGACCAGGAACACCGCATCCCATTCCAGCCCCTTGGCCGCGTGCAGGGAGGCCAGGGTGACGCCCTGCACCACCGGTGGGTGGCGCGCGTCGGCGCGCACCCGCAACTCGGCCACCAAACCGGGCAGGTCCAGCTGCGGACGCTGCGCCACCTCGTCCTCAACCAGTTCGGCCAGCGCGCCCAGCGCCTCCCAACGGTCACGCGCCCGGGTGCCGACCGGTGGCTCGGCGGTGAGGCCGAGCGGCTCCAGCACCCCGCGCACCAGTTCCGGCAGGCCCGGTTGATCACCCTCGGTGCCGCGCTCGGCGGCGCGGCGCAGAGCCAGCAGCGCCTGCTTGATCTCCTGGCGGTTGAAGAACCCTTCACCCCCGCGGACCTGGTAGGCGATGCCGGCCTCGGTGAGCGCCTCCTCGTAGACCTCGGACTGAGCGTTCACCCGGTAGAGGATCGCGATTTCGGCCGGCGCGGTGCCGGATTCGATGAGCGCGGCGATCTGGGCGGCGACGGCGGCGGCCTCGGTGGCCTCGTCGGGATGTTCGCGGAAGGACGGCGCCAGGCCCGGTTCGCGCTGCCCGATCAGTTGCAGCTTGCTGCCCGCGACGCGCCCCCGGGCCGCGGCGATCACCTGGTTGGCCAGCGACACCACCTGCGGGGTGGACCGGTAGTCGCGTTCCAGCCGCACCACCGTCGCATCCGGGAAGCGCCGCGAGAAGTCGAGCAGGTAGCGCGGCGAGGCCCCGGTGAACGAGTAGATGGTCTGGTTGGCGTCCCCGACGACGGTCAGGTCGTCGCGGTCACCGAGCCAGGCCGTCAGCACCCGCTGCTGCAGCGGCGTCACGTCCTGGTACTCGTCGACGACGAAGCAGCGGTAGCGGTCGCGGAACTCCGCGGCCACCGCCGCGTCGTTCTCGATCGCGGCGGCGGTGTGCAGCAGCAGGTCGTCGAAATCCAGCAGCGTGACGGCCTCGTCGCGCACCTTCAGAGCCTCGTACGCCGTGTAGACGGCCACTACCTTCTCGGCGTCCATCGGGGTGTCGCGGCCGGCGGCGGCCACCGCGCTCGCGTAGTCCTCCGGGACGATCAGGGACGCCTTGGCCCATTCGATCTCGCCGGCGAGGTCCCGTACGTCATCGGTGCTGACGTTGAGCCGGCAGCGGGCGGCCGCGCGGGCGACGACGGCGAACTTCGTGTCCATCAGTTCCCAGCGGGTGTTGCCGACCACCCGCGGCCAGAAGTACCGCAGCTGACGGTGCGCGGCGGCGTGGAAGGTGAGCGCCTGCACAGCCCCGACGCCCGAACCGAGCTGCGCCGCCGCGTCGAGTGAGCGCAACCGCGACCGCATCTCCCCCGCAGCGCGCTGTGTGAAGGTGACGGCCAGCACCTGGGCGGCCGCGACGTGGCCACCGGCCACCAGCTGCGCGATGCGGTGGGTAATGGTGCGGGTTTTGCCGGTCCCGGCGCCGGCCAGCACACAGACCGGACCGCGCGGGGCCAGCACGGCCTCACGCTGCTCGTCGTCCAGTCCCGTGATCAACGGGTCGGCCACCACCGGCATGGCGTCCATCTTGACAGTCCCGGCCGACAAACCTGGTGTGTCGGCCCGGCCGTCGGGGTCGCGCTCGGAATTGTTCATCGCCCGGCTACGTTAAGGGGTCATGACCAACGCTGCGCTGACCATTTACTCGACGACCTGGTGTGGCTACTGCTTCCGGCTCAAGACCGCACTCAAGGCTCAGGGCATTTCGTACGACGAGGTCGACATCGAGCAGGACCCGGCGGCCGCGGACTTCGTCAGCTCCGTCAACGGCGGCAACCGCACCGTCCCGACCGTCAAGTTCGCCGACGGGTCAACGCTGACCAACCCGAGCGCGAATGAGGTGAAGGCCAAGCTGGCCCACGCCGCCGGCTGAGGCCGACTCGGCCGAAATGAGTGCACGGCACTGGGTCTGGTCGCCTTTACGATTAGCTCCATGGCATCGGCGCTGGCCCGGCGAGTGGTTGTGGTCGTCTGCTGTGCAGTGCTTATCGGTTGCTCGCACCACAACGCCCCGGCCGCGACCCCAACCGGCACACCCAGTGCCGACGCGCTGATCGTCAGCGTCGAAGAGGTGCGGCGCATCGCCAACTACGAGGAGCTGACCGCGCACGCGCACGCCGACCTGCGGCATCCGCCGTCCGGCGACGTGAACGCGCCGGGTCCGTGCCGGGCGGCCGGCACCAGTGACCTCACCTTCGCGGGCGGGTGGACCGAGTTCCGCAGCGCCGGCTACAGCGGGGTGACCGACGACATCGACCCGGGCGGGCTGGCCCTGGTGGACTCGGTCAGCCAGGCCGTAGCGATCTACCCCGACACGCACGCCGCGCGCAACGCACTGGACCAACTGGAATCGTCGCTGAACGCCTGCGTCGCGCTGCACGACCCCAAGTACGACTTCAAGCTGGACAAACCCAGCCCGGGCACGCTGCGGATCACCGACAACGGGTGGAGCCATCAGTACCGCGTGAAGAACACGGTGTTGATGTCGGTGGGTGTGCTGGGCATCGAACCGGCCGAGCGGATCGCCGCGACGATCCTCGACAGCATCACCGAGCGGATCAAATAGCGGCCCAGGACTCGATGATCACCCGGGCAATCGAAATCGACCCGGGCAGAAGCAGTTTCGAGTCCGACCTGCTGGACCAATCGCCGGCGTCCAGGGCCTCGCGCACCTCGTCGCGGGTGAACCAGGCGGCCTCGGCGATCTCGCCGTCGTTGAACGCGAACTCCTCGTCCGGGTCGGCCACGGCGTGGAACCCGACCATCAACGAGCGCGGGAACGGCCAGGGCTGGCTGCCCAGGTAGCGGACATCGCGGACGGTCAGGCCGATCTCCTCGCGGATCTCCCTGGCCACGCAGACCTCGAACGACTCACCGGCTTCGACGAACCCGGCCAGTAGCGAGAACATTCGCGGCGGCCAGGTTGCCTGGCGGGCCAGCACCGCCCGGTCGGCGCCGTCGTGCACCAGACAGATCACCGCCGGGTCGACGCGCGGGAACTCCTCGTGCCCGGTGAGCGGGTTGACGCGTGCCCATCCAGCCCGGGCCGGCTTGGTCGGGGTGCCGTCCACCGGACTGAACCCGGCGCTGTCGTGCCAGTTCAACAGCGCCAGCGCGGACGACACCAGTTGGCTGCTGGTGTCGTCGATGATGCGCCCGAGCCGGCGCAGGTCAAGTACCTCGACATTTTCGGGTCCGTCTTCGGGCGGCTGCAGTGGGCTTCGGATGGCCCAGACGTGCCGGCCGTCCGTGATGCGACCCAGGAACACGGCCTCGGGCGGCGGTTTGTCGCCCAGTGCCGCCGCCGGGCCGAGCACCACCTTGCCGTCGGCCGCCAGCACCTGGTTGCGGGAATCGACCCGCAGCAGCGCGGCTTCGGCCCAGCCGGCCGCGGCGGCATCGACGTCTGTGCGCAGTTGGTCGGCGCGATCCGCGCCGACGCGCGACAACAGCGGAATGTCACGCAGCCGGAAGTCCACGTCCTATCGTTCCTGGCCCTGACGCACGTACAGCAGCCGATCGCTGGCCTCGATGGCGTCCACCTCGGGCGCACCGATCCGCAGCAGCCGGCCGTCGCGCACCACCCCCAGCACAATGTCCTTGAGATGGCGCGGCGAGCCGCCGACCTCTGACTGCTCGACCTCACGTTCGGCGATGGCCAAGCCCTCATCGGGGGTCAGCAGGTCTTCGATCATCTGCACTACGCTGGGCGTGGTGGTGGCCAGGCCGAGTAGCCGGCCGGCGGTCTCCGAGGACACCACGACCGAGTCGGCACCGGACTGCTGCAGGAGGTGCTGGTTCTCGGCTTCGCGGATCGACGCGACAATTTTGGCTTTGGGCGATATCTCCCGCGCGGTCAAGGTGACCAGCACCGCGGTGTCATCGCGGCTGGCGGCCACGATGATCGACGCCGCGTGCTGCGCCCCGGCCAGCCGCAGCACATCGGATTTCGTCGCATCGCCGCTGACGGTGACCAGTCCGGCGGAGGCGGCGCGGTCCAGCGCCGACCGGTCAGTGTCGACGACGACGATCTCGCCCGGGGTCATCTCGTCGCTGAGCATGGCCGCGATGGCCGTTTTGCCTTTGGTGCCATAGCCGATCACGACGGTGTGGTTACGCACTCTGTTCCTCCAACGCTGGATCTTCAGTGCCTGTCGGGACGTTTCGGTGACCACCTCGAGCGTCGTACCGACCAACAAGATCAGGAATGCGATGCGCAGCGGCGTGATGATCAGGACATTGGTTGCCCGCGCGAATTCCGAGATGGGGGTGATGTCACCGTAACCGGTCGTCGACAGGGTCACCGCCGAGTAATACAGGCAATCGAGAAACGTCAGGCGGTCACCCTGCGAGTCGTGGTAGCCGTCTCGGTCGACGTAGACGGTGACGGCCGCGAGGAACAACGCCGCCAGGGCGATGGTGATCCGCCTGGTGATGATGCTCGCGGGACTGGATTGGCCCTGCGGTATGCGCAGCACACCGACGAGCGCGTAGCTGGGCTGGGCCGTCAATCTCTCGTCGAGCCGCCGCAGTCGCCGCCAGCTACCCTTCGCCACGGAGTTCATGTAACCACGGTTAGGCCGTGCAGGGGTGACCGGAGCCTTCCAGCAGTGCGGCCAGCTCTTCGGCGCCGGCCAGCTCGTCGGGGGTGATCGTGATGCCGCTGCGCACGTAGTAAAAGGCGGTACGCACCATCGATTCCGCGCAGCCGTGCAACGCCGACCAGGCCAGCCGGTACACCGACAGCTGGATCGCTGCCTGACGCCGGGCTTCCCGGCCGCGCGGCGGCTCACCGGTTTTCCAGTCCACCACGGTGATGCCACCGTCGGCATCGGTGAAGACCGCGTCGATTCGCCCTCGCACCACGGTGTCGCCGATCGGCATCTCGAAGGGCACCTCGACCGCGATCGGGGTGCGGGCGGCCCACGGCGAGCCGGTGAACTTGTCTTGCAATGCGGCCAGTTCCGCCGAGTCACCGACCTCGGAGTCGGCCGCACCCGGTAGGTCGCCGAGGTCGAACAACAATTCGGCCCCGTAGAACTGCTGCACCCAGGCGTGGAAAGCGTTGCCCAACAGAGCGTGCGGGTCCGGCCGGGCGGGCAGCCGATGGATGAGGCGCTGGGCTGCGGCCTCGGGGTCGCGCGCCAAGTCGACCAGGCCGCTGACAGATAACTGGCTGGGAAGCGTGCGCCGCGGCGGACGCGTCGTACGGGCGCGCTCGGCCAGCAGCGCGTCCACATCGGCAATCCAGCCCTCCACATCGGGCCCGCCGGTGTCCGCCGTTGTCGCTTGGCTGACCAGCATGGCCCCGCGCTCGACGTCACCGCGCCGGGCAGCCAACGGGTCGGCAGGCCATACCGCTTCTGTAACGGTGTCCCGCAATGGGTTTCGGTCCCCTTCGGCAGGCGCTGGCGCCCACTGCTCGACGGTGCCGCAGGGCTCTCCCGCCTCGGCGGAACGGTCGATGATCTCTTTGAGCTCGCACAGGAATTCCGATGGGCCGCGCGGTTTGATGCCGGTGGCTGCCCAGTGATGCCCGGATACCAGCAGCGTGTCCTCGGCCCGCGTCACCGCCACATACAACAGCCTGCGTTCCTCGTCGACGCGGCGCTGGTCGAGTTCGGCGCGATGCTGGGAGATCTTGTCGGACAGCTGCTTTCGGTTAGTCACGGCCGAGGTGTCCAACACCGGGACGCCGAGCGCTCCGGCCCCGGCACGGTCGCCGCGCAGCAACGGCGGCAGCTCGCCGGGGTCGGTGAGCCAGCTGCTACGCGACGCGGTCGACGGGAACGTGCCGCCGGACAGGTGCGCAACCGCGACGACCTGCCATTCCAGTCCCTTGGCGGCGTGCACAGTAAGCACTTGGACGCGGTCGCGGGCGACGGCCGGCGCGCCGGGCGCCAAACCGTTCTCCGCCTCGGCGGCAACGTCAAGGTAGGCAAGCAACCCACCCACCGTGGCTTGATGGGCCCCTGCGCCGGCCCGCTCGGCGTAGCCCGCGACTTCGTCGGTGAAAGCGTCGAGGTGCTCGGTGCCCGACCACTCGCCGGCGGCGGTGGCGCGGACCTCGCAGTCCAGCCCGAGCACCCGACGCACCTCGGCAACCAGGTCGGGCAGGGAGTAGCCGAGATGGCCGCGCAGAGCGGCCAGTTCTGCACCCAGGGCATTGATGCGGGCGTATCCAGCGGCCGAATAGCCGTCGGCCGGCCCGGGGTCGGAGATGGCGTCGGCCAGGCAGGCGGTGTCGGCATCGGCGGTCATCGCGATCGCCTCGGCGGTGGGCGGGTCCGTTGGCCGCGTTGCGCCGCCCAACTCCTGCGCGCGCCGCCACAACGCGGCGATGTCGCGACCGCCGAGGCGCCAGCGCGCCCCGGTGAGCACCCGCATCGCGGCCGCGCCGGCCGTCGGCAGGGCGACCAGGCGCAGCATGGCCACTAGGTCGGCGACCTCGGGGATCGACAACAAACCGGCCAGACCGACGACCTCCACCGGAATTCCTCTGCCGCGCAACACATCCGCGATGGGCGCGGCGTCGGCGTTACGACGCACCAGCACCGCCGCCGTCGGCGGGGCAGCACCGTCGGCGCGGGCGACTGCGTAGCGCTCCTGTATGTGGTCGGCGATCCACTCCCGCTCGACCTGGATGTCGGGCAGCAGCGCTAAGCGCACCGTCCCTGGCGGGCCATCGGGCCGCGGCCGCAGCGGACGCACCGCGACCGAGCGCCGGCGCGCCTCGGCCGAAATGGCGTTCGCGAGTTGCAGCGCGCGGGGCGGGTTGCGCCAGCTGGTCCGCAGTTCCAGCGCCGGCGCCGGCGAGCCGTCGGAGAGTGGGAAGTCGGTGGTGAACCGCGGCAGGTTGGTCGCCGAAGCACCCCGCCAACCGTAGATCGATTGGATCGGGTCGCCGACGGCGGTCAAGGCCATGCCGTCATCCAGGCCGCCGCCGAACAGCGAGGACAACGCGATTCGCTGGGAATGCCCGGTGTCTTGGTACTCGTCGAGCAGCACCACCCGGTACCGGCTGCGCAGATCTTTCCCTACCTGGGGGAACGTCGCAGCCAGCCGGGCCGCGGATGCCATCTGCATCCCGAAGTCCATCACCTTGTCGGTGCGCATGCGGTCGCGCAGGGCGTCGAGCAGCGGCACCAGCTCGGCGCGTTCGGTCTGGGTGGCCAGCATGCGCAGCAGCGACTGGTTGGGGCCGCGGTCGCGCTGGTGTGGCCCGGCGGGCAGGGTGTGCACCAGCCTCTCCAGCTCGACGTGGGTGTCGCGGAGTTGGTCGGTGTCGACGAGGTGCTCTGCCAGCTGGCCCCACAATCGCAACACCAGCGAGGTAACCGCCGCCGGCGTCTTCTCGGTCTGCAGTTCGCCGCGGTAGCCGGCGACGACATCGAAAGCCAGTTGCCAGAGCTCGGTTTCGGTGAGCAGCCGGGTGTCCGGCTCCACCGGCAGCAGCAGGCCGTATTCGCGTAGCAGCGCGCCGGCGAACGCGTGGTAAGTGCTGACGGTCGGCGTGCCGGCCGGCTCACCGCCCGCCGGGGATCCCATACCGGCGCCGGCCAGCCGGGCCAGCCGGGACCGGACGCGGCGCAGCAGTTGGCCGGCCGCCTTGCGGGTGAAGGTCAACCCGAGCACCTGGCTGGGTTCGGCGTAACCGTTCGCGATCAGCCACACCACCCGCGCGGCCATGGTCTCCGTCTTGCCGGCTCCCGCGCCCGCGATCACCACCAGTGGGCCCGGCGGGGCCGCGATAACCGCCGCCTGCTCGTCGGTGGGCGGGAAAACGCCCAGCGCGACGGCCAATTCGGCCGGACTGTAGCGGGGGCTCATTGCGCCGCCGCCTCGGTGTGGGCCGGACAGGACGGCCGGATCGGGCAGTGCGAGCAGCCGTCGTTGCGCCGGGCGACGAACTGCGGTCCGGCGGTGGCCTCGGCCGCCTGCCGAACCAGGGCGCGCCACTGTTCGCGAGCCTGCTCGGTCAGCGGATCCTGCTCGCGCTGGGTGGCACCGGCCGCTCCGGTCTTAGCGGGATAGACCAGCCGGGCCCCGCCCGGCTCGTCACCGGCGGGCAGCATGCCCTCGGCGATCGCCAGCTGATACATCGCCAGCTGGGCGTGTTGCTGCGCGTCGTCCTTACTGACCGGTGTCTTGCCGGTCTTGACGTCCACGATGACCAGCCGCCCGGCGCCGTCACGTTCCAGCCGGTCGATCCGGCCGCGTAACCGGACTTTCCTTCCGCCCGGAGTGTCGAGTACGCCGTCGACGTCGACTTCTACGCCCACCTCGGTCAGCTCACCGCGCGTCTGCGTTCGCCACTCGAGGAATGCGCGGAGCATGGCTTGGTGCCGGGTCAGCTCGTTGGCCGAATGCCAGTCAGCGTCGAACGCCAAGTGCTGCCACACGCGGTCGAGCTCGGCGGACAGCTGCGATTCGGTCTTGCCGGGCTCGGCGATCAGCGCATGCAGCACCGAACCAATGGTGGACCGCAGCGGTCGCGGGTCGGTCCCGCCGTGCCGTTCGGCCAGCCAGCGCAGCGGGCAGTCGGTCAGGGTCTGCAGGGTCGACGGTGTCAGCGTGACGGCATCGTCGGGGCCGCACAGCGCGGCCGCGGTGCTCACCGGGACCAGGCCGTGCCACCCGGTCGGGTCGGCACCCGGCACGCCGGCCGCTGCGAGTCGAGCCAATTGTGTTGCGGCACAAGCGCGGGCGGCGCCGTCCACCGCGCCGTCCGGCGCGCATACCACCGCGCGCAACCGGCCCACCACCGCCGCGGTAGACAAGACCCGGGGAGTCGAGACCGGCTGCGGCGCAACGCTTTCGTGGCCGGCCTCGCGGGCAATCTCGAAGAAGAACGGCGACGGCAGAGCGGCGTCCTGGCCACTTCCCCCCGAATTGCTGTCTACCGCCGTCACCAGCAATCGGCGGCGCGCCCTGCCCATCGCCGCGACCAGCAGCCTGCGCTCCTCGGCCACCAGTGGCGCCCGCATCGACGCATCCTGGGTGACGCCGTCCAGTTCGTCGATCAGCCGCTGGGTGGCCAGGACGCCGCCCCTGGGAATCGTGTTGGGCCACAGGCCGTCCTGCAGACCGGCGATAACTACCAGGTCCCATTCCTGGCCCAGCGCGGCGTGCGGGCTGAGCACCCGAACCTGCTCGACTTCGGCGGCCGGCTCACGGTTGGCCGGCGGTAGCTGCAACGCCGCGACGTGCTCGATCAGCCCGCGCAAGGACGCGCCGGCGGTTCGGGAGACGTAGTCCTCGGTGATGTCGAACAGTGCGGTCACCACCTCCAGGTCCCGGGCGGCCTGAGCCGCCGCCGGCCCACCCCGCTCGATGGCCGACAACCAGCGCCGCTGCAAGCCGGACCGGTGCCACGCCGCCCACAGGGTGTAGCGGGGATCCTGCCCGTCGCGATGGCACCGGGCCGCCGCCGCCCGCACCGCCCGCACCCGGCGGAGGGCGGCCGACTGCGGGCCGGACAGAGGGTCGTCGCCGTCCAACGTTTCGACCAGCGTCACGTCCTTGCGACGCAGCGTCCTGTGGAGCTGGCGAAGCGACACTGGATCGACCCGCCCGATCGGACCGGACACCAGGGCGAGCGCCGTGTCGCCGTCGAGCCCGTCTGCCGTCGCGGCCAAGACGGTGAGTAGCGCACGCGCCGCCGGCTCGTCAGCAAGCGAGCCACCAATCGCCGGAGCCGCAACCGGAACACCAGCGGCCGACAACGCACGCGGCAACCGCGCGCCGGCGCCGAGCACGACGCGATCATCCGGGAACTGCTGGCCGGTGATCTGGCGGACGGACCGGCCGCCGGATCGTGC
>NZ_LZKQ01000127.1 GCF_001668675.1 Mycobacterium asiaticum | reverse complement strand
TCATCTCGATCCTTTCGTGGCTATCCGACGGCCGGCGGGGTTCCCCACGTTTCGACGACCTCACCGAGGTGACGAAGCATCACGTAGCGGTAGTCCTGCTCGGTCGCCTTCGCCGTGGACTCCGCATACGCAGCCCGCGCACCGTCTTCGTCACCTCGGTGAGGTCGTCGAAACGTGGGGAACCCCGCCGGCCGTCGGATAGCCACGAAAGGATCGAGATGAAGTTCGGGATCGCCACATTCGTCAACGACGACAGCATCGACACGGTATCGCTGGCCCGCGCGATCGAGGAACGGGGTTTTGCCTCGCTTGTCATCGCCGAACACACGCACATCCCGGCGAGTCGGGAAACCCCGTACCCGGCCGGTGGCGAGCTACCGGCCATCTATTACCGGACCCTCGATCCGTTCGTCACGCTGGCCGCGGCGGCAGCGGTCACCTCGTCCATCGAGTTGTTCACCGGGATTGCGCTACTGATTCAACGCGATCCGATCATCACCGCCAAGGAAGCCGCCAGCATCGACCTGATCTCCAACGGACGTTTCGTATTCGGGGTCGGCGCCGGCTGGAACATCGAAGAGTTACGTCACCATGGCACCAACCCCAAGACGCGCGGCAAGCTGCTCGACGAGCGCATCGAGGCCATCAGGGCGCTGTGGACCACCGAACCAGCGGAGTATCACGGCAAGTTCGTCGACTTCGACGCCTCCTACAGCCGCCCCAAGCCGGTACAACAGCCACATCCACCCATCTTCATCGGCGGTGACTCCGATGCCACCGTCAAACGGGTGATCCGCCACGACGCCGGCTGGATATCCAATCCCCTTCCCGGAGAGCGGCTGCGCCACCGTGTCGACCAACTGCGTCAGGCCAGCGGACGCGACGTCCCGTTGGCGATGTTCGGCACACCGGCGAAGCCACACTATTGGGATACGGCCAACGAGTTGGGATTCGGCCAGTTGGCGCTGCGATTGCCCACCGAGCCACGTGACGAATCGCTCCGCATACTCGACGAGTTGGCCGCCCAGGTCCAGGCCTACCAGGGCCGGTGATCAGTCGAAGGCGATGACACCGCGGATGTTGTTGCCCTCGCGGAGATCGACCATTGCCTCGTTGATGTCGTCGAGTTTGTACTTCTGCGTGACGAGTTCGTCAAGCTTGATCAGGCCGGCTTCATACATCGAGAGCAGTTTCGGCATGGCCTCGCGCGGATTCATCTCGCCGTAAAGCGCGCCCTTGAAGGTTTTGCACGAGCTGACCATGTCGCTCAAGACCATGGGCACCATCAGGTCGGTGATCTTGGGCATGCCGGTCAGCACGCAGGTGCCCCCTTTGCGCAGCATCATCATCGCGATCATCACCATGTCCACGGGCACGACACCCGGGGTGAGGACAACCCGGTCGGCCATGACACCCCAGGTGATCTCCTTGACCAGTTCCAGGGCGGCACCGGTGTCGACAGCGGTGTGTGTGGCTCCGAAAGTGGGTGCCATCTGGCGTTTGAACTCGTTGGGATCGACCGCGACGATGTGTTTGGCGCCAGCGATTTTCGCGCCCTGGACGGCGTTCATGCCGATGCCTCCGACGCCGATCACCACGACGGTGTCACCCGCCTCGGTGCCGGCCGCAACCGAACCCGAGCCGAACCCCGTCGTCACACCGCAGGACACCAGGGAAGCGGCCTCCAGGGGAATCCAATCGTGCACCCGGACGAGCGAACGTTCGGAGGCCACCACGTATTCGGAGAAGGTGCCGACCTGCATCATCGCCATCAGGTCTTCACCGTCAAGGTGACGCCGCCGGGTGTGGTCGGTGGTCATCGCCTTGTCGTAGATGTCGGCGCCGACGTCGCACAGATAGGTGTGGCCCGTCGTACACCACCGGCAGTTGCCGCAGGCGGGAAAAAACGAGACAGCAACGTGGTCACCGGGTTTCAAGGTCTTCACCTCGGGTCCGACCGCCTCGACGACGCCGGAACCTTCGTGACCGCCGAGCATCGGGAACCACTCCGGCACCGGAAGTCCGGCAGTCCGCATCATCTCCTCCATGTCCGGCGTCGGCACACTGTCGCCGCTGTGGAAGTGCTCGTCGGAGTGACAGATCCCCGCGTAGGCCATTTTCACCAGGACCTCGCCGGCGTGCGGGGGATCGAGCTCGACCTCGGTTACCTCCCAGTCGACACCGACTCCCCGCAACACTGCCGCCCTGGACTTCATTGCCGGCTCCCTTGCAAGATCTGACTCACCATTTCCGCAGTTCCTTCACCGCGCTGGAGGCACGTGGGGCGAACGTGAGGTAAGGGATGAAACCACTATTCCCGCAACGGATCACGTTGTGGACCAGGTCGGTCAGATGTTCGGCGTCAATCAACCCGCCCAGCATGTATTTGTTCTCCATCCAGAACCTGATGGCCTTTTCCAGGACATCCGGATCCCAGTTCTTGTTGAACTCGGTCTGCGAGTCACCGGTTCCGCCGAGACTGTCGCCCACGGCGAGCCGGGTGAAGCCGATCTCCGGATGCTCGATACGCCACGCCTCGACGAGCTTGTCCAGCGCACTCTTGGTAACCGCGTAGGAACCCAGCATTGGCCACGGCGTCGTATAGGAGGCGCTCAACGACGACAGATAGACGGCCGAGCCGCTCGCCGCCGCCAAGTGTGGTGCGGCAGCGGCGGTGATCAGCGAAGCGCCAATAACGTTGGTGGCGAACAACGTTGCCCATTGCTCGGCCGTGACCTCCGCCAGGGGTGCCAGCACACCCATCCCGGTCGTGTACACCAGGGCGTCCAAGCCGCCCAACGCCCCGGCGACTTCGGCGATGGCCTGTTGGCAGGTGTCGGCGACGGTGACGTCACAGGCCACGGCGACCGCGCCATTACCGGCCTCCTTCGCGGCATCAACCAATCGTTCGTAACGACGGGCCAGCAGCGCGACCTGTGCGCCCCGCTTGGCGAGTCCGGTGCCGATGCAGCGGCCCAGGCCGGCTGAGGCGCCGACGACCGCGACCCGTAGCGGCCGTTGCTGGTCAGGCATTGGTTCTCGTGGACATGGGCCTCCTAGTGCGGAAGTCGAGGCGGAGCTGTTTCCGGAGGATCTGTAGGTGATTTATGGAAATTAGCATTTCCGCATGGGTGATGGGAATGTTGCGATTTCAGCATCGAGATCACCGACGCAGTACTTTTGGCGGCTCGACCGCGAAACTCAACAGCAGGCGGTCGAGGATCTTGGCAGCTCTGCGGCGTGCCTGGGTGGGGTTGGCGGCGTGCGCCACCAATTTCGAAGCCTCCTCGACAGCGGCGACGATCATGTGCGTGAGTTCTCCGACCGGTTGGTCGTCGATGATCCCGTCGGCTATGGCCTCACGGACCTTCTCGTTGATGAGCGCGATGCTGTTGTTCTCTTGAATGGCACGCAGCTCGCGCCAACCGAGCACGGCCGGACCATCGACCAGCATCACGCGCTGGACTTCCGGTTCCAATGCCGCATCGAGGAAACCGTGCAGTCCGCGGGAGAGTCGCTGCCACGGGTCCGTGCCCTGGGGCGGAGCTGCGATGGAGCGCAACGTGAGGTCGTTCTCGACCTCTTCGAACACGGCGCGGAACAACTCCGCTTTGTCTTTGAAGTGATGGTAGAAGGCGCCGCGGGTGCCCACTCCCGACTTGTCGACGAGATCGCCGATGCTGGTGTTGAAGTAACCGCGCTGCACGAACAATTCGCGGCCCGCGTCTATCAGGTCGCGGCGGGTTCGGTCGCCGCGGGCGCGGAGATCTTCGTTGGATCCGCCGCGCTGCGCCATGACGACGATACTAGCAACATTCGTACTGTAGGTTGCCGGTATGGCTGACGACGGAGTTCGCGCATACGGCTCGGTTGCGCCCCTCAAGGTGGGATTGCTGAACGACTACCCGACCAGTGGCGACACCGACAACAACACCGTTGCCGCAGTGCAGTTGGTTATGGAGGAGGCATTTGCCTCGGGGCTGATCGATCGGCCGGTCGAGTTGATCCAACGCAATGTTGTCGGACTGCCGAACGGCACTTACCAGGCGGTGGAACGCGCCTTCGATGAACTGGTTGACGAGGGGTGCCTGGCCGTCTTCGGGCCGTGGGTCTCCGACAACGTAGTGCCGCTGCGTCCGCATGTCGATGCGACGGCCAAGGTCCCGATCATCACGTTGTCGGGATCCGAAGGTGCGCTGGGGGAGTGGTGCTTCGCGCTGAACAACGGCTCCATGGCCGAAGAGCCGGTAATGCTTGCCGCGGTGATGATCGGCGACGGTCGATTCCGGATCGCGATCGCGTACGAAGCGTCGTTGATCGGTAAGGAATATCTCTCGTTCACCGAAAAGGCCTACTCGACAGCGGGTTTGAATGTCGTCACTACGGTCGCCATCCCGCAGGTGGAAGCCGACAAGGCCGCAGCGGTGGCAGCGTTACGCGCCGCCGACCCCGATGCCCTGGTGCATGTGGGGTTTGGCCATGGATTGTGGGGCTTCACCGACGCGCTGCGGGAAGCCGGCTGGGATCCGCCCCGTTACACCACAACCGCTTTCGAGATGGCCCACATCAATGCCGAATGGATGCATCACCTCTCGGGCTGGATCGGCCTGGACAGCTACGACGAACGCAACCCGGTCGGGCAGGCGTTCCTGGATCGATTCGAGGCGCGATACGGACGCCGGCCGGGCCACTCGATGCCGGGCCTGTCCCACGACGCCGCAACCGTCATCGCTCGCGGGCTGGCACTGGCGCGCCCGCTGACCGGCGAAGGGGTCAAGCTCGGCATCGAACAGGTCAAGCTCATTCCGTCCGCGAGCGGAGCACCGGGCACCTTTCTGAGGTTCGGCCGTTACATTCGGCAAGGCTGGCTGGGCTCGGATTACCTGATCGCTCGTCGGGTACTGCCGGACGGCTCGGCCCACGTGTTCCATGCCGCGCCGAGCGAGAACATTTCACGCGCCGTCGGCGTGGCTGCCCGCTAATTGGATGGCGCCGAACACCGGCGCTGTCACGATGCCGGGCGGTTCACTCAGCACGTAGGGGATGGCGCGGACCGCCCCCATCGCGATCATCAAATGACCGGGCATGGCGTGCTGGCCGTTGGGCAACTGTCCATCCCAGCCGACATCCAGTTGCAGTTCGAAGCTCGGCACTCCCTTGATCACCGCGCGAATCAGCGGTGCTTTCTCCCCGGGCCGCAGTGGGGTCAGACCCCACTGGGGAAGGTTGCGGGTCAGCACCCATTCCTCGTGGATAGCCAGCAGCGGCCGGCCTGACCAGTGGCCCACCCAGGAGAACCGCTGTCCCACAACAGTTCCCGCCGCTATCCGGCCGGCGGTGACCTCGATGTCGTGCGGCAGTGTGGTGGCATCCACCGCTATGTCGATATGCGAGAGGGTGATGCCCAGGATGTCGGCGGTGGCGTTGAGCGCCTGACGGTAGGCCATGTCGAGCTTCTTGATGATCGGTGAATCGATGCTGACGTCTCCGGGTGGGCGTCCCATGCCCATCAGGTCGACAAGCATCGGGCGGCTGGGGACGGCCGAGACGTCGGTGGCCTCGTAGAGATCGATCCGGTCGATCGTCTTGCTCAACCCAGTCACGGTCGCGACGAGTCGCTCGAACATGAACCCGGGATTCTCCCCCGCGGCGTGGAATCGCGACCCGCCTTGCCGGCACGCCTGCACGAACGCCGCCTCGGTATCGGCGCCGTAGGTGGGCAGGTGGTTGTAGGACGTGGTGGTGATGACGTTGGTGCCGGCCGCGAGCAATCGGCAGATATCCTCGGCGTTGGTCTCCACGGCGTGGGCCTTGCTTGCCGCGTGCACGACGACGTCCGCGCCCAGTGCGACGATCTCGTCTTTGTCGGTCGTGGCGCGCACCCCGGTGGTGGGCGGCAAACCGCACAATGCCCCGGCGTCCATGCCCGCCTTGGCGGGGTCGTATACCAGCACGCCGACCAGCTGGAAATCCGGATTCTCAATGAGCTCCTGAAGCGCGGCGCGGCCAACCGCGCCGGTCGCCCATTGCACGACTCGAATGGCCAATCGAACGCTCCAGGTTGCGGTTTCGGGTGTCGGCTCGCTCTGGTCGGTCCAACATACATGATGTAGGTTTGCAACCGACGTCCTGTAGGTTGACCCCTCGGTAGGAGGCGTGACGTGGTGGAACCGGCGGTCACCGACGTCGATCAGCGCATCCGCGAAGCGCAGCAGAAGTTCAACGCCGGCATGGGGGCCGACGGAGACGCCACGCCCTACCCGTTGTTGCGTGAATTGCGCGCCAAGGGCGCCGTTCACCCGGGGTGGCCGGAAATGGGTGTACCCGAGGACCTCGGAAACGGGAAGAGGACTTACACCGCGTACTCCTTCGACGCCGTCAAAGCGGTATTCACCGACAACATCACCTTCAGCACCCGGTGCTACGAAGACGTGGTCCGGCCGTTACAGGGGCCGACGATCCTGGAAATGCAGGAGCCTGAGCACGCCATCTACCGCAGGTTGCACGAGTTCGCCTTCGCACGCTCGTCAATGAAACGATGGGACGCCGAACTCGTTGGTCCACTGGTGGACCGCACGATCGCGAAGTTCCGCGACAACAAGCGCGCCGATCTGGTGGACGCCGTGTTCATGCCGATTCCGGTGCGGGTGATCGCGGCCCTGCTCGGGTTACCCCAGGCCGATATCGGTGAATTCCACCGGTTGGCGATCGACCTGCTGGGTTTCCGCGGCGATATGGCGACCGCGATGAAGGCCTCCGCCGAGATGAAGGAGTACTTCATCGGAGTGCTTGCAGACCGGCGCAAGTCGCCGAAGGACGACATGGTGACGATCCTGTCGCAGGCCGAGATTGACGGCGTCAAGATGTCGGACGAGCAAATCTACGGGTTCATGCGCAACCTGCTGCCCGCGGGCGCGGAAACCACGTCGCGGTCAACCGCCAGCCTGGCCATGGCCCTGCTGACCCACCCGGATCAACTCGACGCCGTTCGCGGTGACCGAAGCCTGCTTCCGCAGGCCATCGAAGAAGGCATCAGGTGGGAGACCCCGCTGCTGAACTTCATGCGTGAAGTGACCAGCGACCTCGAGTTCTTCGGAGTGAGTATCCCTAAGGGCGCAACGATGATGCTGAGTCTTGGCAGCGCTAACCACGATGAAACCCGTTGGGAAGACGCCGAGTCCTTCAACATCTTCCGGGACCGCAAGCCGCACATCGGGTTTGGTCACGGCGCGCACGTGTGCCTCGGCATGCATTTGGCCAGGCTGGAAAGCACCAAGATCTTCAACGCATTATTCGACGAACTGCCCGGCCTGCGGCTCGATCCCGATGCGCCGCTCCCGTACGTCACCGGCACCATGTTCCGTTCGCCACCGCGCCTCGACGTCGTCTGGGACTGAGCAGCTGCGAAAAACGTTCACATACCGTGCGGGTCGCCAAAACCGGTGTGGCTGCTGATCAATGGTAGATCCGCCATCGTCGCGAATCCCGGTGGCGCAGCGCAAACGGCAGCAATGGCGTTGACGACCTGCATTGCCACGGCAATCAGCCCGGCGCGGACGTGCTCCTCGATAGATGCCGGTCGCGAGTAACTGGCCAAACAAAAGTAGTGCACGCGCATCGACGGATCGCCTTCGAGCGTGAGGGTCCAACCGTCCTGTGGCTTCGGCCAATGTTCGGGATACTCACCCCCCACCGTCCAGAGCGTCTCGAACTCGATCACTGGCTCGCCGTTGCGGTGTCCGACGAATTGCCAGCGCTGCCCTGCTGTGGTGCCGGCTTGAACCACATGATCGAAGATCTGAAAATCTTTGCTGGCCGGAACCGCATCGACGGTGACCGTGACGTCGTCAATCGCTGCGTGCAGGTTATCGGCGATGAACCAGGTCTGCTGGGTAAAAAGCGCGGTGTTGAACGTCAGAAAGTCGTTGGCCGTCGCGGTGATGTCTTCGACGGGTCGGCCGAACCACATTCCTTCGAAGGTAATGTCCGTGCTCTCCCACAACGACCAATCCGCGCGTTCCTGAAGTGTGAACCGGTCGATGGTGCGGCTCATGCCGGAGAGCGCGAGCGGCAACACACCCGACAAGTTACCGGGATTCAGTCCGCTGGCGTGAATGGTGCTGTTGCCCTTCTGGCAGGCGGCAAGGAGTCGCTCACGGTCGGCATTGGGAAGACGTTGCGGGTGAAAAAGGAACGAGACGGTGGCAACGTTCTTTCCGCTCGCCAGCAGCGCGCAGACGTCGTCGAGATTGCTGAACGACGGTGCATACAGCACCAGGTCGGCGTCCAGGGCAAGTATGTGCGCAACATCTGTCGTCGCGGTCACTCCGATCGGCTCGCGGCCTACCAAGGTTCCGATGTCAACACCGTGCTTATCGTCCGAATAGACGCGGGCGCCGACCAATTCGATGTCGGGACGATGGTCGAGGATCGTGGTGACCATCTCGGTTCCCACCGCGCCAGTCGCCCACTGGATCACCCGAAGTCGGGGCTCATCAGCCATTGGGATAACGTTAGTTCTCGCCAACTGAAATCGCTATTCTCCGTGAAATCCGGTGTTTCTTTCCTCGGTTCAGTGTCGGGGCGCAAGGTGGACGATGTCGCTCACGACCGTGGGGTTGGCACGCGAGATGGCGATCAACGAGAGCATTGTGTTGGCTACATCGTCGAGCGCAGACATTCGGGAAGGAATTTGGCCTTCCTGTAGCCAGGCCCGATACAGGTCTGCTAGGAGATCACGATCAGCGCCGCGCAGGATCTCGGTGTCTTCTGTGGGACCCACGCTGACGCGAATAACGGCAAGATCTGGGTGCTCGGCTCGCCACGAGCGCAGGATCTCATCAAGTGCGGCCTTGCTCGCGTGGTAAGCCGCCACACCGGCGCGCGGGCGTCCCACATCATGGCTTGACGCGACGAGCGCGACCGCGTTCTCGGCCAGGTGCGGCAGCACGGCGCGCAGCACGTGCGATGCGCCGACGGCGTTGACGGCGTAGGTGTGCATCCAGGTTGCTACGTCGGTGTCTTCGATCAAGGAGAACGGAACGGCGGCACTGGTGAACACGACCGCATCGAGTTCACCGAAAGCCGTGGCCACCTCCCGAACGACGGATTCGATTGCGCGCGGGTCGGATACATCGAGCTCATGTGCGGACCCGTCGAGTTGCTCGGCCAGTGCCGACAGCAGGTCCACTCGCCGAGCGGCGAGGGCGACTCTGGCGCCCCTCGCATGCGCTGCCTCGGCTAATGCCCGCCCAATGCCGGAGGATGCCCCGACGATGAGCATCTTTGTGTCTGCAATGTTCGAATGCCGGTCGGCCATTACCTGGTTTTCCTATCTGCCGCAGTCGTCGATTGCACGGTATCGCGCCGAAGGTTCAGCCGCGGCATTGCGACCCACATTCCGTGATGTGAGAACATCTATTCTCGGAGTGCAGGGAGGCGATGTGTTCCATTTCAACGACCAGATTCTGGTCACCGGTGCTGTCGCGCTCTTTGGATGCACCCCGGCGGGCCGTTGGGCAACGCGGGCCGGTAATCAAACATGACGGAGACCGTCAAGCCCGGCACGGATTCCGAACTCGCGACAGCCGCCAGCCCGGGTAGATCTCCGTGGCCGGCCAGAGTGGGCTGGGGGATTTTCGCCGTCGCGTATCTGCTGTTCGCGTTCATTACCGTCGCGGCAATCGAATCCGGCAATCGTGGCGATGTCCGCACCGCCAATCCGAGCCCAGGCCCAGCGCCGTACCCGCCGTTCCTGGGCTATGACAACTGGCCGCTGGTTATCGCGTTCAGCTCCATCCCAATGGCGATCGGTTTGGTCGCGGCGTTGGTATGGCTTTCGGTACGCCGGCGCAAAGTTCATTGGGCGGTCGTGATCGCTTTCGCCGGCCTGATCACCGGTGCGCTTGATCCGCTCGCCAACTGGGCGACATTCGCGATTTTCGATCCACGCATGTTGCATTTTCCGTTTTCCTGGCCATATGTGAACATCTCGCCGAATCTCGAGCCGGCGTTGGCATTCCTCGGTGGTTACGCGGCCTACTATCTGCTCAACGGCTTGGGCATATTGCAACTGCACGACCGCTTGGTCGCCCCGGTCTTTCGCTATTCGAGTTGGCTTGCCAGGCATCGGCTCGTAGCAGTTTTCATGGGCGCCTTTCTTGTCGCCATACCGATCAACGGACTGGTCCAGTTCACCTGGATGAGGTTCGGTATCTTCTTCTACACCGAAGCCGTCGGTCCCGTGTTGCGGGTCGGGCACATACATTTCCCGCTCATCATGGCGGTGTACGACTCGGTGATCTTCGCGATGGTCGCGGTGATGTGCGTCCGTGATGAAGAGGGCGATCTGGTGCTCATCAACCGGATTGCCCACCGGCTTCCGGCTCGCCGGGGGCGGAGCAAGGTGACGCTGACCCGCCAATTGCTGATCTCGGTTTCGCTGGGCCTGGTGTCCTTTGCTGCGCCGTTGGCTGTCCTGGCAGGGTTGCGCACTGCGGGCCTGTCGCGGCCGGCCTACGACCAGAATCCCTATCCCGATGTCAAGGTGTACGACCCGTACGGTCATCTCGAGCAGGCTGGTAAGCCGGGGCCGTTCTACCGGTGAGTGAGAGGTAGCACTAAGCCTGCGCGACCCCCACATCCACCGAAATCGCGGTCGCTGTGACGTATTTGGATTGGTCGGACGCCAACCATGCGACCGCGTCTGCGACATCTTCCGGCATGGTGACCACGTTGGGTAGAAGTTGTTTACCGAAACCGAATTGGAGGTGCGGATACGACTCCGCAGCCTGCTGCATAGCGTCGATCATCCGGCCCGTCCCCATCGGTGTCGCAACAGAACCCGGGTGAAGGCTGTTGACGCGGATGTTGTAGCGGCCCAGCTCGGCAGCGAACGAGCGGGTGAGCCCGGTGATCGCGTGCTTGCTCGCGGTGTACGCCACCATGAAGGGCTCCCATTTCACGCCCGCCGCCGAGCCGATGAGAATGATCGATCCGCCGCGTTCACCCGCGATGATGTGCTTGGCGCCGGCCATGATGGTGTTCCACGTGCCGACCAGATTGATGTCGACGGTGTCCTGAAAAGCGCGGTGGGACACCTGGTCCCAGGGCGCGGGGCAACAAATGCCAGCGTTGGCGACGATCACGTCTAGCCGTCCGAGTTCGGCGACCCCTTGTTCGACAGCCGCGCAGAGACCGTCGTGGTCGCGGGTATCGACGATCGCCGTGACGGCACGCCGACCGTTCGCGGTGACCAAACCCGCAGTCTCTGCCAGATCTTCGGGAGTGGCCGAATCATAAGGAACACTCGGCGGCAGCGGACCTGCGATATCGACGAGGATGATGTCGGCACCCTCGGCGCTCAATCTCACGGCGTGAGCCCGGCCCTGGCCGCGGGCGGCCCCGGTTATGAGTGCAACTTTGCCGGTCATACTTGACACAGGCGTACGCTACACCATCCAACCAAGGGCGAGAATGAGCCCTTTCGTTATATGAGAATATGCGTTTTACCAGTGGTAGCGTCTTTGTGTGTGGGCGTTCTTGACGGGCAAACCGCGTTCATCCTCGGAGCGTCCGCCGGCATTGCTCAGGCGAGCGCACGGCTACTGGCGGCGGACGGGGCGTCGCTCTACCTGCTCGGCCGATCAATGCGGCGACTGGAGGCGACGCGAGACAGCATCTTGGCTGTGGCTCCGGATGCCGAAATCGTGGTTCAGAAGGGCGATCCGGAGGACGAAGGGACCGTCGCAGCTGCTGCACAGGCGGCTTATGACGTCCATCAACGGCTCAATATCGTGGTGGGGACTGTCGCCGCCGGAGGCACCGGTCCACTAATTGAACAGGACCTTGCCACATTCACCGATTTCGTCATGGGAAATCTGCGATCGAACTTTCTGGCTCTGCGCTACTCTGCGCCGCTGATGAACAACGGAGGCGCCATCGTATTCATCTCGTCGACATCCGCGAAGATTCCGATGGAGGGCTTGGGTCATTACTCAGCGGGCAAGGCGGCACTCGAGATGTTCATCCGGGTGGCAGCGTCTGAACTCGGCTCGCGCGGCATCCGCGTCAACGCGGTCCGCCCGGGACTCACCGCAGCAGCGACCACTCAGGGCTACATCCACTTGGAGGAATTGACAAGTAGCTTCTTGGAACGGGTGCCGCTGGGCCGGCTGGGCGTATCGGACGACATCGCTCCCGGAGTGCGGTATTTGGCCGGCCCCGAATCAAGCTGGGTCACCGGGCAGAGCTTCGCGATCGACGGGGGCAACGAGGTCCGGGGCGCTCCGCGTGGTCCGATGTTTACCGTTTAGTCGAACGCAATCGCGTTGCGGGGGGCGGTGATCGGCAAGTCGAGCGATGTGGCGATGCCTGGCGCCGCATCCACCACATAAGGAATGGCATTCACGACCCGCATCGCCGTCGCCTCCATCGCATTGTCATTGGCCGACGCAGGCGTGTCATCGGTACCGAGGCGCAGGTCGCACGCAATGTGCGGAGTTCCCTCAATGACGATGCGGTAGGTCCCATTCGGTGCCGACGCCCACTCCGGCGCAAGATCTGGAGCCATGCGGTTGATGTGTTCGATGGTGATCACTGGGTGGCCGTTGACGACTCCGGTGGTCTCGGCCCGCACTGCTCCGCAGGTACCCGCCGGAATCAGTCCGCAGGCAACGTGCAGGTCGCGCGGTGTCATCACACGTTCATAGCTTTCGGTGACCTTCTCGAGCTCAACACCCAGTGCCCGTGCAACGAGCCCGATAGGCGGTCCCCATGCGAACTGCTGCGCGCCTTCCAATTCAAGCAGCGGTGTGAAATCGAGGGGACGGCCGAATCCCATCGCTTCGAACATCAGGTACTCGTTCGGATAGGCCGAGTAGTCGAAGATCTCCTGAGCGCGTACCGAGCGAATGGTGTTGGACAACGTCGACAGCAGCACGGCGAATTGGTCACCTGCGAAGCCCGGCTCGATGCCTGAGGTGTAAATGGTGACGTCGCCGGCCAGTGCCGCAGCACGGACCTGGTCGGCGAGAGGAGGGATCCATCTGTCGGGGAACATCATTCCCGGTGTATTGGTCGTGACTACGTTGATGCCGGCTGCCAGTAATCGGACATAATCACCAACCGCGGCCGCGTCCATCTCGGGACTGGCCGCGGCGTACACCACACAGTCGGGCTTGAGCGCGATGATGTCGTTCAGATCGGCGGTGGTCGTCACGCCAATGGGGCCGAGCCCGACAATCTCCCCGACATCCCGGCCCGTCTTCTCGGCGCTGTGCACCCACACGCCGATGAGTTTCAGGTGCCGGCGCCGGACTATTGCACGCACCGCGAGGCTGCCCACACCGCCGGTGGAAACCACCGCCACTCGCAGCACTTTGTCCTCCATCGTGTTCGCTCCTCCTAGCGTTGTGCCAACAGTCGACTCAGTAGTTGTGCCAGTTCTGACTTCTTGACCTTCCCGCTCGCCGTGAATGGAAGATCCTGCTTCGCCGTGACCCAGATGAACTTCGGCACCTTGTAGGCGGACAGCCGAGCGCGCAATTGCGATCGCAGCGCTTCCCCGTCAAGCGAAGCCCCGCCCCGTGGCACCACCGCCGCGGCGACGACCGTTGCATGGGCAGCGTCCTCGGTACCGACGACGTATGCCTCCAGCACGCCATCGCAATCAGCCAGTGCGAGTTCGACTTCGCCGGGTGTGACGTTGGTGCCGCCCCCGGTTTTGATCAGCTCACCTAGCCGGCCGGTGAATGTTATCCAGCCGTCGTCGTGGCGTACGCCGCAATCGCCTGTGCGGTAGTAACCGTCAGGAGTGAAAACTTCTTCGCGTTCCCGCTTGTGCAGACGCTGCATCAACGAGAAACCTCGAACCCAGATCTCACCCGGCGTGCCGCTAGGCACCCGCTGTCCGGTAATGGGATCAACGAGGATATGGCTGAGTCCCTCAACGGAGAACCCGCCGGTTTGCGCCCGTTCGGGTGGTTGCGGTGGGTACGGATCCACACCAATGTGATTGCCGCACAACTCGCTCATGCCCAGCGCGTTGGGGCCCTGCGGGCGCCGCTCGGGCGGAACCATTGCGGGCATGCTGGTGCGGCGTACCGATGTCAGGTCGCGCCGGGCGAATTCGGGGTGTTCGGCGAGTGTCTTGCCTTGCTGCGGCCAACCCAGCGTGATGGTCGCGCGATAGCCCTCGATGAGTTGCAGGGCCTCGGTTGCGTCGAATGCCGGTTGGGTAACGAGGGTCGCGCCGTGGTGAATGACCGCATGCAGGCCTGTGATCAAGCCGCCCACCCAAAAAAACGGCATGGCGGTGAACATCACGTCCTCGCGGGTGACGTCGTATGTAAAAGTGAGGTTGTAGGTATGGCGTACCAACGCTCCGTGGGTGTGCACCGGAGCTTTCGGATCCCCGGTACTGCCCGAGGTGTAGATGATTGCCACCTCGTCAGCCGGTGTCACACATGATTCGACCTCGAGAAGGAATCTCGCTTCGCTATCCGACGGTGTGCCGCCTGTCGCCAGTGTCGTCGTCCATGCCCGGTCGGACGGTCCCCACACGGCGACGGTGCGCAGGTAAGGAGCTTGGGACACCGCGATACGGCCCGGGCGGTGCTGACCGGCCAATCCCGGCAGTGCCTCTTCGAGCCTGGACAGGAAGTCGTGGTTGCGGAACTTCGACCACGCAAGGACGGCTCGCAGGTCGGCATGCCGGACCGTCCAGGCCAACTCGGGCGCTTGGTGAAAGGTGTTGAGCGGCACGGCGACCGCGCCGATGCGGGTGACAGCAAACCAGACCAGCGCCCAGTCGACGCTGTTGGGCATCAGGATTCCGATGTGGTCACCCTTACCGATGCCTTCGTTCAGCAGCGCGGTCGCCAGTCTGGCGGACCGCCGGTCGAGATCGGTATAGGTCAATTCCTGCCCGCCCGCGATGAGGAAAGGTAAGTCCCCGAAGCGTGCCGCGCTGGACCTCACCAACTCGGGAATGGTGGGCACCATCTGCGGGAAGGGCATACGCGCAGGATAGTAGCCTTGTCCCAATACGAGAACTCCGGTTCTCGCTCTGCGACGCCGGGCTACACTGATCCCGGTGTCGACCCAATCAGGCAATCCCGCGGCCGTCGACCGAGTCGACCGGGTCGAGTCAAGCCTGGCTATCAGTCAGCTGCCCAGCCGATACGCGATGGCTTTGGACGCACGTGATCTGGATGCCTTGGTGGCGTTATTTGTCGATGACGTCGAGGCGGGCGCGCAAGGACGAGGCAGGGATGCGCTCAAACGCTGGTACGACGGCATCCTGAGGCGTTTCTATCGCAGCATCCACCTCGTCTGCGGTCACCAATTCGCTTTCGACAGTGCCGATCGCGCCACCGGATCAGTCTACTGCCGAGCCGAACACGAGGACGGCGACGGATGGTATGTCATCACGATGCGCTACGACGATGTCTACGAACGGCGCGACGAGCAGTGGTGTTTCGTCAGGCGGCGAGAGCATCCCTGGTATTCGGTCGACGTCACCGAGCGCCCTGGGCCAGAGTTCATCCGGTGGCCGGCCGATGTTCAGCTGCGCGCGGCTATGCCCGACCGGATGCCGACTTGGCGTGCGTTCTGGGCCGCCGGAGACCCCGCCCAGCCTCAGCGGCTATCACGGCGGCCCTGAGTGGTAACCCGATACGATCAACGTAGAATTGCCATTCTCATTAGTGGAGGTCGACATTTCCGGCGACAAAGTACTCAGCGGGGTCCGGGTCTTGGAAGTTGCCGCTTGGACCTTCGTGCCCTCGGCCGGTGCGGTGCTGGCGGAGTGGGGCGCCGAGGTCATCAAGGTGGAGCCACGCACCGGCGGTGATCCACAACGTGGTCTGGTGACCATGGGCATCGTGGATGCGGGCACGCGTGCGGTGAACTACATGATCGAAATCCCCAACCGGGGCAAGAAATCCATTGGCGTCGACCTGGGTACGCCGGGCGGTCAGGAGGTCATCCGGCGCCTCGCCGCAACCTGCGACGTGTTTCTGACCAGCTATCTGCCCAGCCGCCGCAAGAAGCTGGGCATCGATGTCGACGACATCCGGGCTGCCAACCCCGACATCGTCTACGTGCGCGGTTCGGGGCACGGTCCGAAGGGGCCCGATGCCGACACGCCCGGCTATGACGGCGTCTCGTACTGGGCGCGTGGTGGTATCGCGACCGTCCTGACCGAGGACGCCGAGGATCTGGTGCGCTCGCGTCCCGCCTTCGGTGATCTGCTGGGAGGGATGACGATCGCCGGCGGGATCGCCGCCGCGTTGTACAGGAAGGCGACCACTGGTCGAGGATCGATCGTTGACGTCTCTCTTCTCGGCCTGGCTGCCTGGAACCTCAGCCCCGATGTCGCGGTGAGCCAGCTGCACGGGGGCAGCTCGATCCCGAAGTTCGGCCACGCCGATGCGCCGAACCCGCTCGTTGGCACCTATCGCACCAGTGACGGCCGCTGCGTGCAGTTGATGATGCTGCAACTCGACAAGTTCTATCCAGAGGCAATGCGTGCCATCGGCCTGCCCGAGTTGATCGACGACCCCAGATTCGCCGATCCCGCTTCGCGATTCGCGAACCGCGGTGAGCTCATTTCGCTGATGGACGAGGCCTTTGCGCGTCATACTCTTGCCGAGTGGCGTACGCGACTGGCTGACCTGTCCGGCGCCTGGGGTGTCGTCCAGACGCCGGGGGAGCTGTGCCGGGACCCCGCGGTGACCGCCAACGGTTACATTGCGCACACAACCACAATGAGCGGCGCGCCCTTTTCCCTGCCATGCAACCCGGTCCAGTTCGACGAACAGTCCGTCGTCGCTCCCGGCGCGCCCGAACACGGCCAGCACACCGAGGAGGTGTTGATGGAGGCCGGCTTGGATTGGGACACCATCGTGAACTACAAAGAGTCCGGAGCAATCCTGTGAGCGCGCCGAGGCCGACGACCGTTTCCGATGAACGCCTGGTGTTCGATCCTTTTTCTGATGACTTCTTCAACGGAGCGTTCGAAACCTATCGGCGCCTCCGGGATGAAGCACCCGTGTACTACAACGACAAATGGGATTTCTGGGCCCTGACGCGGTACGACGACGTGGCGCCGGCCACCAAGGATCACCAAACCTATTCCTCTGCCAAGGGCGCCACGCTCGACATGGTCAAGGCCCATGACAACGCGATCCCGGTACCGAAGGTGATCATCTCGATGGACCCGCCGGAGCATCAGAAGATGCGCAGGCTGGTGAGCAACGTTTTCACGCCCCGTGCCATCGCTGCGCTGGAAGACATGGTGCGGGAGAAGGTTTACGAACGCATCGAGGCGATCGATCCCCGTTCCTTCGACGTGGTGGCCGAGTTCTCGGCGCTGTTCCCGAACGAGGTCATCACCACGATGCTCGGCGTGCCCAAACAGGACCGCGAGCAGATACGCCTCTGGCTGGATCTCCTGCTCGAACGACGCCCCGGTGAAATCGCCATTCCAGCAACGGGTTACGAGGCATCGGTGCAGACCGGTATCTACTATTACAACCTCGTTCAGCAACGTCGCGCCGCACCGCAGGACGATATGATCAGTCGGCTCATCGAGACCGAGATCGAACGCGATGGTCACATTGAGAAGCTCACGGATGTGGATATCACCGGCTTTGCCACCATGCTCGGCGGAGCTGGGGCCGAAACGGTGACCAAGCTGGTGGGCAACGCCATGGTCGCGTTCGCCGACTTTCCCGACCAGTGGCAGAAGTTGCGAGCGGACCGCAGCAGGATTCCCGCGGCAATCGAGGAGTTGCTGCGCTACGAGGCGCCCTCTCAGTACCAAATCCGAACCGCCACGCGCGATGTAACGTTGCACGACACCACGATCCCGGAAGGTGCCGCCGTGCTACTGGTCACCGGTTCAGCAACGCGTGACGAGCGGATGTTTCCCGATCCCGACCGGCTGGACATCGACCGTGACCGAAGAATGGGGTTCAATCTGGCGTTCGGTTACGGAGTGCACAGCTGTCTGGGTGCCGCGCTGGCGCGAATGGAAAGCCGCATCGCACTGGAGGCGTTGCTGGATCTGGTCCCTGACTACGAAGTCGACCGCAGCGGTTTGCGACGCGTCGCGATGTCGAACGTGTGTGGTTGGGCGAACGTGCCGATTCGCAGGCGGGGCTGACTCGGATGAATCAGCCGCTCACGGGCTTGCGCGTGGTAGAGATAGCCACCGAGATCGCCGGTCCGTACTGCACGAAACTGCTCGTCGACCTCGGTGCCGATGTGTGCAAAATCGAACCGGCGCCAGGCGACCCGCTGCGACAGTGGGGACCGTTCCCATCCGGCACGCCGGATCCCGAACGCAGCGGGCTCTTCGAGTACCTCAATGCCGGCAAGCGCGGGTGCACCGTGGATGCCGCATTGCAGAGCGAGGCCGCCGCGGTTCGGGAGATCATCGCGGGGGCGGACATGCTGGTCGAGAACCTGCCGCCGAATGCACCCGCGCGGGCAAGCTTCGGCCTGGACCGGAACTCGTTGCTGCGCAGCAACCCGGGCTTGGTTGTGGTCCGAATCTCGAACTTCGGGCAGGACGGCCCGCTACGGGACCGGGAGATGACTTCGCTGACCCTGCAGGCCGCGTCCGGCTGGGTCAACGTCCGTGAGCCGGACCGGCCGCCCGTGCAGGCAGGTGCCCGGATCCCGGAATACATCGCCGGAGCATATGCGGCACTCGGCGGATTGACGGCGTTGCGGACCGCCGCCGCGACCCAGCGCCGCATGGTCGAGGTCGATGTCTCGATGTTCGAGTCACTGCTGTCGACGCTGCCATATCCCATGCTGATGGCCGCCCGGTTGAAAAGCCTTGGCCTGCCGACCAATTCCAAGGCGGCACCGATGCTGGGCATCGTGCGTGCCGCTGATGGCTGGATCGGGATCAACTGCCTCACCGGACAGCATTGGCTCGACGTGTGCGCAATGGTCGGCTTGCCGGAGTTCGGTGAGCTGCAGCTCGCGATCATGCTCGGGGGCCCCGAGCGCGACGAATTCTTCGCCAAAGCCCAACCGTTTTTCGATGCGATGACGGTCGCGGATCTGGTGGAGCTCAGCCAGGCAATGCGGATCCCCGCGGCGCCGGTCTCCGCGGGAGACACCATCATGGCGTGTCCGCAGTACGCGGAGCGGGGATTTTTCGTCGAGGCGGGTGGTGAAACGTGGCGATTCGCCCGTCCGGGACCGGCGTTCCGCCTATCCAAAACGCCTGTCGCGCCGCCGCTTCCAGCGCCCGCCCGGACGCTGGGCAAGCCGCAGGATTGGCCGCAGCGCGATGTCCGGCCGGAACCTGCCGACGATGCCCGCGATTCCCTGCCGTTCGCGGGTCTGAAAGTCTTCGACCTGAGCACGTTCTGGGCGGGCGCGTACTTGACGTGCTACCTGGGTGCCTTCGGGGCGGATGTGGTCAAGGTCGAGTCCATCCAGCGCCCGGACGGACACCGCTTTTCGGGCGCGCTGTTGCGCCAAGGGGATGACTGGTACGAGCGGGGGCCGCTCTGGCAGGGCACCAACCTGAACAAGCGTGATATCACTCTGGATCTTGCCTCGGCCACCGGCCGCGAATTGGCACTGCGCCTTGCGGCCGAAGCTGATGTGGTGGTGGAGAACTTCTCGCCGCGAGTGGTCGAGCAGTTCGGCCTGGATTACGAATCCCTCACTCAGGTGAATCCGGACGTGATCATGGTGCGCATGCCCGGTTTCGGATTGGCCGGGCCGTGGCGCGATTACGTGGGCTGGGCGCTGAACATCGAACAGGTGTCCGGCATGTCGGCCGCCACCGGCTATCCGGACGGCCCGCCGTGCAATCTGCAGGGCCCCGCGGATCCCATCGCGGGTGTGCACGCGGCGGTCGCGCTGCTCGCCGCGCTCGAGCACCGGAAGCGTACCGGCGAAGGCCAGCTCATCGAGGTCGCGCAGGTGGAAACCGGCGCGGCGGTGACGGCTGAGCCGGTTATCGAGTACTCGCTGACCGGGAAGGTCCGCCCGCGCGAGGGGAATCGGCACCGCAGCTACGCCCAGGGTGTCTATCCGACCAGCATCGAGGACGAGTGGGTCGCCGTGTCGGTACGCGACGACGCCGACTGGCACGCGGTCCTGGATGCCATGGGACAGGATGCGCTGCAGAACGACCCGCGCTTCGCCACGCCAACGGCGCGGCTGAGTAACCACGACGCGTTTGACGAGACGGTCGCCCAGTGGACCCGAACGCAACGCCCTGACGAGTTGGAAGCGGCGCTCGTGCGGCGAGGCGTGCCGGCGGCACGACTGCTCACGTCTGGCCGCATGTACGACGTCGATCAGCTCGAAGCGCGCGGTTATTACCAGGACCTGGAGCATCCGATAACCGGGCAACATCGCTTCCCGGGCTGGCCTTTTCGAATCTCGCCGGGTACCGGTGGACATCACCGCTCGGCGGCGCCAACCCTCGGCCAGCACAACGCGCAGGTCTTGGCGGCGCTGGGCCTTTCCGCTGAACAGATTGAGGCGTTGCGCCGGCAACAGGTGATCGGTGAGCGCGTACTGAACGCCTAACTCACCATCGCGGCGATGGTGTCGACGACACAGGCCGGGCGGTCGGAGCCTTCCACCTCGACGGTGACCCGCACGGTGGCGCGGCCGCCCTTGTCATTGCGCTCCACCTTGAGCAGCTCCGCGCCTGCCCTGATGCGCGAGTCGACCGGCACGGGAGCCGGAAACCGTAGCTTGTCGGATCCGTAGTTCACCTGCATCGACAGTCCCGACACACGATAGATCTGTTGCACCAGAACCGGAACCAACGACAGGGTCAGGTAGCCGTGCGCGATCGTCTTGCCGTAGGGCCCGGTTGCCGCCTTCTCCGGATCGACATGGATCCATTGGCGGTCACCGGTCGCTTCGGCGAACAGATCGATCTCCTGTTGGGTGACTCGACGCCAGTCGCTGTAGCCCAGGTGTTCGCCGACGTGCGCTTCGAAGGCGTCGATCCCGTCGTAAACCTTCGCAACGCCCAAGCTCATACCGAGACCTTCAGCCCCAGCTGCTCAATCGCGTTGCCCCCCATGATCTTCGCCTTGACCGACTCGGACAGGCCGTCGAGCCTGTCCACGAAGCTCAGCGGGTCACCGATGCCCTCCGGATGCGGGAAGTCGGAACCGAACATCACGTGGTCCTCGCCCATGATGTCGATGATTCCCTTGAGGTCGTCTTCCAGGAATGGGTGGATGTAGATGTTGCGCTTGAACACCTCGACGGGATGCTCGTCGAACTCTTTGGGCATGATTCGGTAGGCGGTGTTGAGCTGATCGAGCAGATTGCGCACCCAGCCGCTGCCGTTCTCGACGCACAGGATCTTCAAGTCCGGGAACCGCGTGAGCGCGCCATGGCAGATCATCGCGGCCAGGGTGTCCTCGATCGCCCGATGCCCCATCACCACCTCACGCAGCGCGCTGGGCTTGAAGGACAGGTACTCGTCGCCGCCCTCCCACTCCATCAGGTGCTTTTGGTAGCCGCTGTCGGAGGCATGCATGGTCACGGGCAGACCTGCGTTGACGACCTCCTCCCAGAACGGATCGAACTCGGGCAGGCCCATCGAACGTGAACCGCCGAAGCGACTCGGTACCGGTGCGGGGCGGACCAGGAAAGTCTTCATGCCGCGTTCCAGACCCCAATGGAATTCCCGGATCGCCTCGTCCACCAGCGGCAGGCAGATGACCGGGGTGGCGAAGATCCGGTCGTGGTAATTGAACGTCCAGTGCTCGTGCATCCACTCGTTGAGGGCATGGATGATGGCGTGGGTCAGGATGACATCGTCGGTGGTGCGCTCCTCGATAAGACTGGCGAGCGTGGGATACATGACGCACTGGTCGATGCCCAACTCGTCCATCAGTTCGAGCCGGGGTGCCGGAAACTGGTAGGCAGGAATGACATCCATTGCCTCACCGATGAATTCGCGGA
Organism: Mycobacterium asiaticum; assembly: GCF_001668675.1. Taxonomy (GTDB): domain Bacteria; phylum Actinomycetota; class Actinomycetes; order Mycobacteriales; family Mycobacteriaceae; genus Mycobacterium; species Mycobacterium asiaticum_D. Next base: position 42,374 of record NZ_LZKQ01000127.1, on the reverse strand, counting down.
AGGTGAGGCCTTCCGGATTGTTGCCCAGGAAGTAATCCTCGGCGCTGCCGGGCCTGGCGACCCGCGCGAACGTCGGGTTGGGGATCATGTGGCTGATGTGATCCTTGACGACGAGCTTGGGACGCCCGTTGAGCTCGACATAGCCGACCTTGCCGCGGTGCTCCCTCGGCAGATATTTGGTGAGCGCGTCCGTGGTCTCGTACATGTGGTTGTCGATGTCGAAAACCGGGTACGGCAGGGAACGGGCAGGCATGGCACTTCCTCCGGGCAGCGAATATAGCTATTTACGCTTAGTGGAAACCAACGTTATCATTTGCGGTTCCAAGCGTCGATCACGGCATCCGTGGTGGTGACGGTAGCCAGCAGTGCCAGACTGTTGTCGATGATCGACTCCGCGTATTCCCGCGGATACCCGCTGACCGCGTCCCGTGGCAGCACGAATTGATACCCGCGATTGACCGCATCCATCACCAGGTTCGGGATCGCGATGTTGACGGAAACCCCAACGCCAACAATGGTCTTGATATTCAAATTACGCAGTACCGAGTCGAGGTCGGTGCCGCACATGGGTCCGACACCGTGCGTGCGGGTGAGGACCAGGTCGCTGGGCTCGGGACCCAGCTCCGGCAGCAGTGACGCGCCCGGGCTGCCCGGGGTGAGGTCCACCGTGAACGATTTGCCGGCCGCGAACAGCCGGGCATTGGTGTTGGACCCTCGGCCGTCGGCGCGCCGCTGAACGAGGCAGTGCACAACCGTCACCTGTACCGACCTCGCGGCGGCAAGTAGCTTGGCGATATTCGGAATGGCCTCGCGTTGCGCTTCTTCCGCGAGTAGCGGCAGACCGGCTTGGGGGCCGACAACACCGCCCTGACATTCCTGTGTCACGAGCGCGGTGGTGGCAGGATCGAGAAGTTCTTGCAGGCTCGGTTGGGGCATGAGAATTGACGTTATCGTGTCGCGATGAACTCTTTGGCGAAGCCCTGCGCCCGTTCAATGACCTCGGCGCGGTCCGCTCCCGGCGGCGCGATGGTCAGCCAGGTGACCCCGGCCCGGGCCAGTCTGTCAATGGTGTCATGGCGTTCGTCGCTCGACTTGCTGTCGTCGAGCAGATTTCCTGCCGAGAAGCAGATGTCCAGCGGGGCGGTGCGGCCGATCTCGGCCGCATACTCCCGGGCCCAGCCGATCGCAGCGTCCAGCTCTTCGATGGTTGAGATCTCCGCGGTCCGGGAGGCCGTGGCGTAGCCGAACGTGTTGAATGGAGCCCACCCTTGCGCGCGTGAAACGGCACGCCGGATGGCCGGCTTGCTGTTTCCGCCCACCCATACCGGCGGAAGCGTTTGTGGTAGCGGGCGCAACCGGACACCGCGGGCGGCGAATGACGTGCCCTGGTAAGCGATGTCCTCGCCGGTGAGGACCTTGCCCAGCACATCCAGCGCCTCGTCGAGCAGAGCGCCACGATTGTCGAAATCGACACCCAATGCCCGGAATTCAGGCTTCAGGTAGCCCGCGGCGGTGCCCAGGATGAGGCGCCCACCGGACAGCACGGCAAGGCTTTGAATCGACTTCGCGCCCAGGAAGGGGTTGCGGTACGCCGCGATGTAGACGTTCGTCAGCAGCTTGACGTCGGTGGTGGCGGCGGCGGCGAAAGCCAGCGCGACGAACGGGTCCAGGGCGTGATGCCCACCGTGATCCAGCCACTTCGCGTCCGGCGCCGGATGGTCGGTGACATGGACCGCGGCGAATCCGCTTGCCTCGGCCGCCTTGGCGATGTCGGTGATGGCCTCCGCGCAAACGAACTCATCCACTGCCTCGACGCGCTGGGTGGGCAATTCGAGGGAGTACGAGATGGTCACGTGAGTCCTTTCAGGAGAGGAGCGATGCCAGTCGTTGCGCGTGGTGATCCGGTGTCCCGAAGATCAGCTGACTGGCCTTGGCGCGGCGTATGTACAGATGGGCATCGTGTTCCCAGGTGAAGCCGATGCCGCCGTGGATTCGCATGTTGTCCAGGCTGACCTGTAAGAACGCCTCGGAACACACCATCTTCGCTACCGACGCCGCGGTCGCCAGTTCGTCGGTGCCGACCACTTCCGCGGCGTGCATCGCCGCCGAGCGAGCGCCTTCGACCAGCACCAGCATGTCCGCGCACCGGTGCTTGACGGCTTGAAAGCTGCCGATGGCCCGGCCGAACTGAATGCGTTGTTTGGCGTAGTCGACGGCCATGTCCAGGCACCGTTGTGCAGCACCGACTTGTTCGGCGGCCAATGCGACGACGGCTTGATTCGCGGTGCGCCCCAGAAACCCTGCGGCATCGCCGTCGGTTCCGATCAACTCGGCTGGGACGCCGTCGAATTCCAGCCGGGCGACCTTGCGGGTTCGGTCGAGCGTGTTAAGTCTGCTGCGGCGCAGGCCATCCGGCCGGCCCTGCACGGCGAACAGTGAGATACCGGCCGCGGTTTGCGCGGCCACCAGGATGACCTGGGCCGTGTGACCGTCGAGCACGAGCGGTGCCTGGCCGTGAATACGGTGTACGGCGCCGTCACGGTGGGCCCGCAGCGTGACGGCGGCCGGATCCCACGCATCGAGCCGGTCGTTGAGGACCAGCGTGGCAGTGCTTGAACCGTCCAGGAACCGCGGTACGAACCGCTCAATCGCATGCTGATCACCACTGCCCAGGACCGCCTGGGTTGCCAGCGCGATCGTGGCGAAGAAGGGTGAGCACAGCAACGCTGCCCCCATCTCTTCCAGTACCACCGCCAGTTCCGTCATTCCGGCACCAGCGCCGCCCCATTTCTCGGGAACCGCGATGCCCGTCAAGCCGAGCTCGCCGGCGATTTGTCGCCAAGCTGTCTCGTCGAACCCGCTGTCTGTTTCCATCAGCCTGCGCACGGTCTCGCTGGACGACGTCGCGGACAAATAGTCCCGCACGACGCGGCGGAGGTCGTCGACCTCGGTTGCCGGCACAGATGACCTCCTGCCCACCGATCACGTTGTCTTCCAGTGGCGTTGCAGAAGCACGTGCTCCGGGGCAGCTCGTTCAGAACAGGCCCGGGATAAGCGTTGCCGGACCAGGATAGTATGTTTTCTGAAAATAGAGAATAATCATTCTCGGTAGAAGGGGCGGCGGAGTGACGAAACTCGACTACGGGATCTTTGACTGCGACACTCACTGCTACGAGACACGCGACGCGTTCACCCGCTACCTGCCCAAGAAATTTCACGACCGCGCCATCGCACCCGTCGTCGCCGCCGACGGAAAAGAAGTCATCCTTGCCGGCCACCGGATTGCGACGTTCAACAGCGAGGCCGGACTGGGCTTCGACCTCGCGTATCGACCGGGCTCGCTCAAGGAAATGCTCAAGCAGATGGGATCGGGCAACCCGGACGAGACCTACGAGCCGCAGCCGATGCAGCCCGAGTACCTGCAGCGCGAGCCGAGGCTCGACGTAATGGCCCACCAGAACGTCGAACGCGCGGTGATTTTCCCGGCCGGCATGGCACTGGCCGCCGAGCACTACGTTGACGACACGGAAGCTCTGTACGCCAACCTGCGCTCGTTCAATCGATGGTTCGATGAGACATGGGGGTTCAACTACCAGGACCGTCTCTACGCCACCGCTTTGCTGTCGCTGCGTGACCTCGAGTCGGCCATCAAAGAGACCGAAGCGATCATCGAGCAGGGCGCGCGCCTGGTGCTGCTGCCGACCGGGCCCGCTTACGGGCGTTCCCCGGGCGACCCGTATTTCGACCCGATCTACGCCCGGCTGCAGGAAGCCGGCTGCACCTTGACCTTCCACATCCAGCCGTACTGGTACTTCGACGCCATCTCGCCCGCCTGGGGGCACAACCCCGATCCCGCCGCGTGGCACATGTCGGCCTGGCAGTGGATGAACATCTACGGGCAACGTCCAATCGAGGACACCCTGTCCGCGCTCATCTTCGACAACCTTTTCGGGCGCTTTCCCGGCCTGAACGTTCTGGTCGCCGAGCACGGCGCGGAATGGGTGCCCCAGTTCGTCGTCCACATGGACAAGAGCCGGGGAATGGGACGCAATGGGCCGTGGATCGGCGGCAAGCTCACCGAGCGCCCGTCGCAGATCTTCCGCCGCCACGTCGGTGTGGTTCCCTACCCCGAGGACGACATTCCGGCCATCGTCGGCCGGCTGGGCTACGACGAATGCCTGCTGATGGGTTCGGACTACCCGCACGCCGAGGGACTGGCCGAACCAGCCGACTTCGTCAAACTGCTCGACCCGCTCGACGACGCCGCCAAGAAGCGGATCATGCGCGACAACGCCGACCAACTGCTCAGTCGGGGCTGAGCCGCGGAATGGACCCTGCGGACTCGGCCGACATCGACCTCGACCTACTACGGGCGTCGGCACGGGACTACCTGTCCGAACGAGGCGAAAAGGATTCCGTCGACGACCTGGCCGCGCTGGACTGGACCGGGCTGCTCGTCGACGAGACGATGGGTGGTGCGGGCTGGCGCCCGGTCGAATCGTGCGTCGTCGCCGAGGAACTCGGCCGAGCCCAGGACCGGTCAGCGTGGCTGGGGACCGTCGTGGCCGCCGCGGCGGTCGCCTCGGCGCCGGATGAGATCAGACGGCGCTGGCTACCCGCCCTGCTCACCGGTGCTGCCGCAGCGGGACTCGTGACCGACGAGACCGCACTGGTCGTGCGACCGGAGGCGCTGGACTTGATAATCACGTTGAGCACCAAGGGAATTGAGCTGATCGACGCGAGGGCGACGCGCAGTCATCCCGACCCTGCTCTCCTTGACGTCTGCCGCCCGGTCGAGCGCGTCGACATCACCGGGGCGGCGACGGTGCCGATCGGATCACCCGAGCGAGCCGACCAGCTGATGGCCGTCGCGCAGCTACTGGTGGCGGCCGACTCGGTCGGCGCTGTTTCCATGACCCTCGCCCGGCTGGTCTGCTATCTGAAGGAGCGCAAAGCCTTCGGCGCGCCCATCGCAAGTTTTCAGGCAATACAACACCGCCTGGTGGAACGGTTCGTGTTCGAAGTCAAGGCCCGCGCTGTGGTCATGAAGGCCGCGCGTGCCCTGGCCGCCGGGGACGACCGGGGCACCGTGTTGGCGACCGTAGCCCACGCCTTCGTTGCCGCGGAGGCGACCGCGGCCGTGGACGAGTGCATGCAACTATCCGGCGGGATCGGTTTCACGTGGGAGTACCCCCTACATCACGAACTGCGACGGGTCTTCACCAATGGCCACCTGATCGGCACGGCCCGCACAAGCCGGGTGCGGCTCGCCGAGGTGTTGGGCTGGTGAGCGATTTCGCCGGCCGGCCCAGCGCGGAAGAGCTGGCGGCCTTCAGGAATCGGGTCAGGACACACATCGCCAAGCACGCGCCACCCTTCGAAGCGCGCGAAGGGAATCGGGCACCGGAGAATGCCGAGCAGGAGGCTCACCTGCGCACCTGGTTCGCCGGGCTGTTCGACGCGGGCTTCGTCGGCGCGGACTGGCCCGTCGAGCATGGCGGCCGCCCGGATCACCATCCCCTGCACGACCGCATCGTCAGTGAGGAGATCCTGCGAGCCCGTGCGCCGCGCCCGGTCGAGCAGGTGAATCTCGCCGCTCATGTATTGCTGCACTTCGGCTCCCAGGAACAGCAGCGCACGCTGCTGCCGAAGATCAGACGGGGTGAGCACGTGTGGTGCCAGCTGTTGAGCGAGCCCGACGCCGGCAGCGACATCGCCGGAGTCCGCAGTCGCGGCGTCCGCCGGGAGGACGGCAGTTGGGTACTGGATGGGCAGAAGACGTGGATCACCGATGGACACTGGGCGGACATGGGCCTGGCGCTGATTCGCACAGATCCGGCCTCGTCCCGCCACCACGGTCTGTCAATCTTCGCCGTGCCGCTGTCCACGCCGGGAGTCGAAGTCCGGCCGATCCGTACCGTCGGCGGTGCGATCGAGGTCAACGAGGTCTTTTTGACCGGCGTGGTGCTGGAAGCGAACAGCCTCATCGGTGAAATCGGGCAGGGCTGGTCGATCATCATGTCCGGTCTGGATTTCGAGCGATTCGGCATCGGCGGCAACGTCATCCTGCTCGAGCTGTTGATCGACGACCTGGTGACGGTGGCGAGCAATGCGAAGCTCGACGGCGTACCCGCGCTGCAGCACACCGACATCCGGCAAGCCGTCGCCGGGCTGGTTGTCGAGGTCGAGGTGGCCAAGGCGTTCATCGACGACCACGTGGAACGGCTCATTGTGGGTGCGGATCAGCCTGGTGACGGCTCGATCGCGAAGCTGAGCTTCGCCGAGACGTATCACCGCGTCGCGGCGTATGGTGCCGAACTGGCCGCCACCGCAGGGGATTCGGGCTCCGACGACGCGCGCGTCCAGCAAGCCAAAGAACGTCTGCGAGAATGCTGGTTGTGGTCACGGGCTTATACGATCTCGGGCGGGAGCTCGGAGATGATGCGTAATATCCTGGCGAAGCGCCGGCTGCTGTTACCGAGCGGGTGAGCATGCCAGAAGGCGCCGAGACGTTTTGGGGTCTCGTCAATGCGGTAGCCGAAACACATCCGCACCGGGTGGTGCTCTCTGATGATTACGGTCGCAGTCTCACCTGCGTCCAACTCCGGGACGAGGCGTTGCGGACCGCCGCGGCGCTGGTGCAGTCCGGGGTGAGGGCAGGCACCGTGGTGTCCTGGCAGCTACCGACCACGCTGGAAACCATGGTGGTGATGGTGGCGCTCGCGCGATTGGGTGCGGTGCAGAACCCCATCCTCCCGATCTGGCGTGAGAGCGAAGTCCGTTTCGTCACCGAACAACTCGCGACCGAAGTGTTGATCGTCCCCGGCCGCTGGCGCGGGTTCGACCACACCGCGCTCGCGCATGCGGTAGCGAGCGAACGCACAATGTCGGTAGTCGTCATCGACCACGACGCACCTGCCACCGGCCGGCTTCGGTTACCCGACGGCGACTCCGCCGCGCTACCGGACCCTCCTACCTCCGCGGAAGACCCACGCTGGATCTACTACTCCTCGGGGACCACGGCCGCACCGAAAGGTGCTCGCCACTGCGATCGTTCGGTGATCGCCGGTTCTGCCGGCGTGGTCGGCATCGTGGGGGCGTCCAGCAGCGACGTCAACCCGATTCCCTTTCCCATTTCGCATATCGGCGGTGCCGCCATGTTGGCGGCCAGCCTGCGTACCGGAATGCGGTTGGTGCTGTTCGACTTCTTCGACCCCGCGACCACGCCGCAGGCGGTGGCTGCGCACCACCCCACGCTGTTGGGCACGGCGACACCCTTTTTCGTCGCTTACATGGCGGCGCAACGGACGCACGGGACCGAACCGCTCTATCCCCATCTGCGCGGCTGCGTAGGCGGAGGCGCGCCGATCACCGCGGAGCTGGGCAGGCAGGTGCGTGAAACGTTCTCCGTAAACGGCGTCGCCAACTCCTGGGGCCTGACCGAGTTCCCGGTCGCGACTTCGCAAACACCCGAGGCCGCCCCCGACCTGCTCGACCGCACGGTAGGGCGGCCCGTTGCCGGCGTCTCGGTACGGGTCGTCGATGACAGCGGGAGTGAGGTCGCCGTCGGCGCTGAGGGTGAACTCCGCCTCAAGGGACCCCAGTGTTTCCTCGGATATGTCGACGGCTCGCTGGACGCCGCGGCATTCGATGCCGACGGGTGGTTCCGCAGCGGAGACCGCGGCCGTATCGACGCCGACGGCAACGTCATCATCACCGGCCGGATCAAGGACGCGATAATCCGCAACGCGGAGAACATCTCGGCCCTCGAAATCGAGGGTGCGTTGGCCACCCATCCCGGGGTCGCCGACGTTGCGGTGATCGGTGTGCCGGATCCTCGCACCGGAGAACGGGTTTGCGCCATCGTGGTCGCGCAACCCGGCAGCGAACTCACGCTCGGCGCGCTGGCCGAACATTGTCAGGCTCAGGGGTTGAGTCGCCACAAGTTCCCGGAACGACTTGAGGTCGTGCCGGCCTTACCGCGCAACTTGACCGGCAAGGTCTTGAAGAACGAATTGCGTTCGCGCTTCTCGTAGCCGAGCCGACGTCTCGTCAGACGCCGACGAGTTCCTTCAGGTTGCCTCCCATGACCCGTGCCGTGGTATCGGGCGGAAGATCCTCGAGTTCCCACACGAATTCCGCGGGCTCGGCGAGACCTTCCGGGTGGGGGTAGTCGGACCCGAACATCACTCGATCTGCACCGAGTATGTCGATGAGGTGGGAGATGTCCTCTTCGTGGAACGGATTGACCCAAACATGCCTGCGGAACACGTCGCACGGATGCTCACTGAAATCGCGGGGTTTCTTGCGGTACACCCGGTCGAAGACCTCCATCAACCGCTGCGCCCAGGAACCGCCGTTCTCGACGACGCCGATACGCAACCCGGGAAAGCGCTCGAACACACCGTGCGCGATGAAGGCCGCGAGGGTGTCGAAGATATGGCGGCTCTCTTCGTAGATGAAGCCGCGGAACTTCGTCAATTGAAAGCCCTGAAATTCATCGCCGCCTTCCCAGTCGTTCAGGTAGCGGTCGTAACCGGCGTCGGAATTGTGCATCTGCACCGCGATACCCGAGGCCTCGACAAGACGCCAGAAATCGTCAAACTCGGGAAGTGCGGGCGAGCGCGAGGTGCCGTCTTCACGCGGTACCGGCGCAGGCCTGATCAACACCGTCTTGGCGCCGTTGTCCAGACACCATTCGAGCTCCCTGACGCCCTTGGCCGGATCGTTGAGAGAGATTGCGGGAACGGCGAATATCCGGTTTTGGTAGTTGAATGTCCAGTCATCGAGCAGCCAGCGGTTGAAGGCGTGGGTGATGGCGTGCGTCAGTTCGGTGTCCGATTTCGTCCGTTCCTCGAGCATGCCCGCTGTCGTAGGGAACATCACCGCACCGTCGACGCCTTGGCGGTCCATCAACGCCAGTCGGAGGTCAGGGCGCCGGAACTCGTCGGGGCAACGGATCGGGTCAGCAAGTTCCCGCAACGTCTTGCCTTCCGGGTTGATCCCCCGGTAGTAGTCCGCCCACGCGCCGGGGGTGGGAATGACCTCGTAGGTCGGGTTCGGAATGCACTCGGTCACCACGCCGAGGATTTGTAGCTTCGTGCGCCCCTTGACCTCAACGAACTGCAGCGCCTCGGAGTACTGCTCCGGGAGGTAGCGGGTGTAGGCGTCGATGGTCTCGTACATGTGGTTGTCGGCATCCCAGACCTCGAGTGCTTGTTTATCCGCCACGGTCGACTCCTCCGGTCAGTGCAACGGGCATAACTATATCCGAAATCGAGAACCAGCATTTCCAGGCGGTGGTTCAGAGGCTGGTGTAGTGACCGCCGTCGACACCCAGCGTCTGACCGGTGATGTACCGTGCTGCGGGGCCAATCAGAAAGGCGACTGCCGGTCCGATGTCATGTTCCGGATCTCCGACTCGCCCCAGCGGGATTCGGCGCGAAAGCCGTTCCTCCATGGCGGGTTCGGCTCTGATCGCCGCCGTCAGCGCGGGTGAATACGCCAGGGGAGAGACGGCGTTCACGGTGATGAGGTGCGGAGCCCATTCCCGCGCGAGACTTTTGGCGAAGCCACGCAGCGCACCCTTCATCGTGGCGTAAAGGGGAAGCGTCGCGCTGCCCTCGATGCCCGCCGGCGAGGTCATGACCAGAAAGGTTCCGCCCTGCTTGCGGAGGGCCTCGAACGCGGATGTCGCGCAGTGCTGCGCGCCGCGGAGCGACACGGCGAAGTGGTGTTCCCAAAGAGTTCGATCGACCTCCTCCAGCTGATGCGGTTGGCTGGACAGATTGCTGGTGGCGTTGTGCACCACGGCGTCGAGGCGGCCGGTCGTGGTGACCGCAGCAGCTACCGCATCGGTGACCGCCGCACCATCGGTGACGTCGCAGCGGACCCATGTCGCAATGTGTCCGCGGGCCGTAATCTGCTCAACCGTGGCGAGTCCCGTCTCAGACCGGGTCGCGACGATCACGTGGGCGCCTTCCGAGGCCAAGGCCAGCGCGATGCCACGGCCGACACCTCCGCCCGATCCGGTCACCAGGGCTGTCAGGCCGGAGAGAGTCACGGCAGCATCATCGATCCGCCATCGACGATGATCGTTTCTCCGACGAGGTGGTCGAGGTGTGGCTGGAGCAGGAACTTCACCGCCTCCCCAACTGAACGCAGAACGGAGTCGTCCCGGACGGCGGGAGCGGACAAGTGGCTCGCGGCGCCGGCCAGTTCGGGGGCGAACAGGCGCAGGGGTGCCGCGACGGCGTTGACGGCAACACCCTGCGAGGCCCATTGGCGTGCCGCCGATTTCGCCATCGCGCGGATGCCCTCGATGGCGGTCGTGTAAGCAACCAGTTGGGCACCGCCGGCAATGCCGATCGTCGGTAACACCAAGACGATGCGTCCGCGGGTGTGCCGCACCGACAGCCGAGCCTGTTGCAGCGTAGTGAGCGTCTGCCACATTGTTGCATCGACGATGTGATCCCAGCCGTCCGTTCCGAGTGTGGTGAGAAGCCCGGCCTTGGGATCCGCATCGACGACTATGACAATTCCGTCGGCCTGGGGCAGATCCTGTTGGTTGGAGTCTGCGACGGTCCCCTGCAGGCTGGCGGCCAGTGCCGCGGAGAGTTCGCCTGGCGGTGTTACGACGACCGTTGCAGCGGACATGTCAGGGGCGCGGAACTGCTGACTGCTTTGCGACACGCTCGTCGTGGATTCGCACCAACTCCCGAAAACCGATGCGTTGATAACGCGGTTTGGGCTGTATGCCCCACTCATCGCGGGCCGTTCGTTGGCCGGCGGCTTCCGGTGGGCCGCCGAACGGGGGCCCACCCATCGGGTATGGCTGGTGGCATTCGAGCGTGTCGTCGGAAAAGCGTACCTTCAGCAACTCACTGCAGATTTCGGTCAGGGACAGCGTGGGCCAGCCGTACCAGACAGCCATCACCGGAACGGTCATCGAGCCTTCGATGACCAATCCGAAGAGACAGATATACAAACCTCGCCTCAGCCACTTGTGCATCCGTGCCCAGGTGGATGTCGTGCCGATCGGCAGCGTTGCGGCCGGTGCCGTTGATTCCAAGGTGTTTTCAGGCACAGCGGCCCTTCCTTGTCGGTCGGAGGCTAGTCGGTGAAGATTTCCCGGTTGACGGTGTGCAGGTACGGGATGGCCAGGAACGGTGTGATGTAGAAGATGTTGAACGCCCACCAGCCGAACACCGGCAGGCCGACGCCCGCATACCTGACGTCCGCGTACATCGTCATGTTGAAGATGTAGCCGGTCCACAAGACGATCCCGAACCAGCAAGTCACGATCAGCCACTGGTGTCCCCAGCGCTTCATCTGCAGAAACGCGATGGCGGCGGCAATCCGCATCGGGAATGCGATCAGGACGCAGACCATGACCCAGGCCTTCTCGCCGGGTGCGCTGGCGCCTCCGATCCAAAGTTCGTTGTAGTGCCAGAAATATCCGGCATCGATCAGATTGCCCCAGGCGGTGAACACGGTTCGGGTGATCAGGGCATGGTTGGCGAAAAGGTCCAGCGCCCATCCGATGCTGTTCAGGGCTGCGTCCAGAATGACGACGTACCCGATGAGGGTGACCATGGTCGGGCGAACGGAGAGTCCGTCGCGCTGCGCCTTCCGCAACAAGAAAAGTCCGCGGCAGAACACGACCAGGCCGATGGCGCCGAGGACCAGTGTGCCCATCAGAGCGGTACCCGCGATCAACCATCGGTCGGCACGGCGTTGCGTCTGCCGGGTCTGATCCTCGTGTTGATCAATGGCCTCCGGACTCGGCGTCATGATCGACTACCAATCCCTGGTCAGGTACATCTGGACTTGGATGGCGAACATTGCGATGAGCATGCCGTAGATGAAGATCTGGAAGGCGATGAGGCCGCGCCTGCGCCGTCGATCTTGCTCGTCCATGTGCCTGGCCTCATTGTCAGTGAAAGAGATTGTCTAGCAGGTAGTTCAAAACGTGCCTATGTTCCCCAGCATCCAATAGAAGAAGGCGACCAGTCCGCACATGACCACCCATGTCACCGCCATACGGGCCAGCTCCTGCCACATGGTCGACACCTCCTGCGTGGAAAGCCCGATTGTCATGTGAGAATAACATCACTCTCGATAATGAGAGTAATTATTCTCAAGCCAGAGGGCGCGGTGGGTGAGTGGTGAAGGTTCTGGTGACCGGTGCGTTCGGGTTGGTAGGCACCGAGACGGTAGCGCGACTGCACGAGCGGGGTGTTGCCGTAGTTGCCACCGATCTGTGCACGCCCGGCAATCAGAAGGCTGCGCGCCGCCTACCGGGGAACGTCGAAGTGCGCTGGGCGGATCTCGCCGACTGCGACCAGGTCGCGGCCCTGCTCACAGCGGTAGCGCCGCAAGTGATCGTGCATCTTGCCGCTGTCATTCCCACCGCAAGCTATTTGAACTCTGCACTGGCCCAGCGGGTCAACGTCGATGCCACGCGATCCCTGCTGACGGCCGCCGAACAACTGCCGCAGCGACCGCGCTTCGTCTACGCGTCCAGCGTCGCGGTCCATGGTTCGCGCAATCCGCACCGGAACGAATTTCTCCGCGCCGACTCGCCGCTTCAGCCGGTCGAGTCTTACGGCGCCCAAAAGCTCGAGGCGGAGCGGTTGGTGCGCGCCTCGCAACTGGACTGGGTGGTACTGCGTCTCGGTGCGGTCGTCAGTACCCGGTTGCAGTCCCTGCCGATCAACGGCGACGTGCTGTTCCTGGAGTGGTCGGCACCCTCTGATGGCCGCATTCACTCCGTCGATGCGCGTGATGCGGCCAGCGCGTTCGCGGCTGCCGCAACCTTGGAAATCAGCGGGGAGATATTCATGATCGGTGGCGATGCAAGCCACCGGCACTTGCAAGGCGAGATGGGGCCGGCGATGGCGGCCGCTATCGGACTGGCCAACTGCTATCCGGCGGGCCGGCCGGGCGATCCGGAAGACGACCGCGCGTGGTTTGTCTGCGACTGGATGGACACCGCGCCGGCACAGGAGGTGCTTGGCTTTCAAAACCATTCCTGGCCGAGCGCGCTGCAGGAGATCCGTGCGCGCGTCGGCAAGTGGCGGTTCGTGTTGGCGGCGCTGCGGCCGATAGTCCGGCCGATATTGAAGCGTCGGATGCCTTACCGCGGCCTACCCGGTGTCTACGCCGACCCTTGGACGCTGGCCTTCCGGCGGTGGCCCGGTGCGCAGCTCAAAATTGCGCCATGACTCACGGAGTTGCCAGCACCGCCAACTCGCGCTTGACCACCTTGCCGACATCGTTGCGCGGCAATCGCGCCACGAACACGATGCGCACCGGGACGCGGTAGGGCGTCAATCGTTCGCGGCACCACGCCACGAGTTCGGATTCGGTGAGCGCGGGGTCGGTACGCACCACAAACGCCCAGGGCACCTCGCCGAGTCGTTCGTCGGGAACCCCGACCACCGCCGCCTCGCGCACCTCGACGGCGCCGGCCAGCACGTCTTCTACCGCGCCGGGAAAGACCTTCAGCCCACCACGATTGATCATGTCCGACACCCGGCCGTCCAGCCACAGGAAGCCGTCGTCGTCAAACCAGCCAAGGTCGCCGGTGTGGAACCAACCATCGTCGGTCAACCGGTCGAGGAAGCCAGGATCGATCTTGCGCGCCGCGGTGGTCGGCGTGCGTACCAGCACCTCGTCGTCGGCGATCGTCACGTCGATGCCGGGCAGCGGGCGCCCGACGGAACCCAGCTTGATTTCGCCCCATTCGCGCGCATCCGCCGCCGACCAGCCGACGACTTCGCCGCCCAGTTCGGTTTGACCGTAGGAGTTGAGCACCGTCACGCCGAATTTGTCACGGAAGCGGCGGGCGTGCGCTGGTGATAATGGGGCGGTGATCGACCGGACGATCCTCAGTGGCGACAGGTCGGTGACCTGGTCGTCATGTAGCACCATCGTCAATGCTGCCGGCGGCAACACGGTGGAGCGCAACTGATAGCGCTTAACCATTGCGGCGAAATCCGTTGCGGCGAAACGTTCCATCAGCACCACACCCGAACCCGCTCGGAATGCGAACAGCACCTGGTAGATCCCGGCCCACAGAGACAGTGACAGCGGTACCAGGTTCGGCATCGGCGGCCGCTTCTCGCGGTCCGGCAGCGATCTGGGGCCGCGGAGTTTCTCCAGTAGGCGGTCGATCAGGTCGAGTACGGTGCCGTGCCGCAGTGGCACCGGCTTCGGTGCACCGGTGGTTCCCGAGGTGAACTGCAGCAGCGCGACGTCGGAGTCGTATTGGCGCAGACCGGTCGCGTGCTGGCCGGCGCAGGTCACCGACCAGTCCAAAGCTGCACCGGTGAGCAGCGTCAGCCCGGACCCCGAGAAGCGTTGCGTGAGTTCGGGTGTCGCGATGACGGCGCGCGGCCGTAAGGTGCGCAGCTGGGCAGTCAGCTCCTCATCGGCGGCCCGCGGGTTCAGCGGGGTGTACACCCCGCCGGCCCGCCAGGTGCCGAACAGGGCGGCGACGGTGATCGCGTCGTTGGGCAGCATGGCCGCAACCACCTGACCGGGCGCCAAACCGCAATCCGCCAACAGTGCACCGAGCCGTGCGGCGCCAGCGGCCAGTTCGGCGCTGGACACGTCGGTGGTCAACGTGTGCACCGCCACGGGGGGCAGGCCGTCGAGCAGGTCCGCCAGGCTCACGAATCACCCACCAGCGGTCGCCATTCCGGTGGCCGCTTGTCCGCGAACGCCAGTGGGCCCTCGCTCTGGTCCGGGTGCCCCCACATCGACGTCAGATGCTTGGCGCCGGCCCGGCAGGCATCCGTCAGGCCGTACTCCAGCGCACCCCACAACGCCCGCTTGGTGGCCCGCATTGCCGCCGGTGAATTCCGGGCGATCTTCTCGGCGAGGGCCTGCGCCGCGTCGGGCAGCCGCTCGGGCGGATCGACGACCTCGCTGATCATGCCGAGTTGGTAAGCACGCGCAGCGCTCAGCCGTTCATGACTGCCGACCAGTGCCATCCGCAACACGGCCTCGGCCGGCATCTTGCGCATCAGGGCAATCGTCTCCAGTGCGGAGACCTGACCGATGGACACGTGCGGGTCGACGAACGTGGCATCCGCCGCGGCGATCACCACATCGGCGTCGGCCACCCAGTGCAGGCCGCCACCCGCACAGACGCCGTTGACCGCCGTGATCACGGGCTTGCCGACGTTGCAGTGCCAGGCGGTGAGCTTGAGATCGAGTGTGCGCATGGTCTCCTGGAATTGCTGCACCGCTTCGCCGTCGAGGTCCTCGACATCCGCGCCGACCTGGAAGGCGCGGCCGTTGCCGGTGTGGACGATGACGCGGACCTCGGGATCGGCGTCCAATTGTCGCCACGCTCTGGGGAATTCGTCGCGCATCACGGTGTCGTACGCGTTGAGTCGGTCGGGTCGGTTGTTGATGATCCAGCCAACGGGTCCGCGCCGCTCGACGATCAGCCGTTGAAATGTCATGGGACCTCCAGCGCATCCGGGGACGGTTGCCATTGCGGAATCCGTTTGTCGCGAAACGCCCGGACGCCCTCGGCGTGGTCGGGATGGTTGCGCAACCGCCAGATCTCCTCGGCGGCTTCACCGCGTGCTTGCGTGAGGCCGACTTCCAGGGACCGCCAGAGCGCTTTCTTGGTGGCGCGCATGGCCGTCGGTGAGTTCAGCGCGACGGCCCCAGCCAGGCGCGCGGCTGCCTCCCGCAGCCGATCGGCGGGTACCACCTCGGACAGGATTCCCAACTCGTAGGCGCGCTGGGCCGAGATGCGCTCGCCGGTGCCGCTGAGTGTCATTCGCGTGATCGCCTCCATCGGCGACTTTCGTAACAAGGTGATCGCCTCGTAGGCCACCGCCTGACCCACCGAAACATGGGGGTCGACGAAAGACGCTGACTCGGCGGCGATCACGATGTCGGCGTCGGCGACGAGGTGCAATCCGCCCCCGGCGCATACACCGTTGACCGCCGCGATCACCGGCTTCCACACCTGGCAGTGCCAGGACGAGATCCTCAGCGTCGCATCTCGGGTCCGCCGCGAATGCCGGCGCATGGCTGCTTTGTCCCGGGCGACCTGGACGACGTCCATGCCCGTGCAGAACGCTTTGCCGTTTGCGGTATTGACGATCACCCGCACCGCGGAATCGGCGTCGAGGTCGGCCCATGCCGCCTCGAGTTCATCAAGCATCAGCGCATCGAAGGCATTGCCGGCCTCGGGCCGATCCAAGATCAACCATCCGATGCCGTGTGACTTTTCCACGATCAGCCGCTGATACGTGCTCACGAACGTGGAACATCCTTCCACGGCTTGCCCTTCCACGGGTCCGGCTCCCTGGGCAGCCCGAGAACGCGTTCCCCGAGGATGTTCTTGTTGATATCGGTGGTGCCTCCTTCGGTCGCGTTGGCGAGGCTGCGCAACATGCCGTGCACCTCGGGCGGCAACGCATCCGGATCGTCGGTAACCCGCCATGCGACGGCATCCGTGCCCAATAGGTCGACCATCACGTCCTGGATCTGCTGGTTGAGAGTGGCTTGGTGCACCTTGCCGATCGAGGACGCGGCCCCGGGGGACTGCCCGGCCGAAAGTGCAGCACGCACGCGGGCATTGGTCCAGCCGCGAACCTGCTCTTGAGCCCACAGGCGCACAATCTTGGCCCGGATGACGGGGTCCTCCCACCGGCCCGTCTCTTTGGCCAGAGTGATCAGACGTTCGGCGCTGAAACCGCCGAGTCGTCCCATGCCGCCCGAGCCCGAACCCGACACCATCTGCCGCTCGCTGGACAGGGTCGACGCGCTGACCCGCCAGCCGTCGTTGAGGTCGCCCACGCGGTGCGCATCCGGAACGCGTGCGCCGTCCAGGAAGACCTCGTTGAACTCGCTCTCACCGGTGATCTGCCGCAACGGCCGTACCTGGACACCGGGTTGGCGCATGTCGAGCAGAAAGTACGTCAAGCCCTTGTGCTTTGGCTGCTGCGGGTCGGTGCGGGCAAGCAGGATCGCGAAGTCGGCTTCATCGGCCCAGGTGGTCCAGACCTTCTGTCCGGTGATCACCCAATCGGCCCCGTCGGACACGGCTCGGGTGGCCAGCGAGGCGAGATCGGAGCCGGCGCCGGGTTCACTGAACAGCTGGCACCACTTCTCCTCGTTGCGGACTATCGGCGGTAGGAACCGACGGCGCTGCTCTTCGGTGCCGTGGCTGAAGAGCGCGGCGGCGGTGTTGTTCAGGCCCAGCGGGTTGAGCCGGTTGAGGCGCAGCGGCCGTAACACGTCTTCGATGGCCCGAGCCGCCTCCGCGCCGATCCCCAGTCCGCCGTATTCCGGTGACCAGGTGGGAACAACCAGGCCAGAAAGCGCGAAAGTCGGGTACCACTGCCGATATTCCGCAGCGCTGCGGACCGACCGCAGCGCGCTGGGTCCCGCGGCGGCCGCAGTTCGCCACGCCTCGGGCACTTCGTTTGCAACCCATTGCTCGACGGCCGCGACCACTTCGGCGACGGTGTTGGCGTCGGTCACCGGTAGCCGCGTCATCGTCCCTGAAACTTTGCGTCGCGTTTGTCTCGGAAGGCGGCCAAGCCCTCGCGGAAGTCCTCGCTGCGACTGGATAATTCGAGCGCCATCGCTTCGTTCTGCAGATGGCGGTCCAGGTCGAGCCCGTTGCCGCTCTGCAGGAGCCATTTGGTCAGTCCCAGTGCAACCGTGGGCGCGTCGCCCAGCTGTGAGACAAGTTCGTCGGCGGCGCATTCCAACTGGTTTTCCGGGACTGCCCGGTGAATGATGCCCCAGTCCGCCGCGGTCGCGCCGGAGATCTCCTGCCCCAGCATGAGCAATTGGCGGGTGCGGACCATTCCGATCAACCGGGGCAGCAGCCACGCTGCACCGCTGTCCGGCGTAAACCCGCGCGCCATGAAAGGCTCCCAGAAGCGCGCATCCGCGGCGGCGACGCAGAAGTCGGCCGCCAGGGCGATGTGAAATCCGAGGCCGGCCGCCCAGCCGCGCACCACGGCGACAATCGGCACCTGGGTTTCCAGCATCAGCGGGATCAGCCGGTTGGCTTTGTTCGGCAGTCGGCGCTGGGTGCTCCCCACCCGGGGCTTACGGTCGGATTTCGCGTTGTTGGCGATCAGGTCGGAGCCGGCGCAGAAATCGGGGCCCGCGGCATCGACGCGAATGACGCGCACCGACTCATCGGTCCCAGCTGCCGCAAGGTGATCGATCATCGCGTCAAGCATGGTGTCATCGACGGCGTTTCGGCGATCGGCACGATCCAGCGTCAGGCGCAGCAGCGGTCCGTGTTGTGCGGCTTGAAGTCCGGGGACGCTCTGGTATTTCATGCGGTCATCGCCCGCCGAATTGCGCTGATACCGCGGTCAACAGGTCAGCCAGGTCGGTCGCGCCGCCGGGTGGGTCGGGCAGGCGGACCGGTCCGCGCCGGCGACTCGGCAGCAGGATGGTGGCGTGTCCGGGCGTAGTGACCTGGTTGCGGTGGTTGGTGGCGGCGAGGTCGAGATCGACCGCGGGGCGCTCGCCTTCGGCGAGATACTTGCGCACGACCTTTCCGGTGATGGTGTGCAGGTCGCCCACGTAGTTGAACAGACGGAATTCGCAGTCCAGTTTCCACAGCCACGCGTCGTCACCCATCCAGTCGGTGCAGAGGTGGATCAGCCAGGTTTCCCGCATGCGTCCGTAATCAAAGGTATTGGGATTGCCTGCGTTTCGAGCCGCGCCCGGTTCCCAGTGCACTCGCTGCTGAACGTCCGGCACGCCCTGTTCGTCCAGGGTGTAGAAGCGGGGGATGCGCTGGCGATTGCGCCACGCCAGGCGCAGGGGCCGAACACCGTACAGTCCCATACCCATACCGACGTGCCAGCAGACCATGTCGGTGACCGTCAGCGGCCCTTTGGTCAGCGGGCCGACCTCGTCGCCCTCCTCAACGTCCTCCCACCAGCGCGGGTCCGCGCCACGCACCGTTTCGCGCGCATACCGGTCGTCAAGCTCGGCGATCTCCTCGGCGGCCCACGTCTTGGGCTCGACCGCGTCGTACTTGCGGCGCCCGCGCGCCTTGCTCCGCTCGGTGCGGATCATGTTGCGATATTGGCCGCCTAGGATGATGCCCTCGTCGTCCCGGAACACCTGCGCCGACCACTCATGGATGGCGCGGTCGGCGAACTCACTGGACTTGTCCAGCGCTGCCACCAATGCGTTGCGCCGAAACACCCGGTGGTTGGCGCGCAACGGGGCCCACCACTCCCGCGCCGATGACGCATAGAACGCATGCACGCCACGTAGCGGGTCCCCCTTGGTCAGGGCGCGGTCCTCGGCTGACAGGGTGGTGACCTCGTCTTCGCCGATCAACGTATCGCCACCGACCAGGGCCGGCGGTGCGATCGACTCGCCCCAAACGGACTTGGCCGCGTATTCCGGATCGCACCACAGCGGATTGGCGTCGCCATAGCTTTCGGCGACATGACGAAACGCGTCCTCATTGGGACGAAAGTAGTGGGGCGGCTGCGGGTGTGGAACGGCAATACCGATGGTGGCCCGCAATCTGGCCAATCCCTCGTCGCTGATCTGGCCGGTCTCGGCCATCGGATTGCCTCCTCGTGGTGGTGGCCCATGTGGTAGCCGGACTCGCAGCCAGACCGAGTGGAAATTAAGATACCCGAAAAACGGAAACGCCGTTAACGCAGGGTTGAGGCAGATGACTGAACAAGACTCCGGCATCGAGTTCACGATCGGAGACGATGCCGTCGCGCGCGTGAACATCAACCGTGCCGAGCTCGCAAACTCGTTGTCTCCGTTGGCGCGCGATGCCCTCACCGAGGCCTTCCTGCGAGCAAGCGACGATTCAGCGGTGCGGGCCGTGTTGCTCACCGCTGCCGGCACCCGGCATTTCTGCGCCGGGGCGGGATTGGCGGGTTCAGATTCGCCCGCGCGAGAAAAGCGTCCCGGCGACGTGGCCCGGATGCTGGCGCAGGGCTGGCAACGTCTGGTGGCCGCCGTGCTGGACTGTGAGAAACCCGTGGTGGCCGCGGTCAAGGGGGTGGCCGCCGGGGCGGGCGCGAGCCTGCTGCTCGCCTGTGATCTGGTCGTCATGTCCACCGAAGCAACTCTTGTCGAGGCTTTCGTCCATCGCGGCATCCTGCCGGACTCCGGGGCGGTGCACCTGCTGACCAGAATTGTGGGTTTGCGCAAGGCAACCGAGCTGTTGATGCTGGGCGAGCCGGTGGACGCGGCCACCTGCCAGCGGCTCGGCCTGGTCAACCGAGTGGTCGGACTCGATGAAACCGACTCTGCCGCTGAGGAATTGGCCTTGCGGCTGGCGGCGGGCCCGACTGTGATGCTGGGTCTGACCAAGCGGCTGCTGGCCGTGTCGTCGGAGTCCGCTCGTGACCGGGCCTTCGAGCAAGAGGCCTGGGCACAGGAGGCGGTTTCCTATACCGCGGATCTGCAGGAGGGCCTTTCCTCGTTCGCCGAACGCCGCAAACCCCGCTTCCGCGGGCACTGACTCGGGCCTTACCCGGGACCGCCGCGGATGGTGAAGGTTGCGGCGTCGTCGATGTCGTCGATCGCCTCGGCGACCTTCTCCGCGGACAGCGCGGTGTCCTCGATTCCCTTGGTGACACCGATGAACACCCGCGACACCTTGCCGGCACCGACCGAGTAGATGTGTGCGGTGCGGTCGCAACTGGGGTGCGCCAGGTAGACCACCACCGGATTGACGAGTTCGGGATCCATGGCCCTGCCGGCCTCGCCCATGATCTTCTCCGTCATGCGGGTTCGGGCGATGGGCGCGATGGCATTGATCGCGATGCCGTTACGGGCGCCCTCGATGGCCAGCACGTGCATCATGCCGACCAGGCCCATCTTGGCGGCACCGTAGTTCGCCTGGCCGAAATTGCCGAAGAGCCCGGTGCCCGAGGTGGTTTGTACGATGCGGCCGTAGTTCTGCTCCCGCATGATCGGCCACACCGCTCGGGTCACGTTGAAGGCACCGGTGAGATGGACGGCGATGACGGCATCGACCTGTTCTGCGGTCATGTTCTTGAAGGCCGCGTCGCGCAGGATCCCGGCATTGTTCACCAGCACATCGACCCGGCCGAACGCGTCCATCGCGGCGTCGACGACGGCGGCACCGCCCGCCTCGGTGGCCACCGAATCGACGTTGGCGATCGCGGTGCCGCCGGCGGCGGTGATCTCGTCCACCACCGCTTGCGCCGCCGAGGTGGAAGCGCCCGTGCCGTCCACCGCGCTGCCCAGGTCGTTGACCACGACACGGGCGCCTCGCCGGGCCAGTTCCAGGGCGTGGCAACGGCCCAGTCCGCCGCCGGCGCCGGTGACGATGGCGACCTGATTGTCGAAAGTCATTGATGACATGGGTGAGAGGTTACATTTACTCAATCGAGAACCAGCATTTGCATCGGAGGGGCACATGAGCGGCTCGGCAGAGATATTGCGGCGGGCTCGCCGCCGTGCCGAGTTGTTGCGCCCCCGCTACCGGGCAGCGGGGTATTGGTCGGCCGAGCCCTTCGACGCGGTGCGGTCGGCCGCGGAGCGGCATCCCGGCCGGTTCGCGGTGCGGGTTCGCGGTGCCGATCTGACCTACGCCGAACTCGATGCGCGCATCGACGCAACGGGCCAGGCAATGCTCGACGCGGGTGTGGTGCCGGACAGCCCGATTGTGCTGGTGGTCGGCAACGACGCGGATTCGGTGGTGGCTGTGCACGCCGCGTTGCGGATCGACGCGGTGGTGTTACTCGTGCCGCGTAGCGCAGGGCCGGCCCAGGTGGCGGAGATCATCTCGGGCACCGGCATTCGGTACGGGTCGGCGCCGAACTGGCCGATTGCCGGGAACGGGCTCTCGGATCGTTGTCGGTGGATCGAGGTGGGCGATGGCGAATCAGCGGCGGTTCCGCGGCTTCGACCCGCGCGTGCGGCTGACGAGCCCTGCCTGGTCCTCTACACCTCAGGCACGACGTCACGGCCCAAGGGTGTGATCCACTCCCTCGGCACGCTGGCGAAGGCGTCTGCCAATTATGCTGCGGCGGCTGGACTTACGGGTGACGATTGCATCTTTTTGATCAGTCCGCTGGCCTCGGTGACCGGAGTCGTGCAGGCGCTGTTCGTCGCGCCCATGCTCGCGGTACCCGTTGTGCTGGAGGATCGCTTCAATCCCGCCTCGACATGTGACTTGCTGCTGTCTTCGGGGGCGACCTGGTACGGCGGGCCGGACCGGCTGTTGGACCGGGTCCTCGACGAGGTGGTGGCCCGGGGAGCCGCCGTACCGCTGCGTGCGGTCTATCTCGGCGGCACCATGCTGGACCGGGGAATCGTGGCACGCATCGAGGACGACTTCGGCGTGGTGGTCATGCGCGCCTACGGCTCGTCGGAGGTGCCGGTGAGCACGTCCGGCTTGCGGGACGAGCCCAGGGCGGTGCGGCACCTCGACGACGGGGTGACACTCGACGGTGTCGAGCTGCGGATCGGCTCGGCGGCGGAACCGACCGAGTGTTGCATCCGGGGGCCGCACGCGTTCCTGGGATACACCGACGCCGACGGCGATGCCACGGGCCTGGACGGTGAGTGGTTCCGTACCGGTGACGTCGCTGAACTCCGGCAAGGCCGGGTGCGGATCGTCGGCCGGATCAAGGACATCGTGATCCGTAACGGGATGAAGATACCGGCCGGCGAGGTGGAAAATGCGGTGGCGCGCATCGACGGGGTGCGCCAGTGTGCCGCCTACCCGGTCGACGATCCCGTCACCGGCGAGCGACTGGCGGTGGCCGTCGTCGCCGATGTGGCAGCCGAGATATCGCTCGACGGCGTCGCCGCGGCATTGGTCTCGCAGGGGTTGCCCAAATACAAATTGCCCGAGGAGCTGGTGCTGTGGGACGAGCCGCTGCCGGTCAATGCCAACGGCAAGATCGAGCGCAACAAACTCGACGCGGCCGCGTCGGGCCGGACCCGGCTGGTCGCCGACCGGATTTCCGCTAATCCGTGACCGGGTGGAAGACGGGGACGACGAATCCGTCCTCGTCGGTGCGGAATGCAAGTGCCAGTGACAGGTCCGCGCGCAGGTCCTCGAAGCGGCAGTCCTGGACCACGGTCATCAGGCGGGGTCCCTCCTCGAGGTCCACCATCGCCAGCACATAGGGCGTGCGCGTGTCGAAGGGTGCCGCATTTTGGTACACCACGCTCCACGTATAGAGGCGCGCGCGGCCAGTGGCCGGCGACAAGTCGACATCCTCGCTCCAGCACTGCGGACAGAACGGGCGGACGTACAGCGACGCCTGACCGCAGGACCGGCAGGTGTTCAGCATCAGCTCGCCGTGCTGTACCGCGGACCACCAGGCTTGGCTGTCGAGGTCGATGGTCGGGCGATCGGCGGCCGTCATCACTGTCTCCCGAGAATCATTGTGGCGCTGTGGGTGAAGAAACCGCCCATCGCATGGACGCATGCCAGCCTGGCACCGGGTACCTGGCGTGCCGCGCACTCGCCCCGCAACTGCCGGACCGCCTCCACCATCAAAAACATGCCCCGCATACCGGGGTGGCAGCTGGCCAGGCCTCCACCGTCGGTGTTGGTGGGCAGCGCCCCACCGGGGCGCAGCGCACCCGAGGCGATGAACGGTCCTCCCTCGCCCTTCGCGCAGAAACCGAGGTCCTCCACGGTCAGCAGGACGGTGGAGGTGAACGAGTCGTAAAGCTGGCACACGTCGATCTCGGCCGGGCTGACACCGGCTTGCGCGAACGCCCGCGGCCCCGACCGCGCGGCGGGCGACGTGGTGAAGTCCGGCCACTGGCTCATGCTGACGTGTGACGTGGCATCGGCGGCACCCAAGATCCAAACCGGTTCGCGGGCAACATCTTTGGCAACCCGCTCACTGGCCAGCACCACGGCGCCGCCCCCGTCGGTGCGCAGGCAGACGTGTTTGGTGGTGAACGGATCGGCCAGCATCGGGGCGGCCGCGACGTCGTCCAGGGTGATGCGGTCGCGCTCGAATGCGTCCGCATTCATCGCTGCCCAGTCATGCGCCGCGACGGCGACTTCGGCCAGTTGCTCGGTGGTGGTGCCAAATTCGATCATGTGCCGCCGGGCCGCCATGGCGTACTTGGCGATGAGCGTCGCTCCGTAGGGCGCCTCGTACTGCAGTGGGCCTCCGGTGCCCAGTGCAGCCGCCGACGCGCGGGTTCGACGCTTGACATCCGAACGCGCGGTCGATCCGTAGGTCAACAGGGCGGTGTCGATCTCACCGTTCGCGATAGCCGTTGCCGCGTGCCCCGCCATCACCTCCCACGAAGATCCGCCGACGTTGGTCGCGTCGACCCAGGAGGGTTGCAACCCGAGGTACTCGCTGACTTCCACCGGGGGGAGCAGCGTTCCGTGCCCGCCGAAACCGTCGATGTCGTCCTTGCTCAGGCCCGCATCGGTGACCGCCCGACGAGCGGCCTGGGCCATCAGAGCCAGGGCGGTCTTGTCCGGGACCCGGCCGCAGTCGGAAAGGCCGACACCGACAATGGCGACGCGGTTGGGCGGCATAGCTAATGGTTATCACACCGCGGCCGGCATGATAACGACCGTTAGCGGAGAACATGGAAGCAAGATTCTCAGTGGGCTACGGTGAGCCAATGACGGGAACACTGCGGGAGGCGCTGCGGGGAGAAGCGCTGGTGCTGTGTCTGGCCCTGCAGAACTCGCGCACTCCCGATGTCCCTGCAGTCGCCGCGGCGTGCGGATACGACGCCGTCTACGTCGACCTCGAGCACACATCGACGTCGCTAGAGACCGCGCAACTGCTCTGTGTCAGCGCGCTGGGTGCCGGCATCTCCGGTTTGGTGCGGGTACCGTCGGCCGATGCCAGCCTCATTGCCCGTGCGCTCGACATCGGCGCGGTAGGAATCATTGTGCCCCATATTGATTCAGGGGAAAAAGCCCAAGCCGTGGTTCGCGCCGCACGTTTCCCCCCGGTTGGCCACAGATCGATTTCCGGGCCGAGTGCGGTCAGCGGATATGCGTCGAGTACTCCTGCGCAGCTGGTCGAGGTGCTCGAGCGGCATACGGTCGTGGCCGTGATGATCGAAACGCCCGAGGGGGTGGCGGCTTGTGAATCGATTGCCTCGGTCGACGGCATCGACATGATCCTGATCGGACCCAGTGACCTGACCGCGGAAATGGGCATCCATGGGCAGTATGAGAATGAGCATTTCCACCGTGCAGTAGAATCGGTCGCGGCGGCTTGTCGTAGGCACGGCGTGGCGCTCGGAGTGGCTGGAATTAAGTCCCTTGACCTGCTGAAACGCTTTGTAGGACTGGGACTGCGCTTCATCTCGGCGGGGACGGACGTCGGAATGATGGCCGAAGCGGCCAGCACCCGTGCGCAGGCGCTTCGCGCACTCGATGCGCCGCGGTAGCCAGCAACGTCACAGGAGGATCGGATGCCGACCGCCATCTACACCGAGCAAGTCACCGACCCGATGGCTTGGACCGGCGCCGATGTGAGCAAGGAAGACTTCGTCTTCGACCTCTCGTCCCGCAATGTGGCTGCGCTGGAATCGATCCTGGCCAAGACCGCGGCCAAGGACCGCGACGACATCACCCCCGAGGACGCTCGGCATCCGGACCTCGACGACGACCTTGCCCGGCTCTACCGGGAATTGATGTTCGGCAGGGGTCTGGCCTGCGTTCGCGGCTTCCCCGTCGAGCAGCACTCAATCGAAGAGCTCGAGCGCATCTATTGGGCGTTCTGCACCCATCTGGGATATCTGGTGTCCAACAACTCCTTCGGGCACCGCATGGTGCGGGTGCAGGAGGAGGTGCTGCCTGGGGGAGTGCAGCCGGCGCGCGGGACCAAGTCACGTGCCGAACTGGCCATGCACAACGATGCCGCCGACATTCTGTCGCTGCTGTGCGTATATCCGGCCGCCACCGGCGGCGAAAGCCAGTTCGCCAGCGGCCCGGCCGCACACAATCGGATACTCGCCGAGCGTCCGGATCTGCTGGGCGTGCTCTACCAGGGCTTTCCCCATCATCGCCGCAGCGAGCAACCGGATGATCAGCCGGACGTGACCCCCTACGACGTGCCGGTGTTCTCACAGATCGACGGCCGGATCTGTATTAATTTCACCTACAGCAGCATCCTGCCGGCGATGAAGACACTCGGTCGAGACTTCACTCCGGAACAGGCCGAGGCAGTGGAGCTGCTGCGTAGCGTGCTCGTCGAACAACAGGTCGAGTTTCGACTCGAATCCGGAGAAGCAGCCGTGGCCAACAACTTCGCGATGTGCCATTCCCGGTCCGACTTCGTCAGCAGCACCGACCCGAAGAAGACGCGGTGCTTCTTGCGCGCCTGGATGGAGGTGCCTCGCAAGGACCGCCGGCTGCCGATCGGGCGCGAGTACTTCCACATGGAGAACAAAGACCTGCGGCTGGGCTACGACGTGGTCGCCGGCCGCGACGGCGCTATCGCGCGCAACGACTACAAGAACGTCGACGCCGCATTGGCCGACATGTTCAAGGCCGCGCAGGCTAAACCCAACGTCAAACGATGACCGTTCGTCCGCGACTGGTCTTCGAACGCTGGACCGATCCGGTCGCCGGCGAGATCCTCGACCGGGCAGACGTCGACCTCGTCAAGCTCGAGCTTGACGCATCCGACGAGCAAGGCTGGGCCGCACTGGAATCCGCGCACGGCTACCAGGTGGCCACGCGTTCCGACGTGACCCCGTACCCGCGGGGTGTGCAATGGCTGGCGGGCGCAAGCCTGCTCGGGCGGTGCGAGCAACTGCTGGCGGTGTGCTCGGCCGGGGCGGGTTACGACGTGATCGATGTCGAGGCGTGCACGCACGCCGGGGTCGCGGTGTGCAACAACTCCGGTCCCGGTGCGGAGGCGGTCGCGGAACACGCGCTCGGATTCATGCTCGACCTGGCGAAGCGGATCACGGCGGCCGATCGCACGCTGCGGGCCGGGTCACCGGTGAACCGGATGGCGTTGCGGGGCACGCAATTACTCGGCAAGACGCTCGGCGTGGTCGGCCTCGGCGCCATCGGCGGTCGTCTGGTGGAGCTGTGTGCGCCGTTCGGTATGGAAGTTCTGGTCTGCGATCCTTACCTCGATGAGGTCACCGCCCGGAGTCGCGGGGTGCAGCCGGTCGCCCTCGGCGAATTGCTGGCGCGCTCCGACTTCATCCAGGTGACCTGCCCGCTGACCACCGAGACCACCGGGTTGTTCGGCGCGGAGCAGTTTGCCGCGATGAAACCCACGGCCTTTTTCATCACCACCGCGCGAGGTCCCGTGCACGACGAGGCGGCGCTGCTGGAAGCGCTGCGCGACGGCGGGATCGCGGGCGCGGGCCTCGACGTGTTCCACGACGAACCACCCCGGCCGGACAACCCGCTCCTGCACCTCGACAATGTGATCGCGACACCGCATGTCGCCGGCATCACGGTGGAGGCGTCCCACGACCTCGCCGTCGCGACGGCTACCCAGTGGCAGACCATCTTCGGCGGCGGCATGCCACCGCGGCTCCTGAATCCCGACGTCTGGCCGCGGTACTGCGAACGATTCCGCGACGCCTTCGGTTTCCGCCCGGAAGCCGCATCGATGCCGAGGAACAGGGGTCACGCCGGGTGACGCACTACGACACCATCGAATTCGAGGTCAGGGGTCACACGGCCTGTGTGACCCTCAACCGTCCCGAGGTGCTCAATGCGATCAATGACGAGATGATCGCTGAGCTCGCGGTGGCCTACGCGGAAATAGAACGCTCGCAGGATATCTGGACCATGATCGTCACCGGTGCGGGTCGGGCGCTGTGCGTGGGGGCCGATGTGAACAAGGCCGCCGACCACGACATGGAGAATGCGGCCGGCATCGACAATCAGGGCGAGGAGATCCTGAGTTCGATGCGGCAGTGGGATGCGCCCCAGGAGGCGACGCCGCCGTGGCTGCAGATGACGAAACCCATCATTTGCGCGGTCAACGGGATCGCCTGCGGCGCAGGCATGGACCTGGTGACGACCGCCGACATCACGGTTGCGTCCGAGCGTGCGACGCTGATGGACCCGCACGTCAGCATCGGCGTGACGTCCGGGCGGGAAGGGGTCCGGCTCGCCCGGATACTGCCGCTGCCGGTGGCGATGCGGTTGATCTTGATGGGCCGCCACGAGCAACTCGACGCCCAGCGCGCCTACGACCTGGGTGTCTTCACCGAGGTGGTGGCCCACGATCGGCTGATCGACCGGGCGTGGGAAATCGCCGATGTGGTCAATTCGAATGCCCCGCTGGCGGTTCGGGGATCGCGCATGGCGGTGCGTAAAGGTTTGACACTGCCCATTTACGAGGCCGAGTTGCTGGCCGAGAACTATCGCATGAAGGTCGCCCTGACCAAGGACGCCATCGAGGGACCGCGTGCCTTCTTGGAGAAACGCAAGCCGGACTGGCAAGCCCGGTAAGCGGAAAACCCGGGCTACACCAGGCCGAAGAAACGCTTCGCGTTGGTGGACAACACCTTACGTTTGGTCTCTTCGTCCAGGCCCTCGGTCGCCTTGTTCGCAACTTCCATGCTTCTCGGCCAGTTGGTGTCGTTGTGGGGGTAATCGGTCTCGAACATCAGTTGGTCGGGTCCGACCAGATCGAGGATCCGGAACGCAACCGGGTCGCCGAAGGTGGAGAAGTAGACGCGGCCGGGCACCTGGCTGCTCGGGGGCTCGGTGAGCAGGGGATGAATGCCGCCCCAGGCCCGGCGATCCTCCCAAACTTCGTCGACACGTTGCAGGTAGTACGGGATCCAGCCCGCTTGCGCTTCGGCGAATGCGATCTTGAGGTCGGGAAATTGAATGAGCTTGCCGGAGAACAGCCAATCGACCAGTGCGATGGTGCAATTGACCGCCATCAGTGCGCTGGTGACGACATGCGGCGAGTCCGGTGAGGACTTCGTGAGCGATGAACTCGATCCGATGTGCAGCATGATGCCCACCTGATTGCGTTCGCAGGCGGCAAAGAACGGATCCCAGTAGCCGCTGTGGATCGAGGGCAGGTCGAGGCGTGACGGCAACTCCGAGAAGCACACCGCATGCATGCCTTTGGCGGCCACCCGCTCCACTTCCCGTGCGGCCAGTTCGACATCCCAGAGCGGAATGATGCCGAGCGGGATCAACCGGCCGTTCGAGCCCGCAGCCCACTCGTCGATCTGGAAGTCGTTGTAGGCCTCGACGCACAGCTTCGCGAGTTCTTTGTCCTTGCCGTAGAGAAAACGTTGGCCGCAAAAACGGACCAGGGTGTTGGGGAAGCACGCCGAGGCCTCGATCCCGGCGATGTCCATGTCGGCCAGCCGGTCGGCCGGACGGAAGCAACCCGGACGCATCTCGTCGTAGGTGATCGGATCGGTGGAAAGCTCGTCGAGGTCGTATCCGGCGGCCGCGCTGATCAACGGGATCGGGATCCTCTTGTCCTCGTAGTGCCAGATATCCGCCGCGCGGCCCTGTTCGTCCTCGACGAAAGCGACATCGGAAGTGACGCTTGGATCCATGCGCCCGCGGGTGCGGACGATGCGCGGCCCGGCATCCCGATAGCGTTCGGGCAACCGGGAAGTCCACAAGTCGGCCGGCTCCACCAGATGGTCGTCGGGCGAAACGATGAGGATGTCTGCGCTCAACGCCGCACTCCTTGATTCTGCAAAACGAGAATGACCATTTTCACCGTACCGTATGCAGCCGGTCCCGCCGCGGCCGTAGTCAACATTCACGCGCAGGTAGCGCGCGAATGCGCGCGTCGTGCGCGTATTCTTAGCGGCATCATGGCTGCGAAAAAGAGCGCCGGCGCGGATACCAAAGCCGGCACAGAAGTTGTCGATACCGATGTCGAACCAACCACTGCTGTCGAACCAACCACCACGTGGCAAGAGCGCACCATCGAGCGGCGTCTGAGTTCGGCGAGAGCTCGCGCTCTCGCGCGCAGTTCGCGGTTCCTCGCGACAGCGCTGGAGTTGGTAGAGGAGTCGGGCAAGGCCGACTTCACGATCCAGACACTGATTGACCGGTCCAATCTCAGCTTGCGGGCGTTCTACCAGCACTTCGCCGGCAAGGAAGAGCTGATGCTGGCGTTGTATGAGAACGTCACCAGCCAGTTCACCGAGAACATCCGGCAAGAGGTTGCGGCGGCGGACGGGCCGATGGAGCAGCTGGAAGCCTTTTGCCGCGGTGTCCTGTACCGGGCCGAGTCCTCGGAATCGGTAGGCGGACGGGTGATGACGATCTACAACCTGAGTTTGGAGATCAACCGGCCGGCCGACTTCGCCAAGGTGTGGGAGCCACATCTGAAATTGCTGACCAAGATCATCACCTCGTGCGCACGAGCAGGGTTGGTGCGCAACGATCTAACCCCCCAGCAGCTGACAACCCTACTGAACACGACGCTGACCGCACTGGCTCAGATCGGTGTATTCCATCTGGGCGGTAAGGGATCGAAGCTCACCGAGGACCAGTTGTGGGCGTGGTGCAAGCAGGCGGTCAGCCCGCCCGCCGCGGACGCCCCCGCCAAGGCGCCGCGCAAGTCGACCGCGCGCGCAGCCGCGCCCCGCCGGGTGCGGAAGCTAACGGGGTAATCCGAGTCCGCGCTGGGCGATGATGCTGCGCTGTATCTCGCTGGTGCCCGCGTAGATCGTGGTACCGACGGCGAAGCGGAGCAAATGCTCGAATCGGCCCTGCTGCGGTGCCGTGGGTTCGAAATAGCTGCGCAGTCCGTCGGGGCCGACGAGCTCGACGATGTCCTGGCTGGCCCGTTCGAGAGCCTCGGTGCTGAACAACTTCGACATCGATCCTTCGGCCACCGGCATCCGGCCCTGCTCGGTCATCCAGACGCAGCGGCGTTGTAGCAGCATCGCGACTTCGTTCTCCATCGCCACCCTGGCCAGGCGGCGCCGGACGGCTGGGTCATCGATCGCTGGCGAGCCGTCCTCGGTCGGGCAGCGGGCCCAATCCTCGGCGTGCTGCAGGAGCCGGGTCAGGTGCGGTCCCCAGCCCGACGCGTGCTCGTCCTGCAAGGACAAGCCCATCACCCGCCAGCCATCGTCGACATCACCGATCCGCCACTCGTCGCCGAGGCGGACATCCGAATAGAAGGTGATGTTGGTGCGCTCACCGGAAAGAGTCCAGACGGCTTGTACGTCAAACCCTTTGCTCTCGCATGGGACGAGGAACATGGTGAGCCCCTGGTGCTTGGGGCGTTGGGTATTGGTGCGGGTCAGCAGGAAGATGTAGTCGGCGATGTGACCGTTGGTGGTGAACATCTTGCTGCCGTTGATAATCCAGTCGTCACGGTCGCGTACCGCCCTCGTTGTCGCGGCCGCGACATCCGATCCGCATTCAGGTTCGGTGAAGCCCAACGCGATCGTGATGTCACCCTTCATGGCGGCGTCGAGCACGAGATCCTTCATGGCGGGAGAGCCGACCGCGCGGATGATCGATGCCACCATGCGGGTTGTCTCGGCGAGGTACATGGGCGCGTCAAACCGCATCAGTTCCTCGTTGAGCACCTGCGCGTCCCACGCGTTGCGGTTCTGGCCGCCGAACTCGGCCGGCCAGTCCGGCGCGAAATAACCCTCGTCGACGAGTCCTTTCGTGAAGTCCTCATCGTGCGCGACGCCGCTTCGATAGATGCGTTCGGTGACTTCCGGAGTCAACACGGCACGAAGGTGGGCGCGTACCGCGTCGCGGTACGCCTCGGTATCGGGGTCGAGCTGAAAATGCATTGCAGCGAGAGTAGCAATGCCCAGGCCGGAGAAGGCGAGGTGTCAACGACCGCGAGAAGGGCTATTCTCGGAGCGCTATGAAGCGGCTCAGTGGCGTCGACGCAATGTTGCTGTACAGCGAAACAGCCGAGATCCACATGCATACGATCAAGGTGGCCGTGGTCGATCTGTCGGCCCTGCCCGGCGGGCTGCCCTTCCCCGAGCTGAAAGAGGCCGCATATCGGGTGTTACTCGGTCTCGAGCCACTTCGCTACCGGCTGGTGAGCACACCCGGTCATTACCACCATCCGATGTGGCAGGAAAACGCTCCGATCGACGCCGATTACCACATCAGGAGGGCCGCGGTGGCGCCGCCCGGCGGACGCCGGGAACTGGATCAATTGATCGGTGCCCTTGCGGCGGTTCCGTTACAGCGGGACCGTCCACTGTGGGAGCTGCATATCGCCGAAGGCCTCGCCGACAACCGCATAGCCGTCATCCTCAAGCTCCACCACGCGCTCGCAGACGGGGTAGCTTCGGCGAACCTGATCGCGAAAGCGTTACAAGAGTACGAATCTCTGTTGCTTGCTGAGACCGCAGACAGACCAGAATCGATCCCGCCGGCAGGGCGACTCGTGGGAGGTGCCACTCGCGAGCACCTGCGCCAGCTGGTGAACCTGCCGCCACTGATCTGGCGGACCGGGACGGGTGTGGGACGTGTCTGGCGCCGATCGCGTCAGCGCCGGAAAAGCCATGCGCCAAGGCGCCCGGCCCTCCCACCGCCCAGCTTCGCCAACCATGTCGTCTCGCCCGGGCGACGGTTTGCCACCGCTTCGTTGCCGCTGAGCGAGGTGGTGCTGATCAGCAGGAAGCTGGGCGTGACCATCAACGACGTGGTCCTGGCGATAGCGGCCGGAGCGCTGCGCACCCTGCAGCTGCGCTATGGCGGCCGCGCCGACAAACCACTACTCGCCGGTGTGCCGGCGAGCTTCAACAAGTCGCCGACGCGGCTCAGCGGCAACGAGTTTGGTTACATGATTCCGCCCTTGCCGATTCACATCGCCGACCCCCTGGAACGGGTGCGCCTCACGTCAGCCGCCGCCGCCGTCGCCAAGGAGAATTTCGCGCTGCGCGGTCCCACGCTGATGGCCGAATGGTTGGCCTACCTGCCGCCCCGGTTCTCCCCGGCGATGTTTCGCTGGCAGTCACGACGACTGAGTTCCGGCTCGGTGATGAATCTGACGATCTCCAACGTTCCCGGACCCCGCACCGCCCACACACTGGGCGGCGCCCGGATCAGCGAGATCCACTCGGTGGGTCCGCTGGCCGCCGGCAGCGCCCTGAACATCACCGTCTGGAGTTACGTGGACCAGTTGAATGTCTCGGTGCTCACCGACGACATCACGATGGACGACCCGCACGAGGCGACACAGGCAATGACGGAATCGTTCAACGAGATTCGAACAGCCCTGTTGGCGTCGGATAACTCGCCAGATGCGCCCCTGGCATCGGCGGCCGGCGACTGAAAAGCTGCACGGCTCGCGGATAATGTTACTCTCATCTTTGAGAGTGAGCATATCCGCTCAAGGAATGGACACAGGTGGATCTGAGCCTGTCCGGCGAACAGCGGCAGTTGGTGGATTCCTTCGCCGCGCTGTTCGCGCGCGAGTCGACCGCTGCCCGCGTGCGCGCGGCGGAGCCGCTGGGTTTCGATCTCGCCCTGTGGAAGGCGTTGGTGGACACGGGTTCCGTCGAGATGGCCGTTGCGGAGGGCGACGGCGGTGCGGGCGCATCAGTACTGGACCTGGCTCTCATCGCCGAGCAATTCGGTCGGGCGGCGGCATCGGCTCCGCTGATCGAAGCGCAGGTAGCCGCCCGGTTGCTTGCCGATTGTGGTGGAGTCGGCAACGAACTGCTCGGTCAGGTGCTGGCGGGCGCTCGGCTGGTGACGTTCGCCCCGCGCGCCGGTCGCCACCTGTGTCTGCGGCTGGTCCCGGCCGGTGCGGTCGCGGACTGGGTGATCACACTGGTGGACGAGCGACTGTTGGCGGTCCCGCTGCGGGACAACCGGACCCACGTCGGAAATCTTGGATCGTTGCCGTTGGCGGACATTACGATTGACGGCGACTACGTCGTACTTGCCGAGGACGCTTCGGCGAGCGATGTTTTCGGTACGGCACTGGATCTGTGGCTGACCTTGACGGCGGCGGCACTGACCGGTGCGGCCGCCCGAGCCGTCGAGTTCGCGGTCGACTACGCGAAACAGCGCCAGGCGTTCGGCGCCGCTATCGGCTCCTTTCAGGCGATTTCACATCCGTTGGCCGATAGCGCGACCGCCGTCGCCGGGTCACGGCTCCTCGCGCTGCGGGCGGCATGCGCCGACACCGATGAACCCGACCGCATGCGTCAACTGGCGGCCATGGCGTTCGCGTTCGCCTACGAGACTGCGCGTGACGCAACCCGACGCAGCCTGCACATCCACGGCGGCTACGGGTTCAGCATGGAGTGCGATGTCCAGTTGTACTACCGCCGAGTCCGCGGCTGGGCATTGGTTTACGGTGAATCGGCCGTCGCACTGGATCGTGTCGCCGATGCCCGCTACGGAAAGGGCGTATGTGGCCGACGGACATCGTAAACCGAAAGTGATTCTCTGGGGCCCCGGGCAGGTCGGGGTCGGTGCATTGCGTGCCCTCATCGCCCACCCGGGCCTGGAGCTTTCCGGAGTGGTCGTGTATTCCGAGGCCAAAGAGGGCAAGGACGCCGGCGAGTTGTGCGGCATGTCGGAGACCGGTGTCGTCGCCACCCGTGACATCGCAGCCACGCTGGCCGGTGACGCAGACGTGGTGGCCTACTTCGCGTCCGGCGACTATCGCTATTCCGAAGCGGCACAGGACATCGCACGCTGCCTGCGCGCCGGCAAGCATGTGGTGTGTACCTCACTGGTGCCGATGTGCTACCCGCCCGCCGCTGACCGCGAAACCGTCGATCTGTTGGCCGCGGCGTGCCGTGAGGGCAACACCAGTTTCTTCAACAGCGGGGTGGACCCCGGTTGGGCCAACGACGTCATCGCGCTGACGATGACCGGCTTCAGCAGCCGTGTCGACAAGATCACCATGCTGGAGATACTCGACTACGGCCCGATCAACCAGCCGGACATCATGTTCGACTTCATGGGATTCGCCCACCCACCTGACCACCCGGCGCCGCTCTTCGACACCGAGCGGCTCACCGCATTGTGGGGGCCGATCGTGCACCTGGTTGCCGACGGCCTCGGACTGCCGCTCGACCGCGTCGAGACCACCATCGAAAAATGGCTGGCCACAGAGCGTTACGAGGTTGCCTCCGGCTGGATCGAGCCGGGAACGATGGGCGCGATGCGGTTCAAACTCGCGGGCCTCGTCGACGGTGAGGAGCGCGTCGTGCTCGAACACTTCACTCGCATGGGCGAAGGGGCAGCTCCGCACTGGCCCCGGCACCCCTCGCCGCACGGCGGATATCGCGTCATCGTCGACGGGTTGCCCACCTACACAGTCGACATCGAAATGCACGGCCGCGGAAACAATATGCGCGGCCTGACCTACGCGACCGTGATGCGTGAACTGAACGCCATTCCCGCCGTCATTGCCGCGCCACCGGGCCTGCTGTCCACACTGGACCTGCCGCTGGTCACTGGTCCCATGCGCGGCGCGCAGTGGCGTGGGGTCCTGCCGGGACTGCGACAAGCATGACTGCGGCGTCGGGGCGGCGAACGGCTGTCGACCTGTGGGACGTCATGCGCACCGCTTCTGCCGTGCGGCGCTATCGCGACGAACCCGTGCCCGACCACGTGCTCGAGCGGTGTCTGCTGGCCGCCACCTGGGCTCCGTCCGGCGGCAACCAACAGCCGTGGAAGTTCGTCGTGCTCAAATCCGCGGCGGCCCGCGGGATCGTGACCGCCGGGGCGAACCGAACCTGGCAGGCGATGACCGATTTCTACCACCTCTCGATGCCCGACGACGGGGCCGACGACCCGAAGTCGCGCGCGCTGCGCACCATGGCCGAGCACACGCGCACCGGGGGAGCGGCGCCCGTGCTGGTGCTGTTCTGCATCCGTCCCCAGCCCGGGGCTGCCGAACTCCAACAGGGAGGTTCGATTTTCCCCGCGGTGCAGAACTTCCTGCTTGCCGCCCGCGCGCAAGGACTGGGTGCGGCGATCACCTTGTGGCACTCCTCTTGCGAGGGCGAATTGCGAACCGTCGCAGCCATTCCCGACGACTGGCAGATCGCCGCGCTGCTCACCGCGGGCTGGCCGAAAGGCGGACACCGCCCGGTCCGGCGCAAGCCGGTGTCGGAGGTAGCGGTGACCGACCGGTGGGACAACCCCTGGCCCGGCAGTTCGCCCGAGGGTTAGCTTGAGGTGAGCAACAGGGCGGTGGCGGCGACGGTTTCGACGAGGAAGTAGAACCAGTTGGGATAAAACGGGGTTCGGCCTTCGATGACGGCCGAGACCAACCGACCGACGGCCATGCCACCCAACGCCAGTCCGACGGTCAACATGATCCCACTGCGTGAGCTCGAGTCGACGGCGGCGAAGGCCAGCGCACCCGCGATCGCACAGCCGAAGCCGCCGTAGACGGCCCGCACCTCGGAGCGCGACGTGCGTTCCGGCAGCGCGATGCCGAACACCCCGATCATCCGGGCCGGCGCGGCGAGCGTGTAGACGCCCATGCCGAGGAAAAATGCCGCGGTCACGACGAGCACGGTGAGCGTCACGTGTCCTCCTACAGCTCCACGATGGTGCCGGCTGTCGGGTCCACCTTCCCGTCGAGCAGTTCCAGGTAGGCCCGCCCGATCTCGTCCTGGCTCGAGATGCG
The DNA here is from genome assembly GCF_001668675.1 of Mycobacterium asiaticum. Lineage (GTDB taxonomy): Bacteria > Actinomycetota > Actinomycetes > Mycobacteriales > Mycobacteriaceae > Mycobacterium > Mycobacterium asiaticum_D. Next base: position 5,793 of record NZ_LZKQ01000127.1, on the reverse strand, counting down.
CTCCACCCGTAGCCATTTCGATGCCCAATCGGCGAACGGCCCCCATGCGTCGGCGACCTGCTCGTCGAGTTTGGCGGTGCCCCAATCGGCGCCGCGCTTCTTGATGCGATCCGGGGCGAAGAAAAAGACGGGCTTGGGTCCCGCGAGCTCGCCGCTGTCGTGCGCCATCTGCGTCCAGTGGGTCATGCCGACCGCGGAGCTGTGGGCAAGACGGTCGCCGTAATGGGAATGCACCGCGGTGCGGACCGCGCCGTCACCGGAGATGTCGATGTAGACGGCACGGTCACCCGGCAACGCAGCGATGTCGTCATACAGGACAACCGAGTCATAGATATCGAGTCCCTCGACGAAACCCCGGTTGCCCGCCGACGTCAGACCGACGACGTGGATACCCTGCCGCTTGGCGAGTAGGTAGGCCGCGATGATCGCGGTCTTCGACGAAGCGCTGGAGATGACGATGGTGTCCGCCCCGAAAAAGCCTTCGTCCGAGACGAAGTCGTCGATGAGGAACGACGTGAAAAAGAGCGGGAAGAACAGGATGTGCTCCGCCTCGCGGTCAGCCGAATAGACCGGATCGGTTCGGACGTCGCGGTATCCCTGGTAGGCCGAGGGCAACGCGGCCCGGTGCGGCGCGGCGTCGACGAAGCCCTTTTCGTTGATGCGGTCCGGCGTGACCAACAGGTGGCTGGCACACGGCAGATAGCCGTAGACCCGCATGCCGTCGGCCAGGTCGGGATGCCGCGACTGCTCGACGTGTGCGTAGCCCCAGACGTTGAGCTTGCCCCACTGCGGGTCTGAGGCGGGGAAGAAGTCCCAGTAGCGCATCGCCTCGCCGAACACGGCGTAGGTGATGTTGTTAGCGGTCAGCCCGAAGGACTCGACGCGAAGCAGCACCTGGCCGCCCTGCGGCGATGGCGCGGCGTCGGAAAGGAAGCGGGTCTGATGCAGATCGGTGCGGCTCAACTCGAAATCCATGGCCGTCAGCCTAGCCGCCCGTCCACTTAATGATGTACCATGCGGTACATGATTACGAAGAGCAGCGTGGAGATCGACGCACCCGCAACCTTGGTGTGGGACGTGTTCACCGATGTCGAACGCTGGCCGGAGTGGACCGCCTCGGTCACCCGCCTGGCCGGCCTGGACGGATCCGCGCTCGCGGTCGGCAGACGTTTCGAGATCAAGCAGCCCCGGATGCCCAAACTCGTCTGGGAGGTAAGCGAATTGGTTCCCGGCGTCTCGTGGACCTGGGTGCAGCGCTCCCCCGGCGGCACCACAACGGCCAGCCATACGGTGACACCGCTCGGCGAGGGACGAACGCTGGTAAGTCAGGAGCTCGACCAGCGAGGGCCGGTGGGCGCCCTGGTCGGCCGACTCATGCTGCGCACCACTCGGCGCTACCTGGAGCTGGAGGCACAGGGCCTCAAGGCCCGCAGCGAGCGGTCCCGGCAATCCCTTGGCCCGCACTCCTGACCTCAAGCGGCGCCAGGAGCTGCTCGACGCGCTCGTCGCGGACTTCGCCGCGGGCGGCATCGGGGACCGGTCGCTGCGCGACGTGGCGGCCGCCGTCGGCACCAGTCACCGCATGCTGCTGCACCACTTCACCTCCCGTGACGACTTGTTTATTGCGATCGTGGAGGAGGTCGAACGTCGCCAGATGGCGATCCTGGCCGACTTGCCGGGTGAGCCGGCCGACGCTTTCACCGCGATGTGGACAGTGCTGTGCCGTCCTGACCTGAGGCCGTTCGAACGGCTCTTTTTCGAGTGCTACTCTCGGGGCGCCCAGGGCGAGGAGCCCTTCGTCCGCATGGTGCCGGGCGCGGTGGATACCTGGCTGGCGGAGGCGGAAACGGCTGCCGGCGGTACGGACAACCCGGCGCTGGTGCGCCTCGGCCTGGCGGTCACGCGCGGCTTGCTGCTCGACCTGGTCGCCACCGACGACGACAGCGGGGTGGGCGCCGCCGCGCAGGCATTTGCCGATCTCTTGCGGCGACCGGGACGCAAATAGTCGCCTCCTTACGTTGGATAGGTTCGTAGCCACACGTAAGGAGATGCGCGTGAAGATTCGATTCGGGATCGGACTGGGTGCGGACACCGCTCCCGGGCAGCTCGCCGAGATCGTCGACCGGTTGGAATCCAGTGGTGTGGACTCGTTGTGGTTCTCCGAGCTTGTCTACTCCCCGGCGGTGGATCCCATGGTGGGCATGGCCTATGCGCTGGCGCGCACCAACCGGCTGAAAGTCGGCACTTCGGTCGCGGTCTTGCCGGGTCGCCATCCGGTACTGGTCGCCAAGGCGCTCGCCTCGCTGGCTGCGCTGGCGCCCAAGCGGGTGCTTCCGGCGTTCGGGTTGCGGTCGGCGATTCCCGCTGAACGTGAGGTATTCGTGGTGCCGGACGGCCAGCGGGCGGAGGTGTTCGACGAGTCACTGAAGGTGTTGCGCGCAGCCCTGATCGAGGATTCGGCCAGTTACGCCGGCAGGTTCTTCACGGTGCGTGGGGCCGAGGTCGCGCCGCGGCCGGTGCCGCCCCTGGACATTTGGCTGGGTGGGTCCTCGGCGGCGGCGTTCCGCCGCATCGGCGCCCTGGCCGACGGTTGGCTGGGCAGCTTCCTCACCCCCGAAGAAGCAGGGCGGGGGCGTGCGGCGATCGAACGTGCCGCGGCGGACGCGGGTCGGCATATCGACGCGGATCACTTCGGCATCTCGTTGGCGGTCGCCGATGGAGACCTACCCGAGGAACTGGTCGCGGCGGTGCGTCGGCGTCGCCCCGACGTGGAACCCGGTCAGTTGGTGGCGGCCGGGTGGGACGCGCTGCATCGGCAGCTCGACGCCTACCTGGATGCTGGACTGACGAAGTTCGTCATCCGACCGGTTGGCAAGTCCCCGCTGGACGGGTTCATCGACCGGTTCGCCGACGAGTTGATCAGTCGCCAGAATTGAGCAGCGCGAAGAACCGATAGGACGGATCGTTGTCGTCGAGCGCACCATGGAGTGTGTCTCTGGTGATCGGATGGCTGGAGTCCATCGCGGAGGGATCGCTCACCCGCGCCCAATCCGTCACGATCGTCCGCTCGATGAATTTCCATGCGCCACTGCGCTTCTCGTACTTGTCCAGGTAGCGGCCGCCGATGATGAGATCGATGTCCCGGCTACGCCCGGCCAGGGTGTGCACCGCGAGTGAATAGATCTCGCCTTCGGCCCGCTGCCCGGCGACCGCGAAGTTCATCGTGGTGATGTGGTGCTGCATCATCCGGATGTGGGGACGCGAGGCGCTGAGTTGTCGCAGGAATTGGTCCGCGGTGCCCGTCGAGAATGCTCCGTGGCTGTCGAGCGCGTCGTGGTGATAGAGACTCCGGAGTCCGTCGATGTCGCCGCGGTCGACGGCGCGGCAATAGGCATGAACGAGCTTTCGGAGGTGATACTCGTCGATCATCTCCTGCGGTATGGGATCGGTCGTCGTCATCGCTTTTCAGAATTTCGCGACGGCACCGGCATCGACGGGCAGTGCCGCCCCGGTGATGTACTGCGCCTCATCGGAGGCCAGGAACAGTACGGCGTTGCTGACAGCGCGTGCCTCGATCAGTGGCTTGGGCAGCAGGTGGAATTGGCCGATGATCTCGGCCGCATCGTGCACGGTCGGATCGGAGAGGTCCGGCCGCATGGTGCGGCAGAACCACTCGTTGTCCAGCATCGGCGTCTCAATGTTGCCCGGGTGAATGGAGTTCACCCGGATCCACTGCGGCGCAAGTTCATTGGCCAAAGAATTCATCAGACCCACGACGGCGTGTTTCGCCGACGCATAGTGGGCCATGTAGCCGCCGCCGCGAATACCCAGCATCGAGCTGACCAGGATGATCGATCCGCCCCCGTTGGTCATGTGCGGTAACGCCGCCTTCACGGTCTGCCAGACGCCGGTCAAGTTGATGTCCAGCATCGTCTGCCACGCGGATTTCTCGATCAGGGCCGCCGGCGCCGGGGTGCCGCTGATTCCGGCGTTGGCCACGACGATGTCGATCGCGCCCACCGCGGCCACCCCCTGTTCGAGCGCGACGCGGAGACTTCCCAGGTCGCGGACATCGGCCTTGGCGGTGACGACGCGCCGTCCCGACTTCTCCACCAGGGCGGCGGTGTCCGCGAGGTCGTCCTCGGTGGCCCCCGGGTAGGCCACGCCGTCGATGTCCGCGCAGACATCCACCGCGATGATGTCCGCGCCCTCCTCGGCCAGCCGGACCGCGTGTTCGCGACCCTGGCCGCGTGCCGCGCCGGTGATGAATGCGACCTTGCCGGCGACTCTGCCGACCGAATTGCCTGCCATCGCTACCTTTCGCCAGGATGATCCGCACCAAGTCAAACACGGGTGCGCACGGGTCGTTGCGTGGCCACCGGCAGCGGGGTAGACACACGAGTATGCGCTCCCTGATCCGCCGGACTGGTTGAGCGCCGGCGTGGGCGACGACCGAGTGTTGATTCCCGGCCAGACGTGCTGGCGAGTGGCACGGGCCGATCAGTTCGCGGGCATCATCGACGCCGCCGACTATTTCCGTCACGTCAAGGCGGCGATGCTGCGGGCTCGACACCGAATCATGTTGATCGCCTGGGACTTAGACGCCAGGATGGCGTTCGAGCGCGGGACCAAAACACTGCCCGGGCCCAACCAGCTGGGCGCCTTCCTGTACTGGATGCTCTGGAAGCGGCCAACTTTGGAGGTCTACCTGCTGAAATCCAATCTTCGCCTGCTGCCGGCCTTCGACGGTATCTGGTACGGGCTGACCCCGGTGACGCTGGTGAATCGTCTCAGCAGCAAGCGAATACGGTTCGCCGTAGACGGCGCGCACCCGATCGGCGCGGTACACCACCAGAAGATCGCCGTGATCGACGAGGCGGTGGCATTCTGCGGTGGACTCGACCTCACCATCGAACGGTGGGACACCCGCGAGCATGCGCACACCAACCGGGGCAGGCGGACGTTGGGCCGCGGCTATGGACCCCGCCACGAGGTGGCCCTGGCCGTCGACGGCGCCGCCGCCGTCGCGCTCGGTGAGCAGGCGCGCGAGCGGTGGCAGACCGCGACCGGTCAGACGCTGGAGCCGGTCGAAGCCAAGCACGTCGCCTGGCCGAGCGGGCTGGCGCCGTCCCTGCGCGACGTCGACGTCGCAATCGCGCGCACGCTGCCCGAGCTCGAGGATCGCACCGAGGTCCGCGAAGTGGAGGCGCTCAACTTCACCGCGATCGCGGCGGCGCGAGACGTGATCTATCTGGAGAACCAGTACCTGGCCTCTCGCGACCTCGCCGAGGCGCTTGCCGGCCGTCTTCGCGAAGACGACGGTCCCGAGGTCGTGATAGTGCTGCCCCGGAGTTCGGAAAGTCCGCTCGAGCAGCAAGCCATGGACAGCGCCCGGCATCTGCTGATCCAGGAGCTGTGGGCCGCCGACGAGCATGATCGGCTGGGCATCTATTACCCCGTCACCGACGGCGGGCTGCCGATCTATGTCCATTCCAAGGTGCTGGTCGTCGACGATCGGCTGTTGCGCATCGGGTCGTCGAATCTCAACAACCGGTCGATGGGATTCGACAGCGAGTGCGACGTCGCTATCGAAGCCCTCGGAAGGACAGATGGCGCGCAGGAGATCCGGCGAGAAATCACCGCCATGCGACACGAACTGATCTCCGAGCATTTAGGCGTGTCGGTTGGCGCGTTCGAGGACGCCCTGGATCGGTGCCTGTCCTTCCTGAAGACGGTCGAACAGTTGCGCGGGCACGGTAAAACGTTGCAGCCCTTTACCGAAGAAACGATCGC
>NZ_LZKQ01000126.1 GCF_001668675.1 Mycobacterium asiaticum | reverse complement strand
AAAACCCGCACCGATCGACACAACCCACTCCCTAACGCTGGTAGCAACTGACTCACAACCAGCCTGACAAAGGGGGATTGCGGCCCGCGCAGTGCGATTCTGTGTCTGCTCGCGGGGGAAAAGCGCGCCCCAACCCCCGAAAACGCCGATCGCCAGCCCCCCGGGTTGGGGGACTGGCGACGGGACCAGAGCAGGTTAGAGCAGGCCGAGCAGCCGCAGATCGCTCACGTACTTGCCGATGATCGGCGGCGTGATGTGCGGAATGTCTTTGTCCGCACCGATTTTGGCGTCCTGGACGGCCGCACGGAACCGGTCGGTCGGTGCGAGCGAGCCCCGCATCGGCTTCTCGGGCTTCTGGTAGTTGTGCAGCAGCGGCAGCAGCGACGCCTGCCGCTGGTTCTCCGGCAAGCCGCGCAGCGAGGTCTCGAACCGCTGCAGCCACTCGCCGTAGTCGGCGATGCGCTGAATCGAGTTGCCGGCCTCAATCAGCCAGTCGGCGAACTCGTCCATCCCGATGCCGTCGTCGTACGGGTTCATGACGTGGTAGGTCTGGAACCCTTCGCCGACGTTCTGGGCGCCCAGTGTCGAGATCGCCTCGGCGATGAACTCGACGGGGAGACCGTCGTAGTGCGACCGCTGCCGGTTGCCCTCGGCGTCGGTCTCGTAGAACGAGGCCGGGGCGATCCCGGTAGCCACCAGGCTCAGCATCATCCGGGTGAACATGTCCGGCACGTTGAGCTGACCGGCGTAGGTGGTGTCCGCCAGGATCATGTCGCAGCGGAACACCGCGACCGGCAGACCGCACAGATCATGCGCCTCGCGCAGCAGGACCTCGCCGGCCCACTTGCTGGTGCCGTACCCATTGGCGTAGCTGTCGTTGATGGCGCGGGTGGCGCTGATCTCCCGGACGTCGGCGTCCTCGGTGAACTCGCCGGGCTTGATCTGGTCGCCCACCCCGATCGTCGACACGTAGGTGTAGGGCTTCTGCCTGCTGGTCAGCGCGATTTTGATCAGTTCGGCGGTGCCCAAAGCGTTGGGCCCAAACAGCTCGCTGTACGGCAGCACGTGGTTGACCAGGGCGGCCGGGTCGACGATCAGGTCGACGGTGTCGGCCAGCCGTTGCCAGACCTGCGGGTCCAGCCCGAGG
>NZ_LZKQ01000125.1 GCF_001668675.1 Mycobacterium asiaticum | reverse complement strand
TTCGGGCCCTACCATCTCAAGCGGTTGCTGGGCCGCGGCGGGATGGGCGAGGTCTACGAGGCCGAGCACACCGTCAAGGAATGGACGGTGGCCGTCAAGGTCATGACCGCGGAGTTCAGCAAGGACGCGGTGTTTCGCGAGCGGATGAAGCGCGAAGCGCGCATCGCCGGCCGGCTGCAGGAACCCCACGTCGTGCCGATCCACGACTACGGCGAAATCGACGGCCAGATGTATCTGGAGATGCGCCTGGTCGAGGGCACCGACCTGGACAGCGTCCTGAAGCGTTTCGGCCCGCTGACCCCGCCGCGCGCGGTGGCCATCATCACCCAGATCGCCTCGGCCCTGGACGCCGCGCACGCCGCCGGCGTCATGCACCGTGACGTCAAACCACCCAACATTCTGGTCACCCGCGACGACTTCGCCTATCTGGTCGACTTCGGCATCGCCAGCGCCACCACCGACGAGAAGTTGACCCAGCTGGGCACCGCGGTGGGCACCTGGAAATACATGGCGCCCGAACGGTTTTCCAACGACGAGGTCACCTACCGCGCCGACATCTA
>NZ_LZKQ01000124.1 GCF_001668675.1 Mycobacterium asiaticum | reverse complement strand
CCCGGCCCGCCGCAGCGCCTCGACGGCCAGCGCGCCGCCGACCCCGTGCATCGGCGTCAGGGCCACCCGCACCGCGCCGCTGCCGCTTCGGATGCTTGCGACGCGCTGCAGATAGCGCTCGATCAGGTCGGTATCGGACGGCCGCACGGGTTGGCGCGGAATTTCGTCGGCCGGGGGAGCGGCGGCCATCGCGGCTTCGATGTGCCGGTCGGTGGGGGAGACGATCTGCATCCCGCCGTCCAGATAGACCTTGTACCCGTTGTCGGTCGCCGGATTGTGCGAGGCGGTGATCTGTATTCCCGCGGCGGCGCCGAGCCGGCGCACCGCGAACGCAATCACCGGAGTGGGCACCGGGTCGCCGAACAACACCACCGAAAACCCTTGCGCCGCAAGGACTTCAGCGGCTGCGGTGGCGAACTCCGCCGAGCCGTGCCGGGCGTCGCGGCCCACCACCGCCGTCGCGGGCCCGTCGACGACCTGCGTCAGTGCCCAAGTCGCGCGCAGCACCACCGCAACGTTCATCGCGTCCGGGCCGCCGCGCACCGGCCCGCGCAGGCCGGCGGTACCGAAGGTGAGCGGGCGGGCGAACCGGGCGGCCAGTTCGTCGGGACCCAGCGCAGCCAGTTCGGCGGCCGTCCGCGGGTCGGGGTCGTGGGCGATCCACTCCTCGGGAGTCACTAGAACCGGGCTATCACGTCGGCCAGCAGCGACCCCATTCGCTGGGCGGACGCGGCCCCGGCGGCCAGCACTTCGGCGTGGTTGAGCGGCTCGCCGGTGATGCCGGCAGCGAGGTTCGTCACCAGCGATATGCCCAGCACCTCGGCGCCCGCCGCCCGCGCGGCGATCGTCTCGTGCACCGTCGACATCCCCACCAGGTCGGCACCGAGGATCCGCAGCATGCGGATCTCAGCGGGCGTCTCGTAGTGCGGACCCGGCAGCCCGGCGTAAACCCCCTCGGCCAACGCGGGATCGCTTGCACGGGCCAGCGCCCGCAACCGCGGCGCGTACGCGTCGGTCAGATCGACGAACTGCGCGCCCACCAGCGGTGACCGTGCCGTCAGGTTCAGGTGGTCGCTGATCAGGACCGGCTGGCCCACCTGCATGTCCGGTCGCAGGCCGCCGGCCGCGTTGGTGAGTACGACGATCCGCGCCCCCGCCGCGCATGCCGCCCGGACCGGGTGCACAACGTGCCCTAAGTCATGCCCCTCGTACGGGTGGATGCGGCCGGCCAGGACCAGCACCCGGTGCCCGCCGACCGGGACCGACAGCAGCTCGCCGGCGTGTCCCGCGGCCCGCGGCGGCGCGAATCCGGGGACGTCTGCCTGCGGCAGCACCGCGGTGGGGGTGCCCAGCGCCGCGATGGCGGGCGACCACCCCGAGCCGAGCACGACGGCGACGTCGTGCTCGTCGATGCCGGTGCGCTCACCGATGACCTTGGCGGCTTGGGACGCAAGCTCATCCGGCTCGGAGGTCAGGCTGGTCACACTGGGCGAGACTACTGGCCAGGTAGTTGGTCCGGCGATGAGATACTGCGAGAATGCCCGCACTCAACGCACCCGACATTGTCGAGGCGACGGTGCGGCGCCGGGGCAATGATCTGGTTGAGTTGTCGCACGCGATCCACGCCGAGCCCGAGTTGGCGTTCGACGAACACCGCAGCTGCGCGAAGGCCGCGGCGCTGGCCGCTGAACGCGGCTTCGAGATGAACCCGGTTGCGGGCCTGGACACGGCGTTTCGGGCGAACTTCGGCAGCGGTCCGCTGGTGGTGGGGGTGTGCGCCGAGTACGACGCGCTGCCCGAGATCGGGCACGCCTGCGGGCACAACATCATTGCGGCCTCGGCGGTGGGGACTGCGCTGGCGCTGGCCGAGGTGGCCGACGACCTCGGCCTGACGGTCGCGCTGCTGGGCACGCCGGCCGAGGAGTCCGGTGGTGGCAAGGAGTTGATGCTGCGGGCCGGGGCGTTCGACGACGTCGCGGT
>NZ_LZKQ01000123.1 GCF_001668675.1 Mycobacterium asiaticum | reverse complement strand
CAAGACGCCGCCGCCATGTACAGCTACGCCGGCGCCTCCGCCGCCGCAACCACACTGACACCCTTCACCCAACCACCCCGCATACGGCACCGCCGCAGCCGCCATCGCCGACGCCGCCGCACCCTGCCACACCTGATCCACCAACGACCCCGTCACCGACGCAAACGACTCCGCCGCCAACCCCAACTCATCAGCCAACCCCGCCCACGCCCCCGCAGCCGCCAACATCGGCGCCGAACCCGCACCAGAAAACAGCCGCAACGAATTGATCTCCGGCGGCAATACCGAAAAATTCATATCGAAACGCCCTTCGATTGCGGTCAGCGGAAGAAGCCAGATTGCCCCGTACCGGAATTGAAGCCACCCGAATTGTCGTCGCCCGTGTTCAGCAGACCGGAGCCGTTGTTGCCGGAATTCGAGTAACCCGCAAGGTAATTTCCTGAGTTGGAGATTCCCGCATTGTTCGTGCCCACATTCGAGAAGCCGGAGTTATAACCCGGAACCATCAGGGTGCCGCCCAGGTTCGCATAACCGGAATTCCCGACGCCAGAGTTGTAGAAGCCGGAATTCAGGCCGCCGTTGGGGTCACTGTGTCCCCACCCCGAGTTGCCGGTGCCCGCGTTGCCGAAGCCGGAATTGAGCACGGGTTGATCCACCGCACTGAAGAAACCGGTATTGAGGTTGCCCGAGTTGAACCCGCCGGTATTGGTGTTGCCCGAATTGAACGCGCCGGTGTTGACATGACCCGAGTTGAAGAGCCCGGTGTTGGAGTCGCCGGAGTTGAACAAGCCGGTGTTGCCCGCTCCCGCATTCCCCAGGCCGGTGTTGCCCCAACCGACGTTGAAGCTGCCGGAGTTCCCGTTGCCGGCATCACCGATGCCCAGGTTTGCGTTCCCTGCGCTGCCGATGCCGGTATTGGAGTTGCCCGAGTGCCAGAACCCAGTGTTGAAGCTGCCCGAATTACCGAAACCGGTGTTGCCGTTGCCGGAGTTGAAGAAGCCGACGTTGCCGTCGCCCGAGTTGAAGAAGCCGATGTTGTTGTTACCCGAGTTGAACAGGCCGAAGTTTCCACTGCCGACGTTCAGTGAGCCGAAGCCGAACTGTCCATCGCCGGAAAGCCCGAAGCCGATGTTGTTGTTGCCCTTGTTCCCGAACCCGATGTTTCCGGTCCCCAGGTTCCCGAAGCCGAAGTTGCTGCCCCCGAGATTGCCGCTGCCGAAATTGAAGTCGCCGACGTTCCCGCTGCCGAAGGACACGTCGCCGATGTTGCCGCTGCCAAAGTTGATGGTGCCGAAATTGCCGCTGCCCAGATTGAGGCTGCCGATGTTGCCACTGCCGATATTGCCGCTACCGAAGTTGCCGCTACCGAAGTTGTAGTCACCGGCGTTGCCCAGTCCGGTGTTGCCGGTCCCGATGTTGCCGCTGCCCCAGTTCTCTCCGCCGAAGTTGCCGCTGCCCAGGTTCCAGCCGCCGATGTTGCCGCTGCCGAGCAGGTTCAGGTCGCCGAAATTACCGCTGCCGATGTTGAAGGTGCCGATGTTTCCCAGACCCAGATTCAGGCTCAGGCTGGTGAGACCGTCCAGGACGGCCGCCGGCGCGGCCGCCACTGCCGCGGCGGGTCCCCCTTGGGTCACCCCATCGAGTAGGCCCGCCAACCCGGACAGCCCCGGCAGGCCGGCCAGCGCCCCCTGCCACGACGACAACGCCGCAGCCGCCGCCGACACCCCACCGTGATACCCCACCATCGCCGCTACATCAGCAGCCCACATCTGCTCATACACACCCTCAGCAGCAGCAATAGCCGGCGCATTCTGACCAAACACATTCGACAACACCAACTGCACAAACACATTCCGATTCGCCGCCACCGCCACCGGATGCACCGTCGCCGCCCGCGCCGCCTCAAACGCCCCCGCCACCGCCCGCGCCTGCCCCGCCGCCGGCGCGCCCGCCACTGCCGCGGACAGCCATCCCACGTACGGAGCGGCCGAACCGGCCATCGCCGCCGCCGCCGGGCCTTGCCAGAC
>NZ_LZKQ01000122.1 GCF_001668675.1 Mycobacterium asiaticum | reverse complement strand
GCCCTCACTGGCGCGGCCCTGGTGGCGGCGCAAGGCCGTGGCAATCTCGGCCGCGCTGTTGGCCGTGGTGGTGGCCGCTGGGGCAGACCACGGCCATCGGAGCGGGTGTCGAAGTGCACGTGGTACGGATTGTTCGCGGGCTGGGTCCGGACGGGCGGCGGCACCCTGGTCGGGATGGGCATGGTCATAGCGGTCTGGGCGGCTTGGGCGAACTCCACCGCGGTGCTGTAGCGATCGTTGGGATGTTTGGCCATGCCCTTGGCGATGACCGAGTCCAAGCCCGCCGGCAGCTCGGGAAACGTGCTCGACGGCCGCGGTGGGGGAGTCCGCAGGTGGCCGCCGATCTGTTGTTCCAAGGTGTTGCCGGGGAACGGCGACTGGGCGGTCAAGCACTCGTAGAGCACGCAGGCCAGCGAGTAGATGTCCGAGCGGGCATCGGCATTGTCGGCGCTGAATCGCTCCGGCGCCATGTAATGGTAGGTGCCGATCACGTCACCGGCCTTCGTCAGGGCTAAATCGCCTGCGGCGCGCGCGATTCCGAAGTCGATCAGGTAAGCGAAGTCGTCGGCGTCGATCATGATGTTGGAGGGCTTCACATCTCGGTGCAGCAGCCCATCCTTGTGGGCGGCATGCAGCGCCTTGGCGGTCTGCCCGATGATGTGCACCGCGCGATCCGGTGGCAGCGGCCCGTGACTGAGCACTGTCTCCAGGTCGTGGCCTTCGATCAGGCGCATGTCGACGAACAGTCGCCCGTTGATCTCGCCATAGGTGTGAATCGGGATGAGGTGCGGGCTGTTCAACCGCGCGGTGGCGTGGGCTTCGCGGCGGAACCGTTGCTGGAAGACGTTGTCGTTGGAGATCTCGGTCGGCAGGATTTTGAGCGCAACAACCCGGTCGGTGTCCGTGTCATAGGCGCGCCAGACCTCGCCCATGCCGCCACGGCCCATCAACTCAATCAGCCGGTACCGCCCGAACGGCGTTCCCTCCAACAAGCCCTCCTATCTGAGGATCAGATCCTGACGCGGCACATGCAAGTCACACCATTTTGCTACGTTACGGGCAACCTTCCGCGCTTATTTCTGACCGTCAATTAATGAATTTAGTCAGCGAGGTACCTTTCGCGCCATTAAATCGCTTGTTAACAGACCGTTCCTGCGTCAACCCAACTGCCGGCGGACCCGACCGTCCCCCAATGTCATTGCGACCCAAACAATCCGAACAGCCTGCTGGAGAAACCGAGATTGGGATCGATAGCCGGGCGAGCCCCGTGGACTGTCGGAAAGGCGGGAGCACGTGAAGCATGAAGCTAAGTACCGTAATGGTGGTCGCGGGCGTTGCCATCTTGCTGGCGAGTTGTTCGACACACCGCGTCGTCTCGCCCCCCGCTGCGACACGGGACGGTCGAGCCGGCCACCGTGGCGCAGCTGTGCGATGCCCAGACGTGGCCGCGCCCGTTCCGGACGTGGTCGGGCGTCTCCTCTACCAGGTCAAAGACGGTTCGCTGACTGCTGGGACCATATCCGGGTGGCCCCGGACGGGCACGACCCGCTCAGCCAACCCACCCGGCCCAGAGACGGCCAAAAGAAGACTTATTGCATCAGCGCTGTCTCGCCCGCCGTCGGGACTCCGGTCAACCGCCACGCCACCGTGACGGTCGATATCGCCTGCATCTACGACAAACCCGTCGACGTGGGCATGGCGTGGAAATCGATCTACAAGTGCTCGGGGCGTTTCCCGTCGACGCCGCGTCGCAATTTGTGCTTGCGACGCGTCGCGGCACCGGCGTCCGGGCCGCCTGCGCCTAAGAACCGTCGACGACCCCACCGTCGACAACGCTGGTGGTGCTGCTCGACCGTGACCGGCTCTTTCGGGTCACCCAGGGCTATACGTCCTGCAAGACGCTGAAACGCTTCGTGCAGTTGGCAATTGGGAGCATTGGCTGACGACTTCTTCACTGCGGGCGGCGATGCAACCAGACGAAATCGTCAATGCCCGCCAGTTGCAACATTATTCGTGATCTTGTCGGCCAGGCACGCAGCGGTTGTGGGCCGGAGACGATCTCTGGCTTCTCCACGGTGAAGGTGCGACCTTTCCAGGCCAGTGTCCCGGATCCGGCGGCGCTGATGTTGCGGTACCAGTCGGTGCCGGGGCCGTAGGTCAACGGCACCAGGAACCCGTCTCCGTGGCCGGTCACGCCCACTGACGTCTGGTAATTGCGGCCACTGCGACGTCCCACGTGGGTAAGCAGGCCGACGGTCGATATTCGCGTTCCGGAGACCCGGCGCGTCAGCACGTTGTAGATCTTGAGTAACCGCCGGAACGCCCCGTGGGAGAGCAGCGATGCGCGTCGGCGCCGCAACGCCCGCAGCAACACCACCATCGACAGCGGCACGACACCCAGTGCCAGCCCCGCGAGGCCGATGCGGCCGAAGTGCTTGCCGGGCAACGACCTAACCGAGATCGAACGAGTCGCGCGAAACCCGGAAGAAGTGCCCGCTGGTGCTGTCGGTGCACTTCATGCCCGCCTGCTCGCTGCTGGCACAGGTGATCGAGCCGGCGGAGATGGTTTGCCCGTAGGCGAGTGCCGGCTCGCCGGGCAGCTGCAGGGTGTCGCCGTGGCATTCGATGGCGCCGGGTTTACCGGGGCTCAGCGTGAACCGGCTGCCCCAGGAGATGTGCTGAGCGCACTCCGGAGGCGGCGGCGGGGTGTAGGTGTATTCGCCGATGTCGCAGGCGGCGCCGTCCGCAGCGATGATGCAGAAGATGTTGCCGGACGGCGATTGGAAATACTTGGAGTCCGCATGGGCGGTCGCCGGCAACACAATGGTTGCTGCGGTGGCCGCGGTGATCAGCGTCAGCTGCATGATTCGCATCGCTTGGTCTTAGCACGCCAGGTTGTCGGTGGCGAGGGGTAACTTCCGGGCCATGAAGCAATCGGGCGGTGGGTTCGGGTCGCTGTTCGGCGTGTTGCTGGTCATTGGGCTCGTCATCAAGTTCATCTGGTGGATCCTCGGGGCGGCCGCGTTGGTGGCCCTGTTCTTCCTGGTACGTGCCCTCGTTCGCTGGTATGCCAGACGCTCGGAGGAGTACGCCCGCTATTGGGACGCGCTCTGCGCGCGTGCCGACCAGCAGCACAACTGGGTGCTGCAGGGGGATGACCGCGGGATCTACGGTGTCGAGGGCGCCGACCTCATGCGCAAGGTGCGGCGGTTCGGGTGAAGGGCGCGCGCCCACCACCGGTTGTTACCATCGCGCGGTGAGCCGATTTTCCAGGCGCGACGTGCTGAAATGTGCCGCCGCGGCGCCGGTGGTGCTGGCTGGCCTGGTCTCCGGTCCGCGTGCCGGCGCGGCCAACATCGCCGGAATGAGCGTGTTTCTCGACCCAGGCCACAACGCGGTCGCGGACGCGTCCATCAACCGGCAGGTTCCCAATGGCCGTGGCGGCACCAAGCCGTGTAACACCTCGGGCACCGCTGCCAACGACGGCTATCCCGAGCACGCGTTCACCTGGGAAGTCACCAATATGGTCGCCGCCAACCTGAATGGGATGGGCGTCAACACTCAGCTGTCCCGGGGCGACGACAACTCGGTTGGACCGTGCATCGACGACCGCGCCGCCCACGCCAACAGCGCGCGCCCCGACGCGATCGTCAGCATCCACGCCGACGGCGGCCCTGCCTCGGGGCGGGGGTTCCATGTGAACTACTCCAGCCCGCCGCTCAATGCGTCGC
Source organism: Mycobacterium asiaticum (assembly GCF_001668675.1). Classification (GTDB taxonomy): domain Bacteria; phylum Actinomycetota; class Actinomycetes; order Mycobacteriales; family Mycobacteriaceae; genus Mycobacterium; species Mycobacterium asiaticum_D. Next base: position 37,634 of record NZ_LZKQ01000122.1, on the reverse strand, counting down.
AGTCCGGTCCGTCCCTCCAGCTCGCCGAGGCGATGCGCAGTGCGCTGATCGGCGCCGGATTTCAGCCGTCCAACTACGTCGGCTCCGGCGGGCTGTACGGCCGCGCCGACCTCGCCGGACTGAACTTCGCCGAATACCCGGCGGTGCTGGTGGAACTCGGCAACATGAAGAACGCGGAAGACGCCGCTCTCATCGAGAGCCCGGACGGACGGGCGCGCTACGCCGCCGCCGTTACCCAGGGGATCGTCAACTATCTCCAGGGCAAGGCGGGCTAGCGTCCGCAGATTGGCCGCGGTCCTCGCAACCTTGGCTGCGGCGGCCGCGATCGTGACATTGAGCGCCGAATACACCCACCGGCACGCACCGCTCCGACCGACACCGTCCGCGCACCCCGCGCCGGACATCACCGCGCCACCGGTCAACCCGACCACCGACCTGGCCGCGGACTTCACCCAGTTGACCGCCCACCTGAACGCTCGGGTCGGGCTGGCCGTCGCCGCCGTCGGCTCCGGGCAGCCGGTCACCGTGTGGGGCGATTGGCAGCAGGGACCGGCCTGGTCGACGATCAAGCTACCCCTGGTGATCGCCGCCTACCGGGCGCAACACGTGATCACCGCCCAAATGCGGGCCGTCATCACCGAATCCGACAACGCGGCAGCCGAAGCACTGTGGCGGCAGTTGGGCGAACCAGCGACCGCGGCTCAGCAGGTGCAACAGGTTCTGCAGCAGACCGGTGACCCTACTACCGTCGAATCCCGAAGACTGCGACCGGGATTCACCGCTTTCGGCCAAACTCAGTGGGCACTGGCCAATCAGGTGGGATTCACCGCCAGCGCGGTCTGCAATCCGGTGAATGACCCGATCTTCTCGCTGATGGGCGAAGTCGAAACGCAACGCTGGGGCATCGGCGAACTCGCCGGCACCCAGTTCAAGGGCGGTTGGGGTCCGTCGCCGTCCGGCGATTACCTCGTCCGCCAACTCGGCGTGCTGACCACACCCGGCGGCCGGGTGGCCGTCGCGGTTGCCGCCGAGCCGGCCTCGGGTTCGTTCGATGACGGCAGGGCCGCCCTCGACGCGGTCGCAGGCTGGCTGAACGCCAACCGCGCCCGGTTGCCCGCCGGCCGCTGCCCGGGAAACCCTTAGACATCATGGCGACGTGCCGCATAATCCCTAACGGGAGGAGATGACGGTGTCAGCGGACGACCAGCGTGTCGGCACGACCTTCGGCAAATACACCATCACCGGCGTCCTCGGCAAAGGCGGCATGGGCGAGGTCTACGAGGCCTACGACAACCAGATCGGTAGGACCGTCGCCCTCAAGATCATCAAGGGTCAGTTCGCCAACGACCGCAAATTCCGCACCCGCTTCGAGCGGGAATCCCACGCCGCGGCGACGTTGCAGGAACCGCACGTCATCCCGATCCACGGCTTCGGTGAAATCGACGGCTCGCTGTTCATCGACATGCGCCTGGTCCGCGGCAAGGATCTGGAAGCGTTACTGGTCAGAGCGCCGCTGGAGCCGGCGCGCGCGGTCGCCATCGTCATCCAGATCGCCGCGGCGCTGGACGCCGCCCACGCGGACGGGCTGGTGCACCGGGACGTCAAGCCGCAGAACATCCTGGTCACGCCCGCCGATTTCGCTTACCTGGTCGATTTCGGGATCGCCGAGGTGGTGGGTGAGAACACCCGGCTCACCGCGGCCAACATGCGGGTCGGCTCATGGGCCTACATGGCGCCGGAACGGTTCACCGACAGCGGCATCACCCCCGCCGCCGACATCTATTCGCTGGCCTGCGTCCTCTATGAAGCGCTGACCGGGCAGCCGCCGTTTCCCGCCCAGACCCAGGGCGGGTTGGTCGCCGCGCACCTGTCAACACCGCCGCCGCGACCGAGCCTGGCCAACCGAAGGGTCCCGCCGGCCCTGGATGAGGTGATTGCCCGCGGCATGGCCAAGGAGCCAGACGACCGGTACGGCAGCGCCGGGGCGTTCGGCCGGGCTGCTGAACGGGCCCTGCGACGCGGTGCGCGCACCGTGATCGACCCGGTCGACCAGGCGCCGACGCAAGGCGCCTCATGGCCACCCCCGCAACGACCGCCCATGCCGCCACCGCAGCAACAGGTCTATCCGCAGACCTTTCCGCCCTCGGGTCCGCAACCGGTGGTGTCGGCGGAACCGGTGGCCAAGCCGCGGCCGCGTTGGCTGGTGCCCGCCCTCGTCGCGCTCTGCGCGGCGGTGGTGCTGGCGGCGATCGGCGCCGTCATCGGTCTGCTGCCCGACTCCGATTCGCCCCCGACGGCCGGACCGTCGGCAACCGTCCCGCCGACGATCCCGCCCTACTCAGGTGAGTCATCCGGCGTGCCGGAGCCCACGCCGTCGCAGCCGGTCAACGCCACGCCGCCGCTGGTCACCGGTCCGGACCAGAGCGCCGGCCAGCAGAGCTGCGATCAGGGTTTTCAACTCAGCAACGCGACCGGGTTCGGGTCGCACGGCGGGCGGGGGTCGCCGCAGACATCCTGCTACTTCGCCAATACGGTGCTGCGCACGTACTGGGAGACCTACGGCAACGCCACCGAGGGGACGCGGACGGTATCGGCACCGGGCTCCGTTGATTGCTTCACCGTGCCCGGCGCGAACTGCGACCCGAAGAACACCGCAAACTTCTTGATGAAATGTGCCGGCGATGGCGCCAACCCGTGGATCAGGTGCACCGGCGGCAAGGACGCGGTGGTGTACCTCTGGTAGTGAAAAGTGTCACGGCCACCGGGACATCGCTAGATTCGGTCGGGTGCTCAAGGCGCTGTTATTCGATGTCCAAGGGACCGCGACGGACTTTCACTCGACGGTGTGCGATGAGGCCCGGCGCATCAGCGCCGGCCGGCACTTGGGAGTCGATTGGCCCGACGTGGTGCGGCGCTGGCGAGCGGAATACTTCACGGCGCTGAACGCGGCGCCGGCCCACTCAGGAACCTGGGTCTCGGTGCACACGGTGTACCGTCGCGCTCTCGACGCCATTCTCGACGACGTCGGGGCCGGTGACCTCTCCGGCGCCGAGCGCGAGGAGCTCACCCTGGCGTGGCAGCGGCTGCGGCCGTGGCCGGACGCCATACCGGGGCTGAACCGGCTCCGCACCCGGTACACACTGGCGACCCTGTCGAACGCCGATGTGAGCGCGGTGGTCAACATCTCCAAGCGGGCGGGTCTGCCCTGGGATGCCGTCTTCGCCGCGGAGATGGCCGGCGTGTTCAAGCCCGACCCCGCCGTGTACCGGATGGCCGCCGGCTACCTCGGCCTGCAACCCGGCGAAATCATGATGGTGGCCAGTCACAAGTACGACATCCGTGCGGCCGGCCGGCTCGGTTTCCAGACCGCTTTCGTGGCCCGGCCGCTGGAGTTCGGTGCGGGCGCGACCGCGGACGTGGCATACGAAGACGAGTTCGACATCAACGCTTGTGATTTCGTCGATCTGGCGGATCAACTCGTACGCTGAGCCGTGTGCAATCCAAGGAACAACTGTGGAGGCAGCGCACCGAGTGGCCGCTCGCCCTGGTCGCCGTCGCCTTCCTCGCCATGTATTCGGTGCAGATCCTCGGCCGCCCGCACGGGCTCGAAGCGCGTGCGCTGTGGCTGTTGTGCTGGCTGGCGTGGGGCATCTTCGTCATCGACTATGTGGCTCGCCTGGTCCTGGCCGACGATCGCCGGGAATGGTTTCTGCTGCACCTGTTTGACCTCATCATGGTGGCGTTGCCGTTCATGCGGCCGCTGCGGATGCTGCGGCTGCTGGTCCTGCTCGGCGTGCTGCAGAAGGCGGTCGGTCGCGCCGTGCGCGGTCAGATCCTCATCTACACGATCTCCGGGGTCATCCTGTTGGTGTACGCGGGCTCGCTGGCGATCCTGGACGCCGAACGCGAGCAGCCCGGCGCCACCATCGACTCCTTCGGCAAGGCGGTGTGGTGGTCCATCACCACGGTGACCACCGTCGGCTACGGCAACCTGTATCCGCTGACCGTCACCGGCCGGGTGGTCGCGGCGCTGCTGATGATCGGCGGCATCAGCCTGATAGGTGTGGTGACGGCGTCGCTGGCGTCCTGGATCGTGCAGCGGGTCTCGGACGCCGACAGCGAGAATCAGGCCGCGACGGCCAGTCAGATCGAAGAGTTGCGCGCCGAGATCCGGGCGCTGGCCGACCAACTGCGACAGCAGGAACCCGCACGCTAGCTGTTGGTTGTGTTGGTTGTGTTGGTTGCGTTGGTTGCGCGAGCAGACGCGAAGGCACCCGCACGCTCGGCGTGTCGGGTGCCTTCGCGTCTGCTCGCGAGGGCTACTCGAGCGCTCCTCCGAGGGTCTCGGGCAGCAGGTAGGTACACAGCAGGCTCACCCCGACCAGCACCGCCAACATCAGCCCAATCGACCAGCTGCCGTAGCGGTCGCTGAGCGGGTCGGCAAGCAACGGCGGCAGCGCCCCACCCGCAATGCCGGCCACGTTGATCGCCAGCCCGGCGCCGGTGTAGCGGTGCGACGTGCTGAACAGTTCGGGCACGAAGGACGCCATCGGGGCGTAGGTGAACGCGGCGATGCTGTACGTCCCAACGATCCCGGCCGCGAACAACACCGGCCGGTCGGTGTCGATCAGTCCAATCACCACGAACGACCACGGCAGGCCTAGTGCCCACCCGGACAGGATCACCGGGCGACGGCCGACCCGGTCACACAATATGGCCGACAGCGGGACAACCGCTGTCCATGCCAGACCGCCCAGCAGTCCTGCGCACAAAATGACATTGCGCGACAGCCCCAGATGGCTGTGCGCGTAGCTGGTCAGGTACGTGCCCGCCATGAACACGAACGCGTAGAGCGCCACGAAGCTGCCCGACGCCAGCGCCACCCGCGCCGGCTGCTGCCGGAGCACCTCGGCCAGCGGCACCCGAGGACGCACCGTTTGTCTTGTGAAGACCGGTGTTTCGTCGATGACCAGACGCACATACAACGCGATGGCGACCAGTAGGCCGCTCAGCAGAAACGGCACCCGCCATCCCCAGTTCAGGAACGCCGCGCTCTTCTCACCGACGGTGGCATTGACGATCAGGAAGGTCAGGCTGGTGAGCAGGGTGGCGATGCCAGCACCCACCGCCGTGAACATGCCGAAGCTGCCGCGGCGGTGGGCCGGCGCGAATTCGGCTGCCAACAAAGCCGACCCGGCCCACTCGCCGCCGACGGCGAACCCTTGCAACAGCCGCAGAATCAACACGATCAGCGGCGCCGCTATCCCGATCGTCGCCGCCCCGGGCGTCAGGCCTACTGCAACCGTGCACAGACCCATGATCAGCATGGTGGCCACCAGGGTCGCCTTGCGGCCGAGGCGATCACCGAAGTGTCCGAACACCGCACCGCCGACCGGCCGGGAGACGAACGCGGCGGCGAAGGTGCCCATGGCGGCGACCGTACCCATCGCCGGGCTGAGCTCAGGGAAGAAGACGTGGGGGAAGACCAACGCCGCGGCCGTGCCGTAGATGTAGAAGTCGTAGAACTCGACGGTGGTGCCCACCATGCACGCGAACGCGATCCGCTTGACGCTGACTGGATTGGCCACGCGCGAGTGTAGGCACAGTTGCGGCATTCTCACCGCCCCGGACCGTGATACGTTGCCGACGATGCGACGTCGTTTCACCGAATTCCACCACGTCCTGCAGCCCGCGGTGCGCCTGCGCGAACAAGCCGAGGCGCTGGGTGACTACGTCGGCGACGGTGACACCGTTCTCGACGTCGGTTGCGGGACCGGATATCTCTCGCATTACCTGCGGGACATTTACGGCGCGGTGCCGACCGGGATCGACGTGAAAGACTTTCGGGCCAGCGACATTTCGTTCACCGAATTCGACGGCCGCACAATTCCCTTCCCGGACAGCTCTTTCGATCACGTGATCCTGAGTGAGGTGCTACACCACAGCCATGACCCGGTCGGGCTGATCGCCGAATGCCGCCGAGTCGCGCACCGCCGCATCATCGTTTTCGAAGACATGCCCGACGGGCTGCTCGGCAAGGCCGCGCTCTACGCCCACGTGCAGGCTTTCGCGCTGTATCACCACTACCCGTTCCGCCCCGCAGGCTTGGAGGAATACCGCAAGGCGCTGGTCTGGTTGTCCACCAATACCGCTTGCGTGGCCCGCATTCCGCAGCCCCCCGATTGGGCGGTCTACCCGCGCGAGCTGCTGATCTACGAACTTCCCGCTACGGACTGACCGCCGCGATCGCCCAAGCGGGCATGATCGGCGCGCGGGTGAGGCCGTGGTCGCCCTGGCCCATGCTGCGCAGTAGCCACTGCACCCGCAGGATGCAGCAGCCCATCCGCACCATCGCGAAGATCTCGTACCACCTCAGCGCCTGCAGCGGCCGGCCGATCCGCTCCTCGAATCGCTCGATGACCCGTTGCCGGCTGTCGAAGCCCGGGAGCTCGGGATCGGCCTGTATCCCGTTGACCTCCATGGTCTGTCGTCGGGTGGCCAGCCACCAGGCGAAGTCCGTCTCCGCCGGGCACAGACATGCCTGCTCCCAGTCCAGCACCCCGACGATCTGCCCCTGGTCGTCGAAGATCGCGTTGGACAGTCGCGCGTCGCCCCAGCACACGGCGAGCCGGGGCGGGTCCTCGGGTTGGTGGCGATACAGCCAGTCGAACGCGTCGGTGATCAGGTTGGGAACCTGCATATCGGTGGCCCATTCGACGTAGTCGCGCCACCACGCGAGTTCTGCGGCGTTGCCGACGCCTTGCGGCCGCTCCAGCCAGGCCGCCTGATCGGTCGGGACGCGTTGCAGGGCAACCAGGGTGTCCAGGAAGGAGTCATGCACACGACGCTGTACTTCCGGGCCGGCGCCGTGCAGCCATCCGCGTGTCGCATACGACGTGTCCGACGGCGTGTGCCCGGCGATGCGCGGCATCACCAGAAAACTCGACCCGAGCCACGACGGGTCCGGTTCGTAGTGGATCGGCGCGGGCGTGGCGATCTGATACTCGTGCAGGAACTGCTGCGTACGCGTCTGGCCGGCAAGGTCGTATTCGGCGTAGATGCCACCCCCGGTTGGCGGGATCCGCACCACGAACTCGCGCGACCCGTCGACGCTGAACAACAAACTCACACTCGACCAGCCCGCGGCGCGGTTCGCCGGCCGCAGCTCGCCGATTTCAACCGGTGCGCCGAACTTGTGCTGAAACCAGTCCGCGAGCTGGCCGCGGGTCGCATCGAGGTCTCGCTGCACGAGGGACAGTCCGGCCATAGACACACATTTACATAGGACCTATGCGATGTAAATAGAGTGTGCTTACATTAAACGACCACGATGTAAAGGACGAGTTCGATGGTTAGACCGGAGCCCCTGATCTTCGGGGACATAGGTGACACCACCAGACCCCTGGCCATCGCAGTGCACGGGTTCCCCGATACTCCGCATACCTGGCGGCATCTCGGGCCGGTGCTCGCCGAGCACGGCTACCGGGTGGTGGCGCCGTGGCTGCCGGGCTACGACGCGCCGGCGGACGGTCCCGTTAGCGTGGGTACCTATGTGCGCCATGTCCTTTCGGTATACCGCGAACACGGGGGAGACGATCGCGCGGTGCTGATCGGCCACGACTGGGGCGCACATGCGGCCTACGGAACGGTGGGGGCAGACCCGGGCGCCTTCGGTCGCCTGGTTACCCTCGCGGTGCCACCGAGTGCCGCGCTGGCCGAATCCATGTTCAGCTACGCCCAGTTGAAGCGCTCGTTCTACATCTGGTTCATCCAACTGGTCGGTCTCGCCGAGACGGCGTTGCTGCAACCGAGCTTCTGGGAGCAACTCTGGGCGGACTGGTCACCAGGATACGATGCAACAGAAGATATTTCGTGGCTGCGCGAACACGTCACCGCCGAGACCATCGCCGGGGTGATCTCACCCTATCGCGCGACATTCAACCCCGAGTTCGCCGATCCGTCCGCGGAGCAGGAGGCGCTGGCCACATTCGTTCCTCCGGCGATCCCGACCCTGTACCTGCACGGCTCCGACGACGGTGGGTTAGGAGCCGAGGTGGTCGCCGATGCGGTCCAGCACCTGCCCGCGCCGGGATCGAAATTCGAAATGATCGATGGCACAGGCCATTTCTTGCACCTGGAAAAGCCGGATCTGATCGCCGACCGGATCCGCGGATGGCTAGCTGGCGGTGGCTGAGCGCAGGGTGCGGCGGTCGAGGCCTGCGGCATAACGCAATTCAGCTAGAAACTGCTCGCGGTCGGTTCCGCCGACCAGGTAGTGACACACCGCCACCCGCACCACCGTCGCTGCCGCCAGCTCGGAGTCGTCGCCGGGGATCAAGCGCTTGATGCGCTCGTGCAGGACGGGCATCACCCGTTTCATCTGCGTGAGTACATGTTCGGGTTCGGTGTCGGCAAGGAAGCCCAGTGAGTAGGTGTACTGGAAGTCCACCACGAATTGCAAGGCAGCGTCCAGTCTTTCGGGACCACGCAGCCCCGCCATGGCCGAGGCGATGCCGGCATCGAAATTGTCTTGCTCGTAGAGTCCGAACGCTGCAAGCAACTCGTCCTTGGACGGGAAGTACCGGTAGAGCGTGGGCCGGGACACGTTGGCTTCGGCGGCCACCTCGGAGAGCATCAGTCGCTTGCGTCCGCTGCGGGCAAGGACCACGAAAGTGGCGGCCAGTATCCGTCGGCGCGTCGAGAGCTCGGCGCTGGGCGGGACACGGGTGGACACCCTACGTACTTTACATCTATACCGGTGAATGTCACACTGCGAACTGAGACAATCTGACTCTGAACGTAAGGCACGCGGCGATGACGGACCTTGTCGTCCGAAGAATGTCATTTGAGTTCGACCGAACGGTCCCGTTCCTGTGGCAGCCGGCCAATCCGCGGTTCGCGATCTTCTGCAACGCCTTCACCTTTATCGCGGTGCCGTTCGAGAAATACATCATCGCGGCGTTACGCGAGGCCGGCGACCGACTCGACGACCCCGAGGTTGCGGCCGAGGCGGATGCCTTTTTGCGGCAGGAGGCTCAGCACGCCGCGGCGCACCGCAAGCACATGCTGGCGCTGATCGAGCAGTATCCCGGGTTGGAATGCTGCTACGAGGAGACGATGGCGTCCTACCAACAGTTGATCGCCGCGCACCCGGTCGAGTTTCACGCCGCCTACATCGCCAACCTGGAAGCCACGTTCACCCCGATGTTCAAAGTCATTCTCGATCATCGGGATTCGCTGTTCGGCGGGGGGGATCAGCGTGTGGCTGCGCTGATGCTGTGGCACTTCGTCGAGGAGATCGAGCACCGCAGTTCGGGGCTCAAGTTGTGCCGGCACCTGGTGCCTGACCCCTGGTATCGCGTCAAACGGGTACGCCAGACCTTCCGGCATACCGGATTCATTGCAAACACGGTCGCCAAGGCCTTCGACCAGCACATCCCACTGCGAGACCGAGCGTTGTCGGCAGAACGGGTGATGGAAGACGCGTTGCGCACCGAGTTCCGCTACCGCCTGGGCAGGACGGCCACCAAACCGGTGTTTCACGCCGTGCCCACCGGGCGGCTGCTGCGGATGCTCTGGGGGCTCGCGATCTCCCAGACGCCGCACCACGATCCAGCCGACCAGCCGTTACCGGAATGGGCGGGAACCTGGATGGCCGAGTACGACCGCGGCACCGACATGACGACCTTCGACCCGATGAGGAGTGACCCGGATTGCTGACGACCAACTACGGCGGGTTGGTGCCCGAGGACGAGTCCCTGACCCATCAGATCGTGGACACGTTCGCGACGGTCAGCCAGTCGGACCCGTCCTGGACGGAGAAGATCTGGACCATCGCGCATGCGCGGGACAACTCATTGCAAGTGGTGCTGGGTGTCGGCAAGTACACCAACAGGGGAGTGTTCGACGGGGCCGGGGGTGTCTGCCGGGGCACCGAACAGTGGACGGTCCGTGCCGGCCGGCGACTGTCCTTGGACCCGTCGAGCACCGACGTCGGCCCCATCCACTACAGCGTCGTCGAGCCGCTCAAAGCTATCCGCGTCAGGCTCGACAACACCGAGCACGCACCGATCGCGTTTGACGTGACGCTGTGTGGCAGCTTCGATGCGGCACTGGAAGACCCCTGGCCGGACCGCAGCCCCGACGGCTACCGGGTGACCCATAATGTGTTGCGCTACCACCAGATTGGCGTCGCATCGGGCTGGGTCGAGCTCGACGGCGTGCGCACCGAGGTCAGGCCCGACGAGTGGATTTCGATCCGTGACCATTCCTGGGGCCTGCGTCCCGGGGTGGGCAAGCCGATACCCGGCCTGCCGCGCGGCGGCCGCCGCATCAACCAGATGTTGATGACCTGGTGCCCGATGACGCTGACCCGGGCCGACGGGTCGGCCTACTCGCTGTTCGTGTTCTTGCAGCAGGAAAAAGGCGACGGATTCGAGTCGACCCGTTTCCAGGCGGAACAGCAGAACGACAACGGCACCGCCTATCGTTTCGCGAACGTCGAACAGGACCTGCACTTTGACGACGGCAACCGGCGCCTGACCCACGGCACCATCACGTTGACCGAAACCGACGGCACCAGGCGCCCTTTGACGATCACCGCGGCCGGGCCGACCGGATTTCACCTCGGCACCGCCGGCTACTACGGCTGGAACGACTGGGTGTACGGGCAATGGGTCGGTGATCTGCGGGTGGAGGGTTACCACGTACCGGACTGCGATCAGCCAGAGACCGCCCGCAAGGTCCACCAGTTACGAGACCTGTTGGTGCGCGTGGAGGATCCGGTCGGCGGTGGGACCGGGTTCGGCAACGCCGAAACCTTCGCTCTGGGAGCTTTCCCCGAGCGCGGCCTGGCTGCCGAGAACTCGTTCCTGTAGCAGGGGAGGTGAGCAGACGCAAAGGCACCTGAAAAGGCCACTTTTCAGGTGCTTTTGCGTCTGCTCAGCGAACCGTCCAGGCCACCGGCAAGGTCTTGATGCCGTGAATGAACTGGGACAGCAGTCGCGCCGGTTCCGCGGTTGCGGTGATGTCGGGTATCTCGCGGTGCAACTCCTCGAACACCACCCGGATCTCGCGACGCGCCAGGTTGGCCCCGAGGCAGAAGTGGGCACCGCCGCCGCCGAAGCCGACATGCGGATTGGGGTTGCGCGCCACATCGAACGTCCACGGATCGGCAAATTTAGATTCGTCGCGATTGGCCGAGCAGTACCACAGCGTAACCTTGTCGCCCTCAGCCATTTTCGTGCCGCTGAGTTCGAAATCGCGGGTGAGCGTGCGACGCATGTAGATGACCGGCGAGGCCCAGCGGACGATCTCCTCGCCGGCGCTGTGCGCCAGGCCGTCGAAGTCCGCCCACCATCGCTCGCGCTGCTCGGGATAGCGTGACAAGGCCAGCACGCCATGGCTGATCGCGTTGCGGGTCGTCTCGTTGCCGGCCACCACCAACAGGATGAAGAACATCGCGATTTCCGAGGACGACAACCGCTCGCCGTTCACCTCGGCTTCCACCAGCGCCGTTGTCAGGTCGTCGTGGTGGTTTGAGCGGCGGTCCTCGGCCAGCGCCGTGGCGTAGGCGCCGATGTCCATCGACACCTTGGCGAACTCTTCGAAATCGGTCGCGAGATCGGGGTCGCCGAAGCCGAGAATGACGTTGGTCCAATGGAATACGCGCTGATGATCCTCTTCCGGGATGCCCATCATGTCGCAGATGATCTGCAATGGCAGCGGTCCGGCGAGCTCGCTGACCAGATCGGCGTGCCCGTCGGGATGGTTGGCGATCATCGCCGTCACCAGCCGGTGTGCCCGCTCCCGCACCGACGACTCGATGCGAGCTACCACCTTTGGCGTGAACGCCCTGCTGACGATCGAACGCAGCCGTTGGTGCCGCGGGTCGTCCATCACGATCATCGAGCCGAAATACTCGGCAAGTTCGGGTGTCTGGTCGCTGATGACGATGTTCGGGCTGGAACTGAACACCTCGGGGTGGCGGCTGGCGAAAAACACGTCATCGAGACGGGTCAGCGCCCAGTGCCCGTTGCCCGCGGTGAACCCTTCGATTTCGATCGCCGGCCAAAAGGAGATCGGCGCCTCGCGACGAAGGGTGGCGAAAGCGCCGTCCCGGTAATCGTCGTCAAGAGCCCAGAATTCCAACGAGCCCAACGCGATATCGGCCAGCGGGATGTGGGGCGGCGGGGTGCCGTTGACCCGGGGCGCAAGCGCCGCCGGGGCATCGGTCCGGGACTTGAGATCCATGCGATCCTCCTATGCCCAGGTCGCCCGCTTACACCCGTGCAGGCGTGACACTGGCGAGCTTAGACCGGCTGCTGCGCCCCCGGGTCAGTGCGAGCAGACCGCCTTACCCGGTGTCCCCGTTGAATGCGCGTCGTTCACCACGTTGCCGTCGAGAATGATCTTGCAGGCGATGGTGCCCTGTCCTTGAGCCGACAGGACGAACACCTGCCCGCCGAACGCCTGGAATTCCGTCGACCACGGCAGCGGCACATTGACCGCCCGCTGCTGACCGTTCTGGGTCTGGAACGAGATGTATTCAGCGACGCCGGGACCGCTGACTTCGTAGCGGACCTGCGGGAACTGACCGGGCAAGGGAACGGCGCTGGCCACACCGCTGGTGGCCGCGAAGGCGGTGCCGATGGCAAGCAGTATCGAAGCTGCGCGACAAGTGGTCATGTTTGTTCATGTTGTCACCACACAGGGGCGAATACGAGACCCTTTTGACACGGAACTTAGGGTGAACGCGGGGACTGGTCTGAGCTGGAGGTGCTGATGACGCAACCGGTCGTAGCCGGCGAACCCAAGAGAGTGGTGGTGTGGGGCACCGGATTCGTGGGTCGGATGGTGATCCCCGAGATACTCAAACACCCGCTTTTCGAGTTGGTCGGGGTCGGCGTGAGCAACCCCGACAAGGTCGGCCGCGACGTCGGTGAAATCTGCGGGCTGCCGGAACCGGCCGGGATCGCCGCCACCGACGATGTCGATGCGCTGATCGCGCTCAAGCCCGACGCACTGGTCCACTACGGGCCGACGGCGATGCACGCCAAGGACAACATCTCGTTGATCACCCGTTTCCTGCGGGCCGGGATCGACGTCTGTTCGACGGCGATGACGCCGTGGATCTGGCCGACCATGCACCTGAACCCGCCGAACTGGATCGAACCCATCACCCAGGCCGCCGAACTGGGGGAGGCGTCCTGCTTCACCACCGGCATCGACCCGGGCTTTGCCAACGACCTGTTCCCGATGACCCTGATGGGCCTGTGCTCCGAAGTCCGCAAGGTGCGGGCGTCGGAGTTGCTGGACTACACCAATTACGAGGGTGATTACGAGCGGGAGATGGGCATCGGGCGGGAGCCGGAGTACAGCCCGATGCTGGAAAACAGCGATGTGCTGATCTTCGCCTGGGGCGCGACGGTGCCGATGATCGCTCACGCCGCGGGCATCATGCTGGACGAGATGACGACGACGTGGGACAAGTGGGTCACCCCTACCGACCGCAAATCCGCGAAGGGCGTCATCAAGGCCGGCAACGTGGCCGCCGTCCGCTTCACCATCAATGGGCTCTACCAGGGTGAGACCCGGATCCAGCTCGAGCACGTGAACCGCATCGGGCTCGACGCCGCACCCGACTGGCCGACCGGCAACGACAACGACGTGTACCGGGTGGATATCGAAGGGACGCCGAGCATTTCGCAGGAGACGGCCTTCCGGTTCACGGACGGCTCGGGTCGGGACGCCGCCGCGGCCGGATGCCTGGCAACCGGGTTGCGGGCCCTCAACGCGGTCCCGGCGGTCAACGATCTTTCCCCCGGTTGGGTGACCGCCCTGGATCTGCCGCTCATCCCCGGCGCCGGGACCATTCGCTGACCAGCGCAAACATGGGCGGAGAGAGATCTTGATACAGCTGGCGCAAAGCTGAGTCAGAGCTACGCTATAGCTTTCACCGAGAAACTGAGCGAAACCTTCACACCTTCAGAGATTTAGGGCGTTAGCCCCGGGGATTGGACCTGGATGGCAGATGGAGCTAGGCCCGCGCTGGGCCTGTCGATCGGTGCCACGAACCTGGCCGCCGTGACGGCCGATCACGCCATCACCCGTAAGCCCGTGCTGACCCTGTATCGGCAGCGGCCGCCCGAAGTCGGGATCCCTTCGGAGAACCCCCGACTCGACGAGCCGGGCCTGGTCATCACCGACTTCGTGGAGCGGGTCGGCGACCACGTCGGCATCGTGGCGACCGACGGCTCCATGCATCGCAGCGAGGCCCTGGTCGCCGACGGCCTGCGTGCGCTGGCATATGCGGCGACGGGAGGGCGCGCGCTGCCCGAAAGTGTCGCGGTGACCTATCCGGCGCACTGGTCGCCGCTTGCCGTCGACGCGCTGGGTGGTGCGCTGAGCCGGGTGTCCGAATGGGCGCATGGCGCCAAGCCGCTGACGCTGCTCCCGGACGCCGCCGCCGCACTGTTCGCGGTACGCGCCAACCCGGGGATACCGGCGCGCGGCATCGTGGCCGTCTGCGATTTCGGTGGCAGCGGGACCAGTCTCACGCTGGTCGATGTCGCCGGTGAGTACCAGCCGGTCGCCCCGACCGTTCGGCACGACGATTTCTCCGGCGATCTCATCGACCAGTCGCTGCTGACCTACGTCATGTCCGAAATGCCGGGAACCGGTTCGTTCGATCCGTCCGGCACTGCGGCGATCGGCTCGCTCACCCGGTTACGCGCCGCCTGCCGCACCGCCAAGGAACGGCTCTCGTCGGCCACCGTCACCACGCTGGCCGAAGAGGTCCCGGGCGTCCGCGGTGACATCCGATTGACCCGCAACGAGCTCGAGGAAACGATCCGTCCCGCCCTGGACGGAGTCCTGTTTTCGTTGGAACAACTGTTGCAGCGCAACGGAATTCATGGACTCGTCGCTATCGCCACGGTCGGCGGTGGCGCCAACATTCCGGCGGTTACCACCTCGCTGTCCGGGCGTTTCGGTGTGCCGGTGATCACGACGCCGCGGCCGCAACTCACCGCGGCCATCGGTGGCGCGTTGCGGGCTGCTCGCGGTCCCGGGGACACCAGTGCGACCACCCTGACGCCGGCCGCCGTCGCCGCGACCGCTGCGGCCGCAGTGGCGCCGGGCCCACCCGCGGCTGCGGCATACCCCGACTTTCCCCCTGACCCTCCGGCCCCGACGATGGAACCCGCACTGGCGTGGTCGGAAGCCGAGGACGAAAGCCGCGCGCTGCCGGTCGCGTCGGTTGGCGAGCACGGGCATGGCGAGCACGGTGGATCGGGGCTGACGTCGGCCCGGCCGCAGATGAAGTTCGAGCGCGAAGACCGGCCGAAACCCGAACGCAAGTCCCCGCCGATCCCGTGGTACCGCCTGCCGGCGGTGATCATCATCAGCGCTACCGTGGCCGTGCTGCTGGTGGGCACCGCGATCGCGATCGGCTTGACCTCCGGAAACAAGCACGAAACCAACACACCGCGGGTGAACACGGTGCCCGCCACGCCGTCCAGCACGGCCAGCCCGCCGCCCCCGTCGCCCTCGTCGCCCGCGCCGACCGAGACTGACAGCGTCAGCCCCGAACCGGCGCCATCGTCGGAGCCGCCACCGCCGCCGTCGACGCAGGAGCCTCCGCCACCGCCGCCGCGGCGCACCACGCAGGCGCCGCCGCCACAACCCACCGAGACGCAGCAAACTCAGCAGCCGTCGCCGCCTTCGAGTCCGCCGCCAGTGCCGTCCACGCCACCGCCGCTGCCCACGACGCCGCCGCAGCTACCGCAGCTGCCTCAACTGCCGGGACAGAACAACCCGCAGAACCCGCTACCGCAACTCCCGCAGATCCCGGGGCTACCGCAATTACCGGGTAATGGCCCAGCCGTTCCCGGCCCGCCTTAAGGCGCTACCGCTCGGCCTTGTGCTGTTCGCGGTCCTCTTTGGTCGCCTTGATGATCTCTTGATTGAACTCTTTGTCTTTTTCGAGATTCTCTTTGACTCGCTCTTCGGCTTCCTGATTCAGCTGCTCGATCGACTTGTCGCGGTCTCCGGCGTTCTCGTCGGCCGCTGCCGCGCGGGCGCTCTCGTTCTTGGTGCCGCCCTTTTCGGTTTCCTCGCTGCCGCTGTCAGCTTGGGCCGAGGCCTTCTCGCTCGGATCATCCTGCTGCGAATCGTCCTGCGGGGACTCGTCTTTCGCGCTGTCAGCTTTTCCCGAATCGGAGCCCGACTCGTCGTTGCCCTTTTCCTTCTTGGCTTGAGCGGCCGGGGAGTCCTCGTCCTCGGCGAACTTCGGATTGCCGTCGTCGTCAATCCAGTCGTTGACCGCCGTGCCGGCGATGGTCTTGCCCGAGCCGGGCATCACCAGAGTGGGACGGTCCTCGTAGGCCGTCATCATCTCTTGGGCTTTTTCTTTGTGCTCTTCTTCGGGTTCGGGCTTCTCGGTCTGGTTGGCACCACTGGGCTTGCCCTCAGCCTTCGAGTCGTCCTTGCCCCCGGACTCGTCCTTTGCTGTGGAATCGTCTTTTGGTTTCGATTCGTCCTTCGGCGCCTCGGCAGTGTCCACGCCGCCGCCGGCGTCCTTGGCGTCCTTGTCCGCCGAATCGTCGTGCGCGCTCATGCTGACTGGCCCCCTATGGAGTTGCTGTGCGACCGACCCATTTGGTGTTTACCCACTGAGGCGCCGCCCCGAAACTCCGGCTATCGCGAATCGCGCTTAACCAGCACCAGCGCGGCGAGCGGGATGCGCATCGGTTCCGGCGCGCTGGCCAGCCGCTCGGCCACGGAAGCCTCGAGTTCACCGACGAATTCGCTCGCCCGCGGATCGCTGATCCCGCCGTCCAGTCCGGCCGTCAGCGTGGGGAAAAGTGCGGCACGCGCGAACGCTGCCCACCGCGCTCCGAAAGCGTCTGCGTCTGAATCCGATTGGTAGCGGGCCCAGAACCGATCTTCGGCGTTGAACATATCGAGATGATCGATCGTGAGGCCCTCGAACCAACCGCGGGGGGAAAAGGGGGCGCGGAAGTCCTTCTCGGTTCGCGCGATCACCGGGATGGCCATGCGCTCCACCTCTTCGCCACGCACCAGCCCTCGATCGGCCAGGGCATGCAGCGCCGCCATCAATGCGTCGTTGAGCGCCCGATATCCGAATTCGCCGTCGTCATCGAGGGCCATGGTCAGCACCACCAGCCGGCCGCCGGGAGACAACTCCCGGCCCCGGTACGCCACGAAGTCGTTCCAGTCGATGGCCGACTGGTGTTCATAGGCTTTGCGGGCCGCGACGTTGTTGCTGTAGGCGATCTGCACGTGATCGGTGAACTCCGGGGCGTCGGCGGGCACCCGACTCAGCCACTGCACCGCCCACGACGTCCAGCCGAGGTTGACCGCGCCGGTCGGCAGGATCTGGTCGTAGAAGGAACGGCCCACCGCCGACGTGAAAGTCGCCGGTTCGTTGTTCAGGTAGCTGTCCGGGTCGTCGGACAGCGTGCGGAAAAGGGCGGTGAAGTCGTTCTCCGGTACGTCGGTGTGCGTCATCAGGATCGGGTGGTCATGACGGGTCCGGGATCGCAACACCGTGATAGCGGCGGCCATCGGCTTGAGCGAGTTGTGGCCGGTGGCGGCACCGTAGTCGGCGACCACGATCGGCTGTGGCGGTTTGGGCAGCGGCACCTGCTGTGCGGCGTGCTCGAACAGCGCTACCGCCGGCAACAGGCCGGCGGCTTGCAGGCGCGACGATTGCGTGTAGGTCGCGCTCTCCATCGGCTCCGGCCGAACCACAACGCTGGATTCGGGGAGCCGCAGGCGCGGCTCACTTCTGCGTGCGGAAACTGACACCGGTGAGCCTCTCCGAAATCTCCCAAAGCCGTTCACAGTCAGCATCGTTGGCGGCGCGCGACGGCACTTTCGCCTCGGTGACCCCGCCACCGGCGGCCTCATAGAAGCCCTTGGGGCCGTAGTACGCCCCGCCCTCGGCCTGTGGTGTCACGGCGGCATACAGCGCAGGCAGGATGCCCTCGTCGATCTCTTGCCAGAGGAACGGGGCAAAGCGCCATGACGTGGTGTAGATCCGCTGCATGAGCGCGGGCTTCTCCCGGCCGTGCGATGGGCCGCTGATCTGCAGATTGGTCTTGGTCAGGCCGGGATGTGCCGCGTTGGAGACGATGCCCCAGCCGGCCTGGCGGCTGCGCCGGTCCAGTTCGCGGGCGAACATCAGCACGGCCAGCTTTGACTGCCCGTAGGCGGCCATCGATGAGTACGACTTCTCGAACTGCAGGTCGTCGAAGTGGATGCGGCCGCGACGGGCGGCAAGGCTACTCAGGGAGACCACCCGCGCGTTTTTCGCCGCGCGCAGCAGCGGCAGCAGATGTGCGGTCAGCGCGAAATGCCCGAGATGGTTGCTACCGAATTGCAGTTCGAAGCCGTCCGAGGTGGTGTCGCGTTCCGGTGGGGTCATCACGCCGGCGTTGTTGATCAGGATGTCGATCGGTCGACCGTCGGCGTTGAGCTGCTCACCCAGGGCCGCCACGGACGCCAGCGACGAGAGGTCCAGCGGCCGGATGGTCAGCTTCGCGTCGGGCACCGCAGACCGGATCTGCTCGATGGCGGCCTCACCCTTGGCGCGGTTGCGAATTGCCATCACCACGTCGGCGCCGGCTGCCGAAAGTCGTTTGGCCAGCCCGAGTCCCAGGCCGCTGTTGGATCCGGTTACCACGGCCAACCTGCCGGACAGATCCGGCACCGTGGCGATCAGATTGTGGGCCATTCGTCGGCTCCTTTCCGGTCGCTCGCACTTCGGTCGGAACCAGTGTCCTCCGTCGCGCTGGTTCCCGCTCATCACCCCGCCAATATCGGCTTCGCGCAGATGGGCTGTCTCGGTGTTCGACGCATGACACACTGCGTGCATGAACAGCAGACGGGTCGCCAAGATTTCGCTGGCACTGGCCATTCTGATGCTGGTGGTGGCGGTCGTCGGCTTCATCGTGACTCTGGTGCTCAACGCATTCTTCTTGGACAAATACAACGCCTACGGAGAGGTGGCCATCCCTGGATCGGGCATTGTGCACCTGCCCGCCGGGGATGCGACCGTCAGCCTGCACACCCTGGTCATCGGTTCCGACGGCGGCCTGCCGGTGCCGCCGCTGCGCATTTCCATCACGCCGCCCGAAGGGGTGCCGAAGCCGGAATTGGTGGAAAGCATCGGCGGCACAACGACCGTGAACAACGACGCCCACGTACGGGTGTGGAATGTGCACGTGCCTCAGGAGGCCGACTTCAACGTCGCCACCGACGGGCAGGTCAACGGATACATCAATCCGCGACTCGCCTTCGGCCACAGCAGCTCGCACGGCGATCTGGTCTGGGTGTTCGTGGCCCTGTTCGTGATCAGTCTGATCGATGTGTGCCTGTCGGTGGTGTGGCTGAGCCGCGCCAGGCGGGCGGCCAGACCCGCGACGGCGGCGCCCGGCGCCTATGTGGTGCCGCCCCCGGCCTATCAGTCGCAGACGGCCTACGAACCCGGCGATCAGGGGGTCCGGCTGGAACGGCTGAAAACTCTTGCTGCGCTGCGTGATTCCGGTGCCCTGAGCGAACAGGAGTTCGAGACCGAGAAGCGCCGCATCCTGGACGGGATGTAGACGGGAGGTCGCGGCGCTAGTGCCCGCGGGCCACCCACTCCTCGTAGTGCACGATCTCCTCGCCGACGGTGGTGCTGTCACCGTGGCCGGTGTGCACGACGGTGTCACCGGGCAACTTCCCGAGTCGCTCGGAGATCGACTGCAGGATCGTCGGGAAGTCGGAGTAGGAGCGGCCGGTCGCACCCGGCCCGCCGGAGAAGAGCGTGTCGCCGCTGAACACCACCCCGAGGTCGTGTACGTACCAGCAGACCGACCCGGGGGAGTGGCCGGGCGTGTGCAGTGCGCGCAGTTCGGTGCCGGCGATTTTAATTGTCTCACCGTCGCCGATAGATCGGAATTCCTTGTCCGGGTGCGTCATTCGCCACAAGACTTCGTCGGCGGGATGCAGCAGCACCGGCGCGTCGAGCGTCTCGCCGAGTTCGGGAGCCACCGTGACGTGGTCGTTGTGCCCGTGGGTGCACACCACCGCGACCACGTGGCGGCCGGCGACCGCCTCGATGATCGGGTCGGCGTCGTGGGCGGCGTCGAACACCAGCACATTCGAATTGTCACCGACCAGCCAGATGTTGTTGTCCACTTCCCAACTGCCGCCGTCGAGTTCGAACGTGCCGTGGGTGACCACCCGGTCGATGGCGACCATTACAGCACCACCACCGAACGCAGCACCTTGCCGTCGTGCATCTTGTGGAACGCCTCCTCGATGTCGTCCAGCCCGATGCGCTCGGAGACGAACTTCTCCAGCGGCAGCCGGCCCTGCAGGTACAGATCGATCAGGGTCGGGAAGTCCCGCTCGGGCAGGCAGTCGCCGTACCACGAGGACTTGAGCGCGCCACCGTGCGAGAAGAAGTCGACCAGCGGCATGTCCAATCGCATGTCGGGCGTCGGCACCCCGACCAACACCACGGTGCCGGCCAGGTCGCGGGCGTAGAAGGCCTGCTTCCAGGTCTCCGGGCGGCCGACCGCGTCGATCACTACGTTGACGCCGAAGCCGTCAGTCAGGTCCTGAATCGTCTCCACGACATCGAGATCGCGGGCATTGATCGTGTGGGTCGCGCCGAACTTGCGCGCCCAGTCCAGCTTGGTGTTGTCGGTGTCGACGGCGATGATTTTGCGGGCCCCGACCAGCGCGGACCCGGCGATCGCGGCATCACCCACACCGCCGCACCCGATCACGGCGACAGTGTCGTCGCGGGTGACGGCGCCGGTGTTGATGGCCGCGCCGATCCCGGCCATCACCCCGCACCCGAGCAGACCGGCCACGGCGGGATCGGCCTCGGGGTTGACCTTCGTGCACTGACCGGAGGCCACCAGCGTCTTGTCGGCGAAGGCGCCGATGCCCAGCGCGGGGGTGAGTTCGGTGCCGTCGGTCAGCGTCATCTTCTGCTCGGCGTTGAAGGTGTCGAAGCACAGCTGCGGCCGGCCCCGCTTGCACGCCCGGCACTCGCCGCAGACCGCGCGCCAGTTCAGGATCACGAAGTCGCCGGGCTCGACGTTGGTGACACCGGGCCCGACCGCCTCGACCGTGCCCGCGGCCTCGTGACCGAGCAGGAATGGGTAGTCGTCGTTGATGCCGCCCTCGCGGTAGGTCAGGTCGGTGTGGCAGACGCCGCACGCGATGATGTCGACGATGGCCTCGCCGGGCCCGGGGTCAGGGATGACGATGTCGACCACCTCGACGGGCTGGCCTTTGGACCGTGAAATCACGCCGCGCACTGTCTGACTCATGGTTTCAACCTAGTGTTCGGGACGGTGATCCGCGCGGCCGGCCGGTGTAGCGTCGCTGACCATGACGGGACCCGAGTCGGCTGCCGAGAGCACAGAGGAATTCAGCGCCCGGATCGTGGGTGCCATCGACGCCGCCAGCCTGGTGCTGTTGTTGAGCATCGGGCATCAGACCGGTCTGTTCGACACGATGGCCGGGTTGCCGCCCTCGACCAGCGCGCAGATCGCCGAGGCCGCCGGCCTGAACGAGCGCTACGTGCGGGAGTGGCTGGGTGGCGTGACCACCGGGCACGTCGTCGACTACGACGCCGACACCGGCACCTACACGCTGCCGGCCCACCGGGCGCAGGCGATCACCCGCGCCGCGGGGCCCAACAACCTGGCGGTGGTGGCGCAGTTCCTGCCGCTGCTCGGCAACGTCGAACAGAAGATCGTCGGCTGCTTCCGGGAGGGCGGCGGGCTGCCGTACAGCGAATACCCGCGCTTCCACCAGCTGATGGCCGAGGAGAGTGGCGCGATCTTCGATGCTTCGCTCGTCGACGTCGTGCTGCCGCTCGTCGACGGCCTTCCGGAGCGGTTGCGCTCCGGTGCCGACGTTGCCGACTTCGGGTGCGGCAGCGGGCATGCGGTCAACGTGATGGCGCGGGCGTTTCCGGACAGTCGCTTTACCGGCATCGACTTCTCCGAGGAAGCCATCGCGACGGGCGGCCGGGAGGCCGTTGCGCTCGGTCTGACCAACGCCATCTTCGAGCGCGCCAACCTCGCGGAACTCGACAAGGACGGCGCCTACGACGTCATCACCGTCTTCGACGCGATTCACGATCAGGCGCAACCGGCCCGGGTGCTGGCCAACATCCACCGCGCGCTTCGCCCCGGCGGGGTGCTGTTGATGGCCGACATCAAGGCGTCGAGCCGACTCGAGGAAAACGTCGACCGGCCGATGAGCACCTACCTGTACACCACCTCGCTGATGCATTGCATGACCGTGTCGCTGGCGCTGGACGGCGCCGGGCTGGGCACGGCGTGGGGGACGCAGCTGGCCACCGCGATGCTGGCCGAGGCCGGGTTCGCGAACGTGCGGGTGGCCGAGATCGAGTCCGACCCGCTGAACAACTACTACATCGCCACCAAGTGATGGGTGCGCTCTCCGAGCTTGCCGACTGGCCGGTGCCGAATGTCGCTGCCGCCGTCGTCGGGCCGGACGGTGTGCGGGTCACCCGCGGCGACACCGAGCGTGTGTTCGCGTTGGCGTCGGTGACCAAGCCGATCGTGGCCCGGGCCGCTCAGATCGCGATCGAGGAAGGCGTCGTCGACCTCGACACGGAGGCCGGGCCGGCGGGGTCCACGATCCGCCACCTGCTGGCGCACGCGTCGGGCCTGGCGATGTCGTCGGGTGACACTTTGGCCCGGCCCGGCACCCGGCGGGTGTATTCGAACTACGGCTTCACCGTGCTCGCCGAAACGATCGAGCGGGAGTCGGGGATCGAGTTCGGTCGCTATCTGGCCGAGGCGGTGTGCGAGCCGCTGGGCATGACCGATACGCGTCTCGAGGGCGGGGCCGCCGCGGCCGGGTTCGGGGCGACCTCGACGGTTGCCGACCTCGTTGCGTTCGCCGGCGATCTGCTCCGGCCGACGACGGTATCGGCGCAGATGCACGACGACGCCACGACCGTGCAGTTCCCCGGTCTGAATGGGGTGCTGCCGGGATACGGTGTGCAGCGCCCCAACGACTGGGGGTTGGGCTTCGAGCTGCGGGACGGGAAGTCCCCGCATTGGACCGGGGCCGACAACTCGGCGCGCACCTACGGTCATTTCGGCCAGTCGGGCGGGTTCCTCTGGGTGGATCCGGACGCGGATCTGGCGCTGGTGGTCCTCACCGACCGCGACTTCGGTGAGTGGGCGCTGGACCTCTGGCCTGCGGTGTCGGACCGGGTGATCGGCGCGCAGTGACCGCTTGACGAGCGGTGTAGTGACCGGCTCAGCGACCGGGAAAAACACACACTAGCGCAACACCGGTATCACAGGGCACAATAGACACGCAGGACACTTAAATATCAGCAGGTATCTCGCTCGTCGGGTTCACCAGGTCGTTGGGGAAGACGTCCCTCGTGGAACCGAAGGAGCAACAGATGCGTGCGTCGAATCAATTCGCCGACGTGACCGGCGGTGTGGTGTACGTCCACGCCTCCCCAGCGGCGGTATGCCCGCATGTCGAATGGGCGTTGTCGTCGACCTTGCAAGCCAAGGCGAACTTGGTGTGGACCCCGCAGCCGGCCATGCCCGGGCAGTTGCGCGCGGTCACCAACTGGGTGGGTCCCGTCGGGACGGGTGCTCGGTTGGCGAACGCGTTGCGCTCATGGTCGGTCTTGCGGTTTGAAGTCACCGAGGATCCCAGCCCCGGCGTCGACGGCCAGCGGTTCAGTCATACGCCGCAGCTGGGTCTGTGGAGCGGGGCGATGAGCGCCAACGGCGACATCATGGTCGGGGAGATGCGGTTGCGCCGGCTGATGGCCCAGGGCGCCGACACCCTTGCCGCCGAACTGGATTCGGTACTGGGAACGGCGTGGGACGAGGCGCTCGAGGTGTATCGCGACGGCGGCGACGCCGGCGAGGTGACCTGGCTGAGCCGGGGCGTCGGCTAGCTCCCGCGAGCAGACGCGAAAGCCCCCGCACGCACGGCGTGTCGGGGGCCTTTGCGTCTGCTCGGCCCAATCAGGTGAGGAACGGGTTGAGTATCGGCGGGATGATTTCGTTGCCGGTCACGCCGGTGAACCGGACAAACATCTGCGCCGGGATGTTGAGGGCTTGGTACACGCCGGCGCCGATCCAGGACACCGGTACCTGCAGGAATTCCGGCATTGCATGGATGACGCCGGCTATCGGCTCGTATGCCAGGTAGGGAATCGACGAGACGAGCGTGCGCGCCGTCAGGTTGATGTTGGTCGCGATGTCGGGATAGCCCTGCGCGGCGAAATCGGCGGTGACCACACTGAACAGGTTGGGGTCGGGATTCACATAAGTGCCAGAGAAGACGGGGCTGGTCAGTGGCGCGCCCTGCATATACCCCGGCTGCGGGAGGTAGAACTGATCGAGAATCGTCGGTGTCGAACTGACGATCTGCCATGAGTTATTGATGTACCCGTCGTACGTATCGTTGTAGGCCTGATCGAAGATCACGAATGAGGCTGTCTCGATTGGTGATTGGAAGCCGTGGGTGATGCCGCCTAATTGGGGCGGTCCGAGTTCGCCATGGTCGGTGACTACCATCACGGAGAATTGCTCGCCGGGGTTCTCGAACTCCCACTGAGCTACGGCACCCAACAGGCCGCCGCCGCCGACTGTGTGGTAGCCGAGATTGGCGTCCATGTTCCGCAGCGCGGCCGCGTACTGCGGCGAATCTCCGCCGAAGGCATGTGCGTTGACGTCGGGGCCGGTGAAGTACGCGAAGATCAGGTTGCTCTTAAGTGGGTCGGCGTCGCCAATCGCGGTTATTGCCTTTTCGGCTACCAGATTCGACGTCAGTTCCCAGCTTGCATCACCCGGGACCTGCGGGACGAATTCCCAGTGGTCGGCCGGGTTCGAGCCGGCTGCAGCGATGTCGGTGATGACCTTCCAGTCCGCGATGACCGTGGTGTTGACGGCATCGCCATAGGCGTTCTCGAGGTGGTTGTAGACGGTCGGCCAGTCGTCGTACGTCCAGGGCGTGAAGATGTTGTTGGTCACCCCGGTCGTCTCGCCCCACACGCCGGTCTGGATGGTCGTCCACGACGGGTTGGAGATGGTGGTGTGCCCGACGATCGTCGATGCGGACGTGACGCTCTGTTCCATCAGCGCGCGGAAGTGCAGGTTGGCGGGATCGGCCAGGACCCGGGCGAGATTTGTTCCGTCGGTGCCGATCAGCAGGAAATTGGCGTCCGGGGTCGCCAGGGCATACGCGGCTGCCTCTTGCGGGGTTGCGAACATGATTGGGAGGAAGGCACCGGCGTCACCGGTCGCCCCTGAAGTGCCGAACAGGGACAACGCTCGTCCGCCGATTCCGCCGGCGCCCCCGGCGACGGTTCCGAAGGGGTACACGTTGCCGCCCAATCCTCCGGTGCCGCCTGCTCCGCCGTTGCCCAGCAACCATCCGCCCGTGCCGCCGGCACCGCCCACGCCGCCGCGCAGACCCCCGGCGCCGCCGGTGCCGCCGTTACCGATCAAACCGGCATTGCCACCGCGGCCACCTGCCTGCCCGGCCCCACCCGATCCGCCCGTGCCGCCGTTGCCCCACAGGAGCCCGCCGTCGCCGCCGGCCTGCCCCGTGCCGGCCACGCCGTTGGTCCCGTCACCGATCAGCGGACGTCCCAACAGGAAGTTCGTCGGCGCATTGATGACGTCGAGAACGGGCTGCAGCGGGCCGGCGCTGGCCGCCTCGGCGGCGGCATAGGCCCCGCTGGCGGCGCTCAGCGTCCGCACAAACTGCTGGTAGGACGCCTCCACCCGCGCACTCAACGTCTGGTAGTCCAGCGCGTGGCCGGAAAACAGCGACGCGATCGCCTCTGATACTTCGTCCGCGGCGGCGGCCACCACTGTGCTGGTCGGAGCCAATGCCGCCAGGTTTGCCACCCCGATCGAGGAGCCGATACCGGCGGCATTTGCCGCGGCTGCCGAAATCAGGTCGGGTGCGGCAATCAGTTGCAACATCGTGAGCCTCTCGCCTGGAAGACTTTTGACCATCGGAAGATTTGACCAGGCTCATAATTGCATGGTTCCGCGGAATTGCCAGCAAATCCTCGGCGAGGTTTGCCAATCGCATATTTTTGGCGCCCGGCCGTAACGGGGGCGGGCGGTGAGTGACTAGGTAACCGGCCCCGAAACAGGTTTCGCCGATACCGGCATGTCGACATTGCCCTTGCAGGCGCCGCTGGCGATATCGGTGTGGAAGACACCGGTGAGAATGCCGTACTGCCCCGGCGTGTAGACCGTAATCGACTTCGCCGGAGCGTATTCGACGGTTCCGTCGGGCAGCAGGCAGTCCCAATTCCAGGCCATCTCGCGGACCCACTGCGCCCCGTTCCAGGTGAATTCAATGGTCTTGGGCATTGAATCGTTCTTGGGCGGCGGCGGGTTGGTGACGGTCGCGGTGCAAACGCCCGCGGTGCAACTCGACGTGATGGAAACACTGGTCCGGTGGGCGAATTCATTCTGGCCAGCCGCGATGCTGGTACCGGACTTCGCATTGGCGCCGAGCACCATGATGTATTCGCCGTTCCAGGATGCGACTTCGCTCGCCTGGGCAAAGGGGGCTAGGCACAGCGCGGCGATCAAAGCTGCCGATGCAACCGGTGCGGACTTGCCCAACATGCTGAAGATGTCGCGCTCGGCGACCCGGCCGTTACACCCGCTTGGGCCGCAACACCCGCAGCGCCGCCGGCACCGCAGAGATTTCGGCCGGCAGCGCACACGCGAAGTCGCCGTCGGCATAGACGTTGATCCCCGGGCACTCGACCTCGACGGTCTTGGCCCGCGCGGTGGTCACCTCGTCGAGTCCGACATGGGTGCCCTTGATGGCGGTGGGGAAGAAACGGATCAGCTTGGTCCGTGACTCCGATCTGACCATGGTCAGATCGAGCAGGCCGTCGGCCCGATCGGCGTTGGGGCAGATCAGCATTCCGCCGCCGTAACTTCGCATGTTGCCGAAAGCCGTCATTGTGAGATCGGCCTCGATCTCGTGTTTTCCGTCCAGCACCAGCCGGAACGGCAACAGGCGCAGCTGCGACAGTTCGGCGAACATTGCGAGGTAGTAGCGCAACCGCCCGTGCGGCCAGGTCATCCGGTTGGCCCGGTCGGTCACCAGCGAGTCGAACCCGGTGGCCGCCACCGTGCCGAACCACTTGTTGATGCCCTTTCGGTCACGAATGCGGCCCAGGTCGATGATTTCCGACCACCCGTCCACCACGACGTCCGCGGCGGCCTCGGGATCCTTTGTGGGAATGCCGAATTCGCGGGCGTGGTCGTTGCCCGTGCCCGCCGGAATGATGCCCAACGGGACATCGGTGCCGGCCAACACCTGCAGCGCGTTGGAGATGACGCCGTCGCCGCCGGTGACCACCACGGCGTCGGTGCCCTTCTCGACCGCAGCTGCCAGTAGATAACGGGCGTCGTCCGCGTCTTCACCCACGATCTCGACGACCTCGATACCGCGATGCTTGAGCCGGGCGATCGCCAGATGCGATGCGTTGACCGCGGCGCCGTGGCCCGACAACGGATTGGTCAGCGCGGTTACCTTGGCGATCTCGCGCCGGTTCAGCCGGCCGGTGACCGAGTCCTCTGCGGTCACGGAATCAGCTTGCCGGGGTTGAGGATTCCGGCCGGGTCCAGGGTCGCCTTGACCGCGCGTAACACCTGCACGCCGAGATCGCCGACCTCGTCGCGCATCCACGCGCGGTGGTCCGCACCCACCGCATGGTGGTGGGTGATGGTGCCGCCGGTGGCCATGATCGCGTCGCAGGCGGCTCGTTTGGCGGCCCACCACTGCTCGAGTGGATTGCCGCGCTGGCCCGCCACCACGGTGAAGTACAACGATGCGCCGGTCGGGTAGACGTGCGAGACGTGGCACATCACCAGTGCCGGAGTGCCGGATTCGGCCAGCGAGGACGTCAGCGCCTCGGTCACCGCGGCCTTGAGCGCGGGAATGTTGGACCAGTCGGTGGCGGTCTCCAACGTCTCACACAGCGCTCCGGCGGCCAGCAGGGAATCACGCAGATACGGTGCGCTGAACCTGCCGTGCTCCCAGGTCTTGGCCGGGCCTTCGCCCAGCGACCTGCCGCCGTGGGCCTGCAGCAGCGCGCGGGTCTCGGCGTGCCGGCTCTCGGTATGTTCCGCGCTGCCCTCGAATACCGTCAAGCCCAAACATCCACCGCCGCTTTGGTTTTCGCCAATCGTTTCGTGGGTCGCCAGGTTCACACCGGTTTCGGCTTCGTCGGAGAGCCGCACGACGGTCGGTCCGGTGCCGGTTTGGGTGACGGCGCGCAGTGCCGCGACGCCGGTGGCGAAGTCGGGGAACGACCACGCCTCGTAGCGAGTGGTTTGCGGCGCGCGGTGTACCCGCAGTCGCACTTTGGTGATCACGCCGAGCGTGCCTTCAGACCCGATCGCCAACTGGCGCAGGTCGGGTCCGGCGGCTGAGGCCGCCACTCGGCCCAGGTCCCACACGCCGACCGGCGTGACCAGCCGCAGACCCAGGATCATGTCGTTGAAGCGGCCGTAACCGGCCGAATCCTGACCCGAGGACCGCGTCGCCGCGAAGCCGCCGATCGTGGCGTACTCGAAGCTCTGCGGGAAATGCCCGAGCGAGAAGCCGCGCTCGCCAAGCAGCCGCTCGGCCTCTGGGCCGGTGACGCCACCGCCCAGTTCGGCGATGCCGGACACCTCGTCGAGGGAATGCAGTTGGTTGAAGCGCCGCAGATCCAGCGAGATCACGGCGCCGAACTGACCGCGGGTCGGATCGAGCCCGCCGGTGACGTTGGTGCCACCGCCGAACGGGACGACGGCGATGCCGCGGTCGGAGCAGTACCCCAGGATGGCGGCGACGGCCTCGTCGTCGCCCGGCAGCAGCACCGCGTCGGGAGCATCCTGGACGCCCCGGTCTTTGCGGCGCAGCAGGTCCGGCGTGGACTTGCCGCCGGCGCGCAACAGCCGGTCACGATCCGCGATGCGGAAGAACTCAGGGCCGACGATCTTGGCCAGCCCATCCTGGTCCTCCTCCGACAGGGCCGACGGGCGCAGCGTCACCTGGTCGGCTTCCAGCTCGGTTTGCTCCGAATCATCGAGGCCCACAACCTGCTTGAGCAGGGACCGGATCCCCTCGGAGAGTGGCTTGGCGGCGGCGGGATCTCCCCACGCGTTCCATTTCATCGGCGGAAGGAGTTCCTCAAGGTGCGTCATGCGTTACAGTATTACACATGATGTCAATGAGTAACGATCCTAATTCGGACACCGGGGATCGCATACTTGCCGCGGCTGCGAGCTGTGTGGTGAATTTCGGCGCCGACCGGGTGACGCTCGCCGAGATCGCCCGCCGCGCCGGCGTGAGCCGCCCGACGGTCTACCGGCGCTGGCCGGACACGCAGTCGATCATGTCGACCCTGCTGACCAACCACATCACCACGGTCATGCGCGAGGTGCCGTTCGACGGCGACGACCGCGAGGCGCTGGTGAACCAGGTGGTCGCGGTGGCCAACCGGTTGCGCCGCGACGAACTGATCATGTCGGTGATGCACTCGGAGCTGGCGCGCGTCTACATCACCGAGCGCCTGGGCGCCAGCCAGTTGTTCCTGATCGAAGGCATGGCGGCGCGGTTGGAAGTCGCGCAGCGGTCGGGCAGCGTGCGGCCCGGCGACCCGCGCCAGCTCGCGACCATGGTGTTGCTGATCGCCCAATCGACCATCCAATCCGTCGACATCGTCAAACCGATCCTCGACGACGAAGCACTCGCCGCCGAACTCACCCACTCACTGAATGGATACCTGTCCTGATGGATCACTCGACCGCGTTGAACGCCGCCCGTCGCACCTCCGAGCTCGAAGCCCTGGCCGACGGTGAACCGCTGGACGTCGTCGTGATCGGCGGCGGCATCACCGGCGTCGGAATCGCGTTGGACGCGGCGTCCCGTGGATTACGGACCGCACTGGTGGAGAAGCACGACCTGGCGTTCGGCACCAGCCGCTGGAGTTCGAAACTGGTGCACGGCGGACTGCGCTACCTGGCCAGCGGCAACATCGGTATCGCCCGGCGCAGCGCTATCGAGCGCGGAATCCTGATGACCCGCAACGCGCCGCACCTGGTTCATGCGATGCCGCAACTGGTTCCGTTGTTGCCGTCGATGAATTATGCGAGCCGTGCGCTGGTGCGGGTCGGCTTCCTGGCGGGTGACGCGCTGCGGCTGCTGGCGGGTACCTCGTCGTCGACGTTGCCCCGGTCGCGGCGCATCTCGGCAAGCCGCGTGGTGGAGATGGCGCCCACGGTGCAGCGGGACGGCCTGGCCGGGGGACTGCTCAACTACGACGGGCAGTTGATCGACGATGCCCGGCTGGTGACGGCCGTCGCGCGCACCGCGGCGCAGCATGGGGCGCGGATCCTTACCTACGTCGCCGCGTCCGAGGCGACCGCCACCTCGGTGCGGTTGACCGACCAGCGCAGCGGTGAGTCGTTCGATGTGTCCGCCGGTGCGGTGGTCAATGCCGCGGGAGTGTGGGCGGGGGACATCGACCCGGCGCTGAAGTTACGGCCAAGCCGGGGAACGCATTTGGTGTTCGACGCCAGTGCGTTCGGCAATCCGACTGCGGCCCTGACGATTCCGATTCCTGGGGAGCTCAACAGGTTCGTGTTCGCGATGCCCGAGCAGCTGGGACGGATCTATCTGGGGCTGACCGACGAGGACGCGCCGGGTGCGATTCCCGATGTGCCCGAACCGTCTTCGGCCGAAATTTCCTTCCTGCTGGACACGGTGAACACGGCGCTGGGCACGGCTGTCTCGGCCTCCGACGTGATCGGCTCCTACGCCGGACTGCGGCCGCTGATTGACACCGGTGCGGGCCGCACCGCCGACGTCTCGCGCGACCACGCCATCTTCGAGTCGCCGACCGGCGTAATCAGCGTGGTCGGCGGCAAACTCACCGAATACCGGTACATGGCAGAGGATGTGCTGAACCGTGCCATCAGCCTGCGACAGCTGCACGCCGCACCATGCCGGACCCGTAACCTGCCGCTGGTCGGTGCTCCGGCGAACCCGGGGCCGGCCGCGGGACCGGGGCGGGGGATACCCGACTCGCTGCTGGCACGCTACGGTGCCGAGTCGGCGACGGTGGTCGCCTCCGCGAAGTGCGAGCGACCCACCGACCCTGTCGCCGACGGTATCGACGTCACCCGGGCCGAGTTCGAGTACGCGGTGACGCACGAGGGCGCGCTCGACGTCGGCGACATCCTCGATCGTCGTACCCGTATCGGCCTGGTGCCGCGTGACCGCGAGAAGGTCGTTTCGGTGGCCGAGGAGTTCCTGGCCGGGGTGGGTTAGCCCGGCCGCGGCTGGTTCGAGCCGCTGTAGTAGGGGTAACAGACGTGTCGATGAACACCTCTGGCCCTGCCCAGCCTCCCCAGCAGTGGACGCGTGACGAGATCACCGTGACGGATTCCAGCGCGATGTCTCGTGCGATCACCGGCACCGCGATCGGCAACGTCATGGAGTGGTACGACTTCGGGGTCTACGGCTACATCGCCACCACGATCGCCCAGGTGTTCTATCCAGGCAACAGCGCCAGCGCCGTCCATCTGATCGCCACCTTCGGCACGCTGGCGGCGGCGTTCGTGGTGCGTCCGGTGGGCGGCATGATCTTCGGCCCGCTCGGTGACCGCATCGGTCGTAAGCGTGTCCTGGTGATCACCATCATGATGATGACGATCGGGACGACGATGAGCGGTCTGCTGCCCGGTTACAGCACGATCGGGATCTGGGCGCCGATCCTGCTTGTCGTCGCCCGGATCTTTCAGGGTCTGTCGACCGGCGGCGAGTTCGTCGGCGCGATGACGTACCTGGTCGAACAGGCACCGGACCGTAAGCGCGGCATGCTGGTCGGGTTTCTGCCGCTGGGCAACCTGATCGGCTTCGTGGTGGCCGGGTTCCTGGTCACCGGGCTGCAGGCGTGGCTGCCCGACGACGACTGGCTGGCCTGGGGGTGGCGGGTGCCGCTGCTGCTGGCGGCGCCGCTGGGGTTGATCGCGCTGTACATGCGGCTGCGGCTGGGCGAGTCTCCGGCCTTCGAGCAGGCCCATCAGGAGGCGGAGGCCGAGGAAAATGGCAATCAGTTCCGGCGCACGGTGGTGGAGCAGTGGCGGCCGATGCTGATCTGCGCTGCGCTGGTGCTGACCTCCCAGGTTGCCGACTTCATGGTCACCGGCTACCTGCCCACCTACTTGAAAACCGTTGTGCACGTTGCCGAGACGCCCGCGCTGGTGATGATCGTGGCGACGCTGGCCGTGCTGATGGCGACGATCGTGTTCGTGGCGAAGCTGTCGGACCGGCTCGGGGTGAAACCGATCATGCGTACTGGGTGTGGGCTGCTGATCGTGGCGTCGATCCCGGCGTTTCTGCTGATGCTGCACGGCTCGGCCTATCCGGTGATCTTCATCGGTGTGCTGTTGGTGGGGCTGATGGAGTTGTGCTTTGACAGCACGACGCCGTCGGCGCTGCCCGCCTTGTTTCCCACCAAGGTTCGCTATGGGGCGCTGGCGATTTCGTACAACCTGTCGATATCGACGGTTGGGGGTGTGACGCCGCTGATCGCCCAGGCACTGGTATCTGCCACCGGTAATCAGTTGGTGCCGGCCTACATGCTGATGTTCGCCGGGGTCGTGGGTGTGGTGACGCTGTTGTTCACGCCAGAGGTAGCCGGTAAGCCGTTGCCGGGGTCCGGGCCGTCGGTCGAGACCGAGGAGGAAGCGCGGTTGTTGGTGGGCGACAGTGTTGGGTGAGCAGACGTGAAAGCCCCGGTTCGAACTCGAAACGGGGGCTTTTGCGTCTGCTCGCGCGGGGTCCTCACCCCGCTTGCGCGGCGGGCCAGAGAAGGTTGAACAACCGCTCTTCCCAGCCATCCGCGACCGATCCGGTGCGGGCACTTTCGGCGATGTAGGCGCCGACCACCGCATCGATCAACGTCTCGGCATCGAGGTCGGCCCGCATCGAACCATCGGCTTTCCCCAGATCGATCGCGGCAGCGAGTTTCGCGCGCTGGTCGAAAAGGATCTGTCGGAACGAGGCGGCGAATTCGGGGTCGTCCTCGGTGAGCATTGCCGCCAGGCCGCCAAGTCCGATGCCGTCCTCGATCATCTCGACGGCATGTTTGACCACCCAGCGAAGCCGATCGGGTGCCTCCGTCCGGGGGTCCAGCGGTTCGGGCGAGGCCACTCGTGCCAGGGCGCTGGACAGCATGTCCCGGCGATTGGGATGACGTCGGTAAATCGTTGTCTTCGCGATGCCCGAGTGCGAGGCAACCGCCTCGACCGTAACCGCGCGCGGACCGCCGGCGCGCAACAAGGCCAGCGTGGACTGTGCGATGCCGTCTTCGACAGCCTGCCGCTGCACCATCTAGCTCCACCGTTCTGGCTCGACGGGAATATTGCTGCTCCATTATGCGCTACACTGAACGTAGCGATACGATACGCGTAGCGTAGCAGTATCGGTGGTCGGTGTTCAGATCGAAAAGGGTGATGTGTGTGTTGAAGCAATTTCGGACTGTGTACGTCGTTGGACTCGCTTACTTATCGCTGCTTTTGGCTTTCGCCTTCCTCGGGGGGCTCGTAGCCGCCCTCGCCGCTGAAAGCGCACTGGCCATTGCCGCCGCCGTTGGACTGATTGTTTGTCTGGTCGTAGCGGTTGCAGGGTTCCGGGCCGGCTCTCGCAGGCTCGACCAGTCACACAGCGTTGGCGACTCCGCCAACAACACCAGTATCTTCGCGACGCCGTTGCGGCGGGATGAGATCGATCAGTATCTGAAGACATACCGTCGCCAACGTGGCAGTCAGCGGCCACGCCACGGGATGGCGGTTGTCCCAGTGGGCAGCAACAGCCCTGAGGAGAAACCACGGCCGAACCATGCACCTCTGGTTGCGGCGGCCCGGCTGTCGGCTTGATCAATCCCAATTGCTTGTGGGTGAGCAGACGCTGACGCCCCCGTTTCGGGCACGAAACGGGGGCGTCAGCGTCTGCTCGCGGGAAGAGGTGACCTACAGCGGGATGTTCTTGTGGCGGCCGCGGCGGGCGGGGGCCTGAGCGAGCGCCTCGGTGAGCTTGCTGCGGGTGTGCGACGGGTCGATCTTCTCGTCCACCACACCGATATCGATGGCGCTGTCCACACCACCGGCGATGCGCTCGTGCTCGGCGGCCAGCTCGTCGTGCAGCGCTTCGCGCTCGTGCTCGGGCGCGGCGGCCAGCTTGCGCTTGTGCAGGATGCCCACGGCCGCCTTCGCGCCCATCACGGCAACCTCGGCGTCCGGCCAGGCAAACACCTTGGTGGCGTTCAGCGAGCGCGAGTTCATCGCAATGTAGGCCCCGCCGTAGATCTTTCGCGTGACCAGCGTGACGCGCGGAACGGTGGCCTCACCGAACGCGTGCAGCAGCTTGGCGCCGCGTCGCACCACGCCGCCCCACTCCTGGTCGACACCGGGCAGATACCCCGGCACGTCCACGATGACCACCAGCGGAATACCGAACGCGTCGCACAGGCGTACGAAACGCGCTGCCTTCTCGGCACTTTCGGAGTTCAGGCAGCCACCCAGCCGCAGCGGGTTGTTGGCCAGCACGCCGACCGTCCGACCCGACAGCCGGCCCAGGCCGACCACCATCGACGGCGCCCACTTGGCCTGGAACTCGTCGAACGGAGTGTCCTCGTCCAGGATCGCGGTGACGATCGGGTGCACGTCGTAGGCCCGTCGCGCGGACTCGGGCAGCAACGCCCGGATGTCGGTGTCGCCGGCCTCGGCCTTGCTGCGGTCGAAATGACCTTGCTGGCAGAACAATCCGACCAACCGGCGACCGCGCTCGTAGGCGTCGAGCTCGTCGTCGGCGACGATGTGGCACACACCGGACTTCTTGTGGTGGGTCTCGGGTCCACCGAGCGAGGCCATGTCGACGTCCTCGCCGGTGACACTGCGCACCACGTCCGGACCGGTGACGAACACGCGGCTTTCCGGCGCCATCACGATGACGTCGGTCAGCGCCGGCCCGTAAGCGGCACCGCCGGCCGCGAAGCCGACAACCACCGAGATCTGCGGGATGTAGCCGGACGCACGGATCATGGCCTCGAAGACCTGCCCGACGGCGTGCAGCGCCCGCACGCCCTCGGCCAGCCGGGCACCGCCGGAATGCCAGATACCCACGATCGGGCTCTGCTCCTCAATGGCGGTGTCGTAGGCGTTCACGATGTGGGCGCACCCCTCGACGCCCATGGCGCCGCCCATCACCGTGCCGTCGGTGCAGAACCCGATGGTGCGGACACCGTTGACGGTGCCCGCCGCCGCCAGCACACCAGAGCGGTCGCGCTCGTGCAGCAATTCGATGCTGCCGTCGTCGAAGAAGTTGCTCAGACGCAGTAGCGGATCGCGAGGGTCGAGCGACTCGCCAACCGCCTCGGGGGCCATGATTGTCATCGCAGGTCTCCTAGTTCGACAGTGATGCTTGCTCTGGTTGTATCGGGTGATCCTTGGCGTTTTCTAGTAGGCGCGCCCTCTAGTACCGCCCGAAAGCGATCGCCACGTTGTGACCGCCGAATCCGAACGAGTTGTTGATGGCGAACCGGTAGTTCCCCGGCCGTGGTTTCCCGGCCACCACGTCCAGATCGATCTCCGGGTCGAGGTTTTCCAGGTTCAGCGTCGGCGGGACGACCTGGTCCCGCAACGCCAGCACGGTCAGGATTGACTCCACCGCGCCGACCGCACCCACCGAGTGGCCGAGAGCGGCTTTCGGCGCGTACACGGCCGGCTTGTGGCCGCCCAGCGCGTTGTTGATCGCCCGGCCCTCGGCCACGTCACCAACCGATGTGCCGGTGGCGTGGGCGTTGACGTGGTCGATCTCGGCCGGGGTGATCCCGGCCAGCTGGATTGCCCGGCTCATCGCGTGCCCGGCGCGTTCGCCGTTGGGGTCCGGCGCCACCATGTGGTAGCCGTCCGAGGTGATGCTGGCGCCCATGATGCGGGCCAGGATGTTGGCCCCACGAGCCTTCGCGTGCTCCTCGGTCTCGATCACCATCAGCGCGCCGGCCTCACCGAATACGAATCCGCTGCGGTCCCGGTCGAACGGGCGGCAGGCGCCCACCGGGTCGTCGTTCTTGGTGGACATCACGATGCGCATCTGGGCGAAAGCCGCGATCGGCACCGCTTCGATCCTGGTCTCGACACCACCGCAGATCGCCATGTCGGCTTCCCCGAAGACGATGTTGCGCCAGGCCTGGGCAATGCCTTCAGAACCTGACGCGCACGCCGACACCGGAGTGATGACGCCGGCCCGGGCGTGGCGTTCCAGCCCCACCGCCGCGGCAGCACCGTTGGGCATGTACTTCTGTACACCCAGTGGCGAGACGGCCTTCATGCCACGAGCGCGCATGTCGTCGTAGGCGAAGACCATCTCTTCGGACGAGCCCAGCCCCGTGCCGATGGAGACCATCAGCCGGTTCGGGTCGACCTCGGGCGAGCCGGCGTTCTCCCAGACACGGCGACTCAGCACGGTGGACATCCGCTGCAGGTAGCCGGTACGGCGCAGCTCGACCCGAGTCAGGTGATGGTCGAACTCCTCCAGCAGGTGACCGCCGATTCTGACCGGCAGGTCGAACTCCTCGACGAACGGGTCGTCGAGCTTGCGGATCCCGCTTTGACCGTCGAGTAGACACTTCCATGTGTTCTCGGCGTCAGTTGCTATGGCGGTCGTCATGGCGATGCCGGTGACGACCACATTCGGGAGCGTTTTCCCGGTGACCAGCTCCGTCATTGGTGTAACAAACGTTCCTTCCGTGCCTGTCCAGCTCTGCGGACCCCGTGGGCCCGCGTCGTCGCCGAACGCCGTGCTCAGTAGCGCCCGAAGGCGAGCGCCACGTTGTGACCACCGAAGCCGAACGAGTTGTTGATCGCGTAGCGGTACTCGCCGTAGCGAGGCTCGCCAGCGACAACATCAAGGTCGATCTCTGGATCGGGGGTCTCATAATTCAGCGTCGGTGGGATGACTCCGTCCCGAAGGGTCAGCACCGTCAGCACCGATTCCAGCGCGCCAACAGCGCCGATCGAGTGCCCGAGCGCCGACTTCGGCGCGTAAACAGCGGCGGATTCACAACCGGCCGCTCGAATTGCGTTGGCTTCGGCAGCATCGCCGATCGGTGTCGCGGTTCCGTGCGCGTTGACATGGTCGATGTCACTGGGGGACAGGCCCGCCAGTTCCATCGCACGCGTCATCGCCTTGCCGGCACGTTCGCCGTTGGGGTCCGGAGCAACCATGTGGAAGGCGTCGGAGGTGATGCCGGCACCCATCAACCGGGCCAGCGGCTTGGCGCCACGGGCCTTCGCGTGTTCCTCGGTCTCGATGATGCGGGCCATGTCGACGCGAAACGACGAGCCAGAGCGCGCGTCGCGACCGTTCGACAAGGACCGGGACGGCTTCGTGTTCGGCGAGGCCGGGGCGCTGATGATCATCGAGACCGAGGAACACGCGAAGGCCCGTGGCGCCAAGCCGCTGGCCCGGTTGATGGGTGCCGGCATCACCTC
>NZ_LZKQ01000121.1 GCF_001668675.1 Mycobacterium asiaticum | reverse complement strand
GCATGAGCGGGGTGCGGTGCGCGCCGTCTCTCAGGGGCATGTGCGTCGTTGCCCGGCTTGTAGCGACATTGTCGGTGTGCACGATCCACAGCCGAATTGTGGTGACTGGCGGGATGTGGACGCGAATGCGACGTTCAACGCATGAGCGTGCTGCTACGAGGAACCGAGCTTCGCTATGTGCTTACCTACCAGTTGGTGTTGCACGGGCCCGCGACTATTCCGGAACTCATCGCCGCCCTCAAGTGGCATGGCTTCACCGTCAACGGTCGGGCCTCGAAGGCCATTTCTGATGCGCTGCGTTGGGAGATGGGAAGGGGCCGGGTTGACCGCATCAGGCGTGGCAAGTATGCAGCGTTGGAGTTTCCCCGCGGCACTGAACACCGAATGCACCAGCGAGTTCTGGCATTGCGTGCGAAGTCGAGGGCTGCGAGTGGACGCGAAGATCCGCTGCAATGGTTCGACTGATTGTCGCTCCAAGCCGGGCAGCGACGCACATGCTCCGGGGAGACCGTGGAGGAGGTGGGCGTTCGGCGGGTTGGATGTGAGGACGTGGTGGCAGGCGCGCGGCTGCGGTTGCGGTGGCGGTGGGTTGCCGTCGCCGGTCTCCGGCACCGACAATGTCGCTGCAAGCCGGGCAACGACGCACATCCTCCTGAGAGCCGGCGCCACCGCGCCCCGCTCATGC
>NZ_LZKQ01000120.1 GCF_001668675.1 Mycobacterium asiaticum | reverse complement strand
CTGGGCACGCCGGCCGAGGAGTCCGGTGGTGGCAAGGAGTTGATGCTGCGGGCCGGGGCGTTCGACGACGTCGCGGTGGCCGTGATGGTGCACCCGGGGCCGTCCGATATCGCCGGCGCGCGCTCGCTGGCGCTGTCCGAGGTGACCGTGCACTACCGCGGCAAGGAGTCGCATGCGGCCGTCGCGCCGCATCTCGGCGTCAACGCCGCCGACGCGGTCACTGTCGCGCAGGTGGCCATCGGCCTGCTGCGCCAGCAATTGGCGCCCGGACAGATGACCCATGGCGTCGTCACCGACGGCGGGCAGGCGGTCAACGTGATCCCGGGGCAGGCGGCGCTGAAGTATGCGATGCGGGCGGTGGAGTCGGATTCGCTGCGTGAACTCGAGGGCAGGATGTACGCCTGCTTCGCGGCCGGCGCGCTGGCGGCGGGCTGCGAGTACGAAATCGAAGAGGCCGGCCCGGCGTACGCGGAACTGCGGCCGGACCGCTGGCTGGCCGACGTCTGCCGGGCGGAGATGCGCCGGCTGGGGCGCGAACCGGTGCCGGCC
Source organism: Mycobacterium asiaticum (assembly GCF_001668675.1). Classification (GTDB taxonomy): domain Bacteria; phylum Actinomycetota; class Actinomycetes; order Mycobacteriales; family Mycobacteriaceae; genus Mycobacterium; species Mycobacterium asiaticum_D. Next base: position 44,109 of record NZ_LZKQ01000120.1, on the reverse strand, counting down.
GAGATCGAGGCGGGGCTGCCGTTGGGCAGCACCGACATGGGCAATGTGACGCACGTGCTGCCGGGGATCCATCCGATCATCGGCGTCGATGCCGGGGGTGCGACGGTGCATCAGCGGGCCTTCGCCGATGCCGCGGCCGGACCCAGCGCCGACCTGGCGGTGGTCGACGGGGCCATCATGCTGGCGCGCGCGGTCGTCGCGCTCGCCGAGGACCCTGCTCAGCGGGACCGGGTGCTGGCGGCACAGCAGCGCAGGGCGGCTTCATGAGCCTGGTCGACAGCGCCGAATCCTGGCTGGCCGCCCACTACGAGGACCTGGTGGCGTGGCGTCGACACATCCACCGCTACCCCGAGCTGGGCCGGCAGGAGTTCGCGACCACCCAGTTCGTCGCCGAGCGGCTGGGCGACGCCGGACTGAACCCCAAGGTGTTGCCCGGTGGGACGGGGTTGACCTGCGACTTCGGGCCCGAGCATCAGCCCAGGATCGCGCTGCGGGCCGACATGGACGCGCTGCCGATGGCCGAGCTCACCGGCGCGCCGTACGCCTCGACCATGCCGAACATCGCCCATGCCTGCGGTCATGACGCGCACACCGCGATCCTGCTCGGGACGGCGTTGGCGCTGGCGTCGGTGCCCGAGCTGCCGGTAGGGGTGCGGCTGATCTTCCAGGCCGCCGAGGAGCTGATGCCCGGTGGCGCGATAGACGCGATCGCGGCCGGTGCGCTGACCGGGGTGTCGCGCATCTTCGCACTGCACTGCGATCCCCGCCTCGAGGTGGGCAAGGTGGCGGTGCGGCTGGGACCCATCACGTCCGCGGCCGACCAGCTGGAAATCACCCTGTACTCGCCGGGCGGTCATACTTCACGCCCGCATCTGACGGCCGACCTGGTCTACGGGCTGGGCACGGTGATCACCGGCCTACCCGGGGTGTTGTCGCGACGCATCGACCCGCGCAACAGCACGGTGCTGGTGTGGGGGGCGGTCAATGCGGGGGTGGCGCCCAACGCGATCCCGCAGAGCGGGGTGCTGGCCGGGACCGTGCGCACGGCCAGCCGGCAGACCTGGATCGACCTGGAAGGGATCATCCGCGAGGCCGTCGCCGGGTTGTTGTCGCCACTAGCGATCGAGCACACGCTGCAATACCGGCGCGGCGTGCCGCCGGTGGTCAACGAGGACGTCTCGACGCGGATCCTCACCCACGCCATCGAAGCCGTCGGGCCTGACGTGCTGGCCGACACCCGCCAGTCCGGCGGCGGCGAGGACTTCTCCTGGTACCTCGAAGAGATCCCCGGCGCGATGGCAAGGCTGGGCGTGTGGTCGGGGGAGGGCCCGCAGCTCGACCTGCACCAGCCGACATTCGACCTCGACGAGCGCGCGTTGGCCATCGGTGTACGGGTGATGGTGAACATCATCGAGCAGTCCGGCGCCTTCTGAGTTTTCGCCCGCCCTTCCTTTTCGTGTCCTTCCCCTTACCGCCCTTCCTCCTTGTCGCGCTTCCTCCTTGTCGCGAGCGTGCATAGATGTCCGGCGACACGCCGCGCAAGCCGGCATTCTTCGCACCTTCGCGCAGTGAATTGTGTGGGTGGCAACGCGCTCCGACGATATCCGGCATGAATGCAGATCTCGACCAACTGCTGACCGCCCAAGGCGGAGTCGCGACCGCCGCGCAAGTCCGGAAATTCCTTACCCGTCGCGAGCTTGAGGTGTACTTGAATTGTGGTGCACTGCAACGGATTTGGTATGGAGTCTACTGCCGAGATAATCCGACGACGGCCCAGCGGTTGCGTGGGCTCGACTTGGCGGCCGGCACAACGGTCGCGGCGTGTATGGGTACCGCCGCAGCCGCATACGGCTTCGACACCGAACAGACATCAAAAGTGCACGTGCTCAATCCCGTTCGCCGACAACTGCGACCGGCGCCGGGCCTGGTTGTGCATCGGCGCAACGGCGCGCCGCTGAAAGTGCTGGCCGGCCGACCAGTCACCACACCCGCGTGGACGGCGATCGAGGTGGCCCGCACACTGAAGCGGCCTCGTACCTTGGCGACGCTGGACGCCGCGCTACGCAGCACCACCTGTAGCCGCGGCGACCTGGCGCGGGTCGTGGAGTTGCAGGCCGGCCGCCGTGGCATTGTGCACGTCCGCGATTTGCTGCCGCTGGCCTCGCCGCTGGCCGAGTCCCCGATGGAGAGCGAGGCAAGGCTGGTCATGATCGACGGCGGATTGCCGACACCGCTGTTGCAGTACGAGGTCGTCGACCTCTCCGGCAAGGTACGGCGGTTCGACTTCGCGTGGCCGCAGTACCGGCTCCTCGCCGAGTACGACGGCGTCGGTTGGCACAGTGGTCCGGAGGCATTCTTCAACGACCGCGAGCGCTGGACGGCAGCTCAGGACCTCAATTGGGTGGTTGTGCCGATTGTCGCCGAGGACGTGCGACGGTATCCCGCCGATCTGGTCCGACGGTTGAGGGCGCGGATGGAACGAGCGATGGCGGCCTGACCCCCGGCGCGAGGGTGCGTAGATTGCCGGTCCCAGCGGCGTGTCGCCGGACATCTGTGCACGCTCGCGGCAGGGAGCGGCAGGGAGCGGCAGGGAGCGGCAGGGAAAGCGCGCGGGCGCGACCGCTGCCAGGGCGAGTCGCGCGCAAGGAAAGAGACCTACCCGCTCGTTCCGGGGCCGATATTGCGGGCGGGCCGGGTGCGCAGGTCGTGCACATATTCCGGCGGCGCTCCGGCGATCTCGGCGGCGTCGGCCATTACTCCCAGATACCGCGCCGACGGCAGTCCACCCTCCCAGGCGTCCAGCACATACAGCCACGCCAGCACGGGATCGATGTCGGTGTCCGACGTTTCACGCTCCACCCGGCAACGGATCTTCTTGTGCACGCCGAACTCGGAGCCTTCCCAGCGGTCCAGGTTCATCTCGTCGGCTGGCGTCATGTCGTAGAGCACGACGAACACCCGCGAATCAGGGTCCTCGACCACCGTCGCCAGCGCGCCTTCCCAGCCGATGTCCTCGCCGCCGAACGTCAGCCGCCACCCCGGCAACCAGCCAGTTCCGGCCATCGGCGAGTGCGGTGCGCGCATGAGCATCTGCTCGGGATGCATGTTCGATCCGTACGCGGCGTAAAGCGGCACGGGGGAAAGCTTAGACGGCATGCGCATGGTCAGCGGGCTAGGTTCAAGTGGTGACTCGCATCGTGATCCTCGGTGGTGGCCCAGCCGGATACGAAGCCGCCCTGGTGGCCGCCAACGCCCGCCCCGACGTCCAAGTCACCGTGATCGACTCCGACGGCATCGGCGGAGCCGCGGTCACCGCCGACTGCGTGCCGTCCAAGACGTTCATCGCCTCGACCTGGCTGCGCACCGAACTGCGCCGCGCGCCACGGCTGGGCTTCGACATCGACATCGACGACGCGAAAATCGACCTGGCGCAGATCCATACTCGGGTCCGGCGCCTGGCCGCCGAACAATCCGACGACATCGCCACCCAGCTGCGCGACGTGGGCGTCCGCCTGGTCGCCGGGCGCGGTGAGCTGATCGATCCGGTCCCCGGCCTGGCCGGGCACCGCATCAAGGCAACCGCCGCGGACGGCACCGTCACCGAGCACGACGCCGACTTCGTGCTGATCGCTACCGGCGCCAGTCCGCGGGTGCTGCCCTCGGCGCAGCCCGACGGCGAGCGGATCCTGACCTGGCGCCAGCTCTACGACCTCAAAGAACTGCCGGAACACCTGATCGTGGTGGGTTCGGGCGTCACCGGCGCCGAGTTCGTGCACGCCTACACCGAGCTGGGCGTGCAGGTCAGTGTCGCCGCCAGCCGGGACCGCGTGCTGCCCTACGAGGACGCCGACGCGGCCGCGGTCCTGGAAGAATCGTTCGCCGAACGCGGCGTGCAGCTGTTCAAAAACGCACGCGCCGAATCGGTCAAACGCACCGGCGACGGCGTGCTGGTGACCATGACCGACGGGCGCACCGTCGAGGGCAGCCACGCCCTGATGACCATCGGCTCGGTGCCCAACACCAGCGGGCTCGGCCTGGAACGCGTGGGCATCAAGCTCGCACCCGGCGACTACCTGAAGGTGGACCGGGTCTCGCGGACCTCGGTGCCGGGCATTTACGCGGCGGGCGACTGCACCGGCCTGCTCCTGCTGGCCTCGGTGGCCGCGATGCAGGGCCGCATCGCGATGTATCACGCCCTGGGCGAGGGAGTCAGCCCGATCCGGCTGCGCACCGTCGCCGCGACGGTGTTCACCCGGCCGGAAATCGCTGCGGTCGGCGTTCCGCAGTCGGCCATCGACGACGGATCGTTCAGCGCGCGCACCATCATGTTGCCGCTGCACACCAACGCCCGGGCCAAGATGTCCGGGCTGCGGCAGGGCTTCGTGAAGATCTTCTGCCGCAAGTCCACCGGCGTGGTGATCGGCGGCGTGGTGGTCGCGCCGATCGCCTCCGAGCTGATTTTGCCCATCGCGGTGGCCGTGACCAACCGCATCACGGTCAACGAGTTGGCCCAGACGCTCGCCGTCTACCCGTCGCTGTCCGGGTCCATCACCGAGGCCGCCCGGCGCCTGATGGCGCATGACGATCTGGATTAGGCCGAATTCAAAGAACGAAGGCCGACTCTCGGACCGCGAAGCAACTAACCTTGCCTGAGCACCGCTTACCGACGAGTAACCGACAGGAGCCTGTTGTCGTGAGCAACCCGATCGAGAACGAGCCTGCCGCATCGCTGGGACCTGAGCAGCGCGCGGCGGCCTGGCAGCGGCTCGGTACCGAGCAGTTCGACGTGGTCGTCATCGGCGGCGGTGTGGTGGGTTCCGGTTGTGCGCTGGATGCGGCCACCCGCGGACTCAAGGTCGCGCTGGTCGAGGCCCGCGACTTCGCCTCCGGCACGTCGAGCCGCTCCTCGAAGATGTTCCACGGCGGCCTGCGCTACCTGGAACAACTCGAGTTCGGCCTGGTGCGCGAGGCCCTCTACGAACGCGAGCTGTCGCTGACCACCCTGGCACCCCACCTGGTCAAGCCGATGCCGTTTCTGTTCCCGCTGACCAAGCGCTGGTGGGAGCGCCCGTACATCGCCGCGGGCATCTTCCTCTACGACAGTCTTGGCGGCGCGAAGTCGGTCCCGGCGCAGAAACACATGACGCGGGCCGGGGCGTTGCGGCTGAGTCCAGGGCTCAAGCGCAGCTCCCTGATCGGCGGTATCCGCTACTACGACACCGTCGTCGACGACGCGCGGCACACCATGACCGTCGCACGGACCGCGGCCCACTACGGCGCGGTGGTGCGCTCCTCCACGCAGGTGGTGGCGTTGCTGCGGGAAGGCGACCGGGTCACCGGAGTACGGGTCCGCGACTCCGAGGACGGCGAGATCACCGAGGTCCGCGGTCACGTGGTGATCAACGCGACCGGGGTGTGGACCGACGAGATCCAGGCGCTGTCCAAGCAACGGGGCCGGTTCAAGGTGCGCGCCTCCAAGGGCGTGCACGTGGTCGTTCCCCGCGACCGCATCGTCAGCGACGTTGCGATCATCCTGCGCACCGAGAAGTCGGTCATGTTCGTCATCCCGTGGGGCAGCCACTGGATCATCGGCACCACCGACACCGACTGGGACCTCGACCTCGCCCATCCCGCGGCGACCAAGGCGGACATCGACTACATCCTGGGCACCGTCAACACCGTGCTCGCGACCCCGCTGACCCACGCCGATATCGACGGGGTGTACGCCGGGCTGCGGCCGTTGCTGGCCGGGGAGAGCGAGGAGACCTCCAAGCTGTCCCGCGAGCATGCGGTCGCGGTGCCGGCGGCCGGTCTCGTCGCCATCGCCGGCGGCAAATACACCACCTACCGGGTGATGGCGGCGGACGCGGTGGACGCGGCGGCCGAGTTCATCCCGGCCCGGGTGGCGCCGTCGATCACCCAGAAGGTGCCCCTGATGGGCGCCGACGGCTACTTCGCTCTGATCAACCAGACCGAGAACGTCGGCGCGATGCGAGGCCTGCACCCCTACCGGGTGCGGCACCTGCTGGACCGCTACGGGTCTTTGATCGACGAGGTGCTGGCTTTGGCGGCGAAGGATCCCAGCCTGTTGGGCCCGATCAAAGAGGCGCCCGGCTACCTCAAGGTGGAGGCCCTGTACGCCGTGGCCGCGGAGGGGGCGCTGCACCTCGAGGACATCCTGGCGCGCCGCATGCGGATCTCGATCGAGTACTCGCACCGCGGCGTCGACTGCGCACGCGAGGTGGCCGAGCTGGTCGCCCCGGTGCTGGGCTGGAGCTCCGCCGACGTCGACCGTGAGGTCGCCAACTACAAGGCGCGGGTGGAGGCCGAAGTCCTCTCCCAAGCCCAGCCCGACGACGTGTCCGCCGACGAGCTGCGCGCCAGCGCACCCGAGGCGCGGGCCGAGATCCTCGAGCCGGTACCGCTCAATTGAGGCCTGCGCCCCTTCCGGTTCGCGACGGACTGGGGCCGGCGCGGGTCCGGCTGTACGGCGGCGCGGTGCTGGCCGAGCTGACCACCCGGTTCGGCGCGGCCGCGCGGGCGAAAGTCATTGCCGGAGAAGTCGTTGACGCCGACGGCGTGGTGGTCGACGGCACGACGGTGCTGCCCGCCGGGGCGAGCGTGTATCTCTACCGGGACCTGCCGCAGGAGGTGCCCGTACCGTTCGGAATCGAGGTGCTGCACCGCGACGACGACATCGTCGTCGTCGACAAACCGCACTTCCTGGCCACCATGCCCCGGGGCCGGCACGTGGCGCAGACCGCGCTGGTTCGCCTGCGCCGCGAGCTGGACCTACCGGAACTCAGCCCGGCGCACCGGCTGGACCGGCTGACCGCCGGGGTGCTGCTGTTCACCACCCGCCGCGAGCTAAGGGGCAGGTATCAAACACTTTTCGCGCGCGGCGAGGTGCGCAAGACATATCTGGCCCGTGCTGCGGTCGACCCGCAACTGGTGCTGCCGCGGGTGGTGCGCAACCGAATCATCAAGCGCCGCAGTCAGTTACAGGCCGTCGTCGAGCCCGGTGAGCCGAACGCCGAGACGCTCATCGAGCTACTCTCGCCGGACGGCTTGTACCGGCTGACCCCGCGCACCGGCCGCACCCACCAGCTGCGGTTGCACATGGCGTCGCTGGGTGTGCCGATACTTGGAGACCCGTTGTATCCCACCATCATTCCCGTAGCTGACGATGATTTCAGCACCCCGCTGCGACTACTGGCGCAGCGCATCGAGTTCGACGACCCGATCACCGGGTCGCGCCGCGAGTTCATCAGCCGACGAGAGGAAGGGTCGCTATGAGTGAAGAGAACGCACTGGTCATCGTTGCCGGATACCAGGATCTCGACGCTGCCCGTGGTGACTTCGCGAACCTGGCCGGCCGGGCCAACGCCGACACCCTGCCGTTGCAGGGGGCGGTGCTGGTGGGCAAGGACGCCGACGGCAACGACGTGGTGCTGGACACCGGGAACAAGCTCGGTCGCCGCGGCGCGGCGCTCGGGGCGGGTGCGGGGCTGGCCGTCGGATTGTTCTCGCCGGCGCTGCTGGCGTCGACGGCGGTGGGCGCCGCCGCCGGCGCGCTGGCCGGGACGTTCGCCCACCATCGCATCAAGAGCGGCCTGGCCGACAAGATCGGCCAGGCGCTGGCGGCCGGCAGCGCCCTGATCATCGCCGTCACACCGGCGCAGGGACGCCTAGCGGTGGAACAAACCTTGTCCGGTTCACCGATGAAATCCGTTGCCGAGCTCAGCCGTTCCTCGCTGCGGGCGCTCGGGGCGGCGCTGCAGCAGGCGATGGGCAAGTTCAACCCGGACCGCACCAGGCTGCCGATACCGCCGGGAAGCTTCGGTGGCACCATCGGGCGCACCGTCGCCGAATCGGTGGGGGACTGGACGATCGTGCCCGGCGCCGCCGCGCCCGCGGGCGCGCCCAACGTGCTGATCGTGCTCATCGACGACGCCGGCTTCGGCGGCCCGGACACCTTCGGTGGCGGCATCCACACCCCGTCGCTGTCCCGAATAGCCCAGAATGGCTTGGCCTACAACCGCTTTCACGTCACCGCGGTCTGCTCACCCACCCGCGCGGCGCTGCTGACCGGCCGCAACCACCACCGCGTCGGCTTCGGATCGGTGTGCGAGTTTCCCGGCCCGTACCCCGGCTACTCAACAGTCAAGCCGCGCAGTTGCGCCGCGCTGCCCCGGATCCTGCGCGACAACGGTTATGTCACAGGTGCTTTCGGCAAGTGGCACCTCACCCCGGACAACGTCCAGGGCGCGGCGGGGCCGTTCGACAACTGGCCGATCGGCTGGGGATTCGACCACTTCTGGGGCTTCCCGTCCGGGGCCGCGGGCCAGTACGACCCGATCATCAGCCAGGACAACACCGTCATCGGCATCCCGCAGAGCGACGGCGACCGCCCCTACTTCTTCCCCGACGACCTGACTGACAAGGCCGTCGAATGGCTGCACACCGTGCGCGCGCAGAACGCCACCAAGCCGTGGATGCTGTACTACTCGACCGGTGCCACGCACGCCCCGCACCACGTGTTCAAGGAGTGGGCCGACAAGTACAAAGGCCAGTTCGACGAAGGCTGGGATGTCTACCGGCAAAAGACCTTTGAGCGTCAGAAGCAGCTAGGGATCATCCCGCCGGACGCCGAGCTCACCGAGCGCCCGGACCTGTTCCCGGCCTGGGACAGCCTCTCGGAGAGTCAGCGCAAGCTCTACGCGCGCCAGATGGAGGTGTTCGCCGGGTTCTCGGAGAACGCCGACTGGAACGTAGGCCGGCTGCTGGACGCGATCGACGAGCTTGGCGAGTCGGACAACACGCTGGTGTTCTACATCTGGGGCGACAACGGCGCCAGCATGGAGGGCACCAACACCGGCTCGTTCAACGAGATGACCTTCCTCAACGGATTGGACCTGGATGCCGACCGGCAGCTGGAGCTCATCGAGCAGTACGGCGGCATCGAGGCGCTCGGCGACGAATTCACCGCACCGCATTTCGCCAGCGGCTGGGCGCACGCCAACAACACCCCGTTCCAGTGGGGCAAGCAGATGGCCAGCCACCTGGGCGGCACCCGTGACCCGATGGTGGTGGCCTGGCCCAGCCGCATCCCCGCCGGCAGCGGGATCCGCAGCCAGTTCGCGCACTGCATCGACATCGCGCCCACCGTGCTGGAGGCCATCGGTCTGCCGGAACCGGTCAGCGTCGACGGGTTCGATCAGGAACCGATGGACGGAACCAGCTTCCTGCACACCTTCGCCGACGCCGAAGCCGAGGAGCGCCACACGCTGCAGTACTTCGAGAACTTCGGCAGCCGCGCGCTGTACAAGGACGGCTGGTGGGCCTGCGCCCGGCTGGACAAGGCACCGTGGGACCTCTCGCCGGAGACCATGGCGCGGTTCGCGCCCGGCACTTACGACCCCGACCAGGACGTGTGGGAGCTCTACTACCTGCCCGACGACTTTTCCCAGGCCAACGATCTCGCTGCCAAATACCCCGAGAAGCTCGCCGAGCTGCAGGAACTGTGGTGGGCAGAAGCCGAACGTAACCGGGTGCTGCCGCTGCTCGGCGGGCTGGCGGTGATGTTCGGCGACCTGCCGCCGCTGCCGCCCACCACGCAGGTCACCTTCCAGGGCGGGATCCAGAACATTCAGCGCGGCATGGTGCCCCGAGTGTTCGGCCGGTCGTACGCGATCGAAGCGCACCTGCTGGTGCCCGAGGAAGGTGCGCGGGGCGTGATCGTCGCCAATGCCGACTTCATGGGCGGGTTCGCATTGTGGGCCGACGAGGCGGGCTTACTGCACCACACCTACTCCTACCTCGGCATCGAAACCTATCGGCAGGTGTCCACCGAAGCCATCCCCACCGGCGCGGTCACCGTCCGGATGCTGTTCGAAACCGATCGGCCCGTCGTCGGCTCCGGTGGCCGAGTGACGTTGTGGGCCAACGACCGTCGTATCGGCGAAGGGGAACTGCCCCAGACGGTCACCCTGGCCTTCACGTCCTACGCGGGGATGGACGTCGGACGCGACAACGGCCTCGTCGTCGACCGGGAGTACGAAGACAAGGCGCCGTATGCGTTCAACGGCACCGTGCGCAAGGTCGTCTTCGACCTCAAACCCGTGCCGCCCGAGGCCGAGCAGGCGTTGCACGAGCACGCTTCGGTGCAGGCGGTGGGCCGGGGAGCGGCGAACTAACTGTCGTCACCCAGCAGGTCGGTCAAACCGTTCTCGATCCCGGTATCGATCTGCTCACGCATGGTGCCTCGGCTCGGGAACATGGTTTCGCCGCTTTCGCAGCCGCAACTGAGGCCGCCGTACACACTCGGATCGGCGCCGGCCGGATTCGCGGTCACCGTCGCGGCGGCGAGCGCAATCGCCACCGCGGACAACACTTTTCTGATCACCCATTACCACCCGTGAGTTGGTATCGAAAGTGTATGTGGGTGAACAACGCGCGAGCGTTACGACTCAGTAAATGTTGGCTAGTTCGTCGCGTGATGCCGTGGGCAGTACGCGGCGATGCTCACGCCGACGAAATATCCGGCGTGGTAGCCGTCGAGGTTACTGCTGCTCGTCACTTCGTTGGCGACCTCGGCCTTTTGCCTACCGTTGTCCAGCTCGTCGCAAACCTGATGAGCCGCCAGGATCGCCGCTTGCGGCGTCCCGAAGTTGATGTTGTGCGCCTGTAGGGCGCCGAGGAATTGACTGTCGATCCCGTCGGCGCGCGCGGACGAGTCCGTCACCATTCCTGTCAGAGTGAGGGCCGCGGCGACCGCGGGAGCGGCTACGAACGATCGCAGGAGGAAGGGCGAACGCCGGTGACTGACGGCCATCGTTGAACCCTCCTCACGGCTGACGTAACACGTTGCTTACATTGCGATCATCGCACGTAACGATCGTCGATGAGTGACATCCCTGTTTTCCGTGACGGTGACCGCACCGGCTGTCCGGACCGTGAACCGGAGAGAAACTGCGGACGAAATGATCGCGTCCAGCTAGCGGCTGCGCCGGGCGAGAACAAATCGGCGTGCGCGAAACTTGTTACCATGCCTCGTGAATCCAAAGTTCAGCCGATTCGCGGCCCCGCTCATCGCAGTCGTTGTTGGTTCGTCGACAGTGTCGGCATGCGCCAATGGCGGCAACCCCGCTCAGGGCGGTAACACCACCCCTGCCTCGACGCTGAACGCGGACTGCGGCGGCAACGCAACCCTTAGGGCCAGCGGTTCGACCGCACAGGCCAACGCGATGGCCCGTTTCGCCCGCGCCTTCCAACAAGCCTGTCCCGGTCACGCACTGAATTACACCGCCAACGGCTCGGGTGCGGGAATCAACGAATTTCTAACCGGGCAAACAGATTTCGGGGGTTCCGACGCACCGCTGAGCAGAGACGAATACGGCCGGGCGCAGCAGCGGTGCGGGTCACCGGTGTGGAATCTGCCGATCGTGTTCGGGCCCATCGCCATTGCCTACAACGTCGCGGGAGTGGATTCGCTGAACCTCGACGGGCCTACGGCAGCCAAGATTTTCAACGGTGCCATCACCGATTGGAACGACCCCGCAATTCAGGCGCTGAACCAAGGCCTGAGCCTGCCCGCGAAGCCAATCCGGGTCATCTTCCGCAGTGACCAGTCCGGGACTTCGGAGAACTTCCAGCGGTATCTCGATACCGCCTCGGGCGGAGCCTGGGGCCGCGGCGCTGGGCGGACATTCAACGGCGCGGTCGGCGAGGGGGTGGCGGGCAGTGAGGGCGCGGCCGCGGCCGTCGAGGGGGCGGAAGGGTCGGTCACCTACGTCGAATGGTCGTTTGCTCTGGCGCACCGGCTGAATATCGCCAAGGTCGTCACATCGGCAGGTCCGGAGCCGGTCGGCATCGACCCTGGCACGGTGGGCAAGACGATCGGCGCGGCTTGGTTCATCAGGCCGGGCAACGACCTCGCCTTCGACACGATCTCGTTCTATCGCCCGAACCAGCCGGGCGCCTACCCGATCGTGCTTGCGACGTATGAAATCGTCTGCTCGAAATATCCGGACGCGCAGGTGGGTAGGGCAGTGAAGGCTTTTCTGCAGAGCGCGATCGGCGACGGTCAGAACGGCCTGATTGAGAACGGATACATTCCCGTTCCGGCTGATTTTAAGTCGCGACTGTCGACCGCGGTGAACGCCGTCACCTGAGCTTAGGTTTTCGGGGCAGCCCATCCGGGCCGTGCCGACCCGCAATGTTTCAGGGTTTTTCCGACCCTGGTCAGAGCAATGTTTCCAAAAATTTCCCCGTCACGTCATATAAAGATGCTATGGAGTTCGCAGCACTGCCCCCCGAGGTCACCTCGGCGCTGATTCACGCCGGACCCGGCGCGGAATCGTTGATCGAGGCATCGGGCGCGTGGCAGCGGCTGGGCACCGATTTGGAAGAGACGGCCGGCGCCTACACCGCCGTGCTCTCGGCCCTGGCCAGCGAGTGGCACGGCCGGTCGACCCTGGCCATGATCGACGCCGCCGTGCCCTACCTCACCTGGATGCGCGCGACCGCCCAGCAGTGCCACCAGCTGGCCTCTTCGGTGCAGGCCGCGGTGGCGGCCTACGGCTCCACCGTCGCAGCCGTGGTGCGGCCCGCGGAGGTCGCCGCGAACCGGACGCAATTGGCACAGCTGCTGGCCACCAATGTACTTGGCCGGAATTTGGCGGCGATTGCCGCAACAGAAGCGCAGTACGAGCGGATGTGGGCGAACAACGCGGCGGCGATGTACCGCTATCAGGCGACTTCGGCGCAGGCCACCGCACTGCCGCAGTTCGTTTCGCCGCCATCGATCGCCGATCCCGCCGCCACGGCGGCGCAGGCCAACGCGGTGGGCGCCGCCGCGGCGGTGGCGCCAGCGGACGCGGTCCCGCCCCCGGTGTCTCCGTTCGACTCGATCCTGCAGGCGATCGGTGTCACCTTCGACCCCAACCAGGGCTGGTTCGGGTTGGCCAACACCTACGCCAACCAGTTCGTCTCGTCAGGCTTCCCGATCAACCTGCTCAGCTACATGGCGCAGAGCAGCTCCGCCCAGGCGCTGCAATCCGTCGCCCCCGACATCGCCGAGGGCCTCTCGGAGGGGGAATCGGCGCTGGGCTCGGCTGCGACGAGCCTGTCCAGCGCCGCGGGCGCGCTCGGCGCGGTGGAGGCTCCGACGGCGGCGATGGGCGTGGCGGTCTCAATGGGCAGCCTGTCGGCGCCGCCGGCGGCTACCGGCGTGCTGACCGCCGCGCACATGCCGGTGCAGCTCGCGTCCGCGGTGTCGCCGCTTCCGGCCGGAGACGCCGGTTCGGGTTTCCCGATGCTCCCACCGCTGATGCCGCCGCCGATCGCGGCGGGCAGCGGCTGGCGCAAGCGCAAGGAGCAGAAGTACGAGGACCTGGCGATGGGCCTGGAGCTCAAGGGCACCTTCATGCCACGCCCGCCCTCGGCGGGGTGAGCGCGGGCGATCGGTACTTTTGACGTCATGCCGTGGTTGCGATTGCTGTCGCTGGCTGTGCTTGCGCTCGTGCTGGTCGGGTGCAACGAACGCCAAGTCCATGCTGCGCGCGCCCGCGACCAGGCGGGGATGCTGCCCTACGGCGGCCTGAACCGCACGTACCTGGTGCACGTTCCGCCAGGCCCGCCGGTGGGGCTGGTGCTCAACCTGCACGGGGGCGGAGGCACCGGCGCTGGGCAGCGCGGGCTGTCCAACTTCGACTCCATCGCCGACGCCAACGGTTTCCTGGTGGTCTATCCCGACGGCTACGACAAGAGTTGGGCCGACGGGCGCGGGGCGGCGCCGGCCGACCGCAAGCATCTCGACGACGTGGGCTTCCTGGTGTCGCTGGTGAACAAGCTGCGCAGCGACTACAACGTCCCGGCCGGACACATCTTCGCGACCGGTATGTCCAACGGCGGCTTCATGTCCAACCGCCTGGCGTGCGATCACGCCGAGCTTTTCGCTGCGATCGCCCCGGTGTCTGGCACGCTGGGCATCGGTGTGCCGTGCAACCCGTCGCGGCCGGTGTCGGTCCTCGACGCACACGGCACCGGCGACTCGGTGGTCCCGTACAACGGCGGCGCCGTCCGCGGTCGCGGCGGCATCAGCCACGCGATCTCGGTGAACAGCCTGCTCGACCGCTGGCGGGCAGTCGACCGCTGCCCAGGTGACCCGTCGTCCCAGGAGTTGCCCAACGTCGGCGACGGCACCGTCGTGCGCCGATTCGACTCGCGGCCGTGCGCCGACAACACCGAAGTCGTGCACTACCGGATCGAAACCGGCGGGCACACCTGGCCCGGCGGCAAGCAGTACCTACCCAAAGCGGTAATCGGGTCGACCACCCGCGCGTTCGACGGCTCGGAAGTCATCGCCGAGTTCTTCTTGAGCCACGGCCGGGACTGATCCGGCCTCAGCGCTGGCAGACCGGGCACCAATACTGCATCCGTTCGGTGGTTCCGCCCGGCGGTTCCCGGTGGGCGATGGGAGTCCCGCACCGCCGGCAACGCTGCCCGGCCCGCCCGTAAACCCACACCTGCCGACCGGCCCGGGTATCGCCGGTGGTACAGCGATTCCAGCGCATCCGGTTGGCCCACAACATGTCCCGGGCCCGGGTGACCAGCCGCAGCGGGTCGGCGACGTCGCTGACCGGCGCAGTGGGCAGGTGCCCGCTGACGAAGCACAGTTCGTTGGCGAAGACGTTGCCCACGCCGGCCATGACGCGCTGGTCGAGCAGTGCCTCGGAGATGGGGCGATCCGGATCGGCGGTCAGGTTGGCCGCCGCCAGCTTCGGATCCCAGTCCGGGCCCAACAGGTCCGGCCCGAGGTAGGCGACGGCGGCCACGTCGTCCTCGCGGTCGAGGATCTCAAGCACCCCCAAGTCGACCCCGACCGCGCGAATATCACCGGCTTCCAGGATGATTCGGGCCCGATGGTCCACCCGGACCCGGTGATCACCGACGCGCCAACTGCCGTCCATCTTCAGGTGCGAATGAATGCTGGCCCAGCCGACGCGGATGAAAAGGTGCTTGCCTCTGCTGAGCACCTCGTCCACCGGGTGCCCAGTGAGATCGACGGTCGCGTACCGAGGCACCCGCACGTCGCAGCGCGTCAGCGTGCGCCCGACCAGGTGCTCGCGCAGCGTGGCCGCGGTGTGCCAAACGGTGTCGCCTTCGGGCATGCCTACCGCAGCCGCAATCCGCGTGGGGTGCGGGCGAACCCGGCGTCCACCAGCGCCGTCACGACGGTGTCGGGGCCACCGGGCTGCAGCACGGACACGCCGTCGACCCGTTCGACCAGGATCGAGGCCACCCGGCGTGCGGTGACCAGATCGGCCAGCGCGACGGCCGCCGCGCGACTGGCTTCGGCGTCCTCGGTGAACGTCAGCATCGAGCGCCCGCCACGTTCCAGGAACCAGGCCAACTCGCCGTCCACCAGCACCACCAGTGCCCCGGCCTTGCGGCCGGGCCGGGCGCCGACGTTGGCGCCCTCGGCCAAAGCGGTGGGCCAGGGCAGCGCCGCGCCATACGGGTTGGCCGGGTCAGCGGCGGCCAGCACCACCGCGTGGTAATCCGGACGCTGCGGGTCGACACCGTCGAGATAGCTGCGCAGCCGGTCGACGGTGGAGGCGACCGCGAACTGCGCGCCACCCAGCGACTCGACGAAGTACCCGCGCTGGCATCGGCCGGCGTCCTCGAACGCGCTGAGCACCTTGTACAGCGTGGCGAACCCGCCGGGCACTCCCTCGGCGGCGACTGCGCCTTTGGTCAGCACGCCGTGCCGGTTCAGTAGCAACTCGGCCTGGAAGTGAGCGCGCAGGGTCGAGTCCGGCTCGGCAGCCGGCAACGCCGACCACCGGCCCGCGACCGTCGGGTCCGAGGCGCGCGCCTGCGCATAGGCAACGCTGTAGCGGCTCAGCCGCGGCGGGCGATGGCTGCGGTGCGCCGGCGCCGAACGCTTACGGGCGCCGGGCCCACCGCCGAGTAGGGCGCGCACCGGCGCGAAGGTGTCCCCGGTGACCCAGCCGGCCCAAACCAGCTCCCAGAGCGCGGCTTTGAGCTCGGACTCGGCGTGCCCGCCCTGGGCGAGTTGACGGAAGAAGTACGCGCCGCCGCCCGACAGACTGTCCAGGATCGATCGGTGGGCATCGGTGAAGTCGATCTCGGCGGGCGGGGCCAGCGTCATGGTGACGGAGTCCGCGTGATGGAACGCGATCCAGCCGTCGCTGCCCGAGATCGACCCGGCGCCCGACCAGGTGACCTCCCCGGTGGCGAGCAACTCGTCGAGCATCGCGGGGGAGTAGTCACGCACGCGGGGGCCGAGTACCAGGGGCTCGAGCGCCGAGGCCGGGATCCGGACGCCGGCGAGCTGGTCGATCACCGAGGCCAAACCGTCCAGGCCGGACGCGCGGGAGGCGTCCCCCAGCTGATGCCAGGCTGGCAGGAACCGTCCGTAGGCCGCCGTGCTGACCGGTTCGACCTGCGCCCGCAGCGCCGCCAGGGAGCGTCGCCGCAAAATCCGCAGGACGTCGGCGTCGCACCACTGCTCGGACCCGGCGCCGGGGGAGGTGACGACAAACTCACCGCGCACCAGTCGCCCGTCAATCGCCAACCGGCCCAGCACATCTGCGGTCACCCGCAACCCCAACCCGAATCGGGCGGCCGCCTCGGCGGTGGTGAACGGCGTGTGCGTGCGCGCATAGCGACCCAGCAGCTCGCCCAAGGGATCGGCCACCGCTTCGGTGAACGCGATCGGCAGCCCGACCGGCACCGCCGCCCCCACACCGTCCCGTAGCCGGCCGATGTCCTCGACGGCGACCCACCAGCTGCGCCCGGCGAACGACACGGTCAACGCCCGGCGGGCGGCGCGCAACCCTTCCAGCCAGCCGCCTACGTCTGCGGCGGTCGCCCGCGCGGCCACCTCCTCCTCGGTCAGCGGGCCGAGCAACCTCAGCAGGTCCGCGACGCCCTCGGCGTCGCGGGCCGCCCGGTCTTCCGAGAGGTGCTGCAATTGGCGGCCGGTGCCGGCGATGACGTCCGGGTCGAGCAGTTCGCGCAGCTCGACGCGGCCGAGCAGCTCGGCCAGCAGCGTGCTGTCGAGGGAGAGGGCCGCCGCGCGGCGCTCGGCCAGCGGGACGTCGCCCTCGTACATGAAGGCCCCGACGTAACCGAACAACAGGGACGCCGCGAACGGGGACGGCCGGGCGGTCTCGGCTTCGGCGACCCGCACCTTGCGCTGCGCGATCTGCGCCATCAGCCGGGTCAGGGTGGGCACGTCGTAGACGTCCTGCAGGCATTCGCGGATCGTTTCCAGCACGATCGGGAAGTCGGGGTATTTGCGCGCGACCTCCAGCAGCTGCGCGGCGCGCTGCCGCTGATGCCACAGCGGCGAGCGCTTGCCGGGATGGCGGCGGGGCAGCAGCAACGCGCGGGCCGCAGACTCCCGGAACCGGGACGCGAACAGGGCCGACTCGCCGACTTCGGTCGTGACGATCGGGTCGATCTCGTCGGGGTCGAAGACGAATAATTCGGCCCCGGGCGGATTGTCTTCGCCGGTGGAGAATCCGGTGTCGGGCAGCCGCACCACGATGCCGTCGTCGGAGGCGGTCGGCTTCTCGTCGAGTCCGTAGCGTTCGCGCAACCGGCGGCCGACCGCCAGGGCGAGCGGTCCGTGCACCTGCAGGCCATAGGGCGAGTGCAGGATCACCCGCCAGTCACCCAGCTCGTCGCGGAACCGCTCGACCAGCAGCGTGGTGTCGGTGGGCACCACCCGGGTGGCGTCGCGCTGCTCGTCCAGCAGCGTCCACAGATTGTCCGTCGCGTACGCGTCGAAACCCCAACTGGCGCAACGCCTGCCGAATGCATCCCGGTCCGTCGATGCCAACTCGCCGGTAAGTGCGCCTAGGGCGGCACCGAGTTCGGCCGGGCGGCCCACGTCGTCGCCGCGCCAGAACGGCAGGCGCGCCGGCTGACCCGGCGCGGGGATCACCAGCACTCGGTCGTGCGTGATCTCGACGATGCGCCAACTCGTGGCGCCCAGCGAGATGACGTCACCCGGGCGGGATTCGTAGACCATCTCCTCATCCAGTTCGCCTACCCGCGAGGGCTTCTCGGAATCTTCAACAGAAGAAGCGAGGTAGACGGTGAACAGCCCGCGGTCCGGAATAGCGCCACCGGAGGTGACGGCAAGACGTTGGGCGCCGGGCCGGGCGGTCAGCGTGCCGTTGTCGCGGTCATAGACCAGGCGGGGCCGCAGCTCGGCGAACTCCGTCGACGGGTACTTGCCCGACAGCAGATCCAGGGTGGCCTCGAACACGCTGCGGGGCAGCGTCGCGAACGGGGCGCTGCGACGCACGGTGTCGAACCAGCGGTCGGCGTCAATCGGCTCGAGGGCGGCCGCGGCCACGGTGTGCTGAGCCAAAATGTCGAGCGGGTTTGCGGGCACCTTCATGGTCTCGATCTGGCCGGTCAGCATTCGCTGGACGCTGACCGCGCAGCCCAGCAGATCGGTGCGGTGCTTGGGAAACAGCACACCGCGCGACACTTCGCCGACCTGATGGCCGGCCCGGCCGATCCGCTGCAACCCACTGGCAACCGACGGCGGTGCCTCGACCTGGATCACCAGATCGACTGCGCCCATGTCGATACCGAGCTCGAGGCTGGACGTGGCGACCACGGCCTTGAGCTGGCCGCTCTTCAGATCTTCTTCGACGATGGCGCGCTGTTCCTTGCTGACCGACCCGTGGTGGGCGCGGGCCAGCAGGGTGGGCGCACCGAAGCTCTGCCCGCTGGCCATCACGTACGCCGGCGCCCCGCCGGCGACCTCGGCGTTGCCGCCGTTCGGCAGTTCGACGCCCGAGCGTTCGGCGTGGATCTCGTTGAGCCGCGCCGTCAGTCGCTCGGCCAGCCGCCGCGAGTTGGCGAACACGATCGTTGAGTTGTGCTGCTCGATCAGGTCGACCAGCCGCGCCTCGACGTCGGGCCAGATGGAGTTGTTGGCCAGGTTGGCCATGTCGGGCACCGGGACCTGGACGGACAGCTCGACCGTCTTGGCCGACGGTGGCGCGACGATTGTGGTTGGCGACTGGCCGGAGAGGAACCGGGCCAGTTCCTCGGCGGGACGTACCGTCGCCGACAGTCCGATTCGCTGCGCCGGGCGCCCGTCGCGCAACTCATCCAGGCGTTCCAGCGACAGCGCCAGATGCGCGCCGCGCTTGGTGGCGGCGATGGCGTGGATCTCGTCCACGATGACGGTCTGCACGCCGGTCAGGGTTTCGCGCGCGGCAGAGGTCAGCATCAAGAACAGCGACTCGGGAGTGGTGATCAACACGTCCGGTGGCCGGGTGATGAGCTGCCGGCGCTCGGCAGGTGGGGTGTCGCCGGACCGGACGCCCACGCTGATGGCGGGTGGGGCCAGACCGCGGGCCTCGGCGAGCCGGGTCAGCCCGGTCAGCGGCGTGCGCAGGTTCCGCTCGACGTCCACCGCGAGCGCCTTGAGTGGCGAGACATAAAGCACCCGGGTGCCGGCTGGCCGGTCGGGTGCGCTGGCCAGGCTGTCCAGCGCCCACAAGAATGCGGCCAGCGTCTTACCCGAACCGGTGGGTGCGATGACCAGCGTATTGTCGCCGTTCGCAATGGCCGTCCACGCGGCGTCCTGCGCGGACGTAGGCGCCGCGAAGGTGCTGGCGAACCAGTCGCGGGTGATAGCGCTGAATCGCGACAGGGCTTCGGGCGGGGAAGTGCTCACCTAGCCATCGTGCCAAGAGGCACTGACAGAAACGTTCCCGTCAAACTTGCGGCTTGAAACGAGCGGTCGCCATCGCCTCGGCCAGCTGCGGCGGGATCTCCGGCACTCGGGCTATCGCGTCGAGCAGCGTGTGCGCGCAGGCGTCGGCGAGCCGGTCGGCTTCCAGGCTCTGGTCCATGATCCGTTGACGGCAGATCTCGAAGGTGAAAGCCAGCCAGCCGTGCAGGATCACCCGCAGGTCGCGCTCCACTTCCGGTTCCAGCGCGGCCTGCCCGGGGATGCCGCCGACGACCTCGCCGATGCGGGTCATCACGTGTTCCATCTGACGGTTCTTGGCTTCGTCGTCGATGCCCAGCAGGACCGGGTCGGACCGGCCGAGGCCGACGTAGGCCGCCCACGCCGCCTCCGGGTTCTGTTCGTGGTAGGCCATGTAGGCCAGCACGCCGGTCCGGATCTCCTCGAACATCGTCATGCCCGGGGACGGCTGGGTGTTGGTCGCGGCATACAGCCGGTCGGCCTCGTCCTTGACGACGGCGGCGAAGAACGCGCGCTTGTCCGGGAAATAGTGGTACATCAGGGCACGAGACACCCCGGCGCGCTCGGCGATCTCGTCGATCCGCACCTCGTCGTAGGGTCGTTTGCCGAAGACTTCCGCCCCCAGCGCGAGGAGTTCAGCGCGTCGATCCTCGGGGGATAACCGCCTCCTGGCTGTCGCCATAAGCAGAGATAGTACCTACGGCTAATAAACGCTTTGGTGCAACGGAGCAATCTCCTGCGCCTCGGTGCTCGCGTCGCTCCCGGCTGTGAGCTGCGCCGCACGCGTTTGTCGTGCCTGATCAGCGGGTATTGCAACCTTCAGTTGTTGGGCGCAGGGAACTATTGGGGTGCTCCGATGCAAAAAGCGCACGAAGGATTGCGGGGCGACCGCTTGGGGCAGGCGGACGTCGAAGTCCATGCCGCCGTCCGGTTCGCCGTGCTAGCCGCCGCGGCTGGGGTGGGCTTTCTGGTCCTGGCCGCGTTGTGGGTTAGCACCTGCCCGGGGGTAAGTGTCGACACCGTCGCGTGTGGCGTGCCGGAGCGCGCCACCCTGGCGTTGATCGGGCCGTTGATTCTGCTGGCCGCCGGGGTCTGGGCGTTTCTTCGGACCTACCGGGTATGGCGCGATCGCGGCGTTTGGTGGGCCTGGCATGGCGCCGGCTGGTTCTTGCTGACTCTGATGGCGCTGACGCTTTCGCTCGGGGTCGCGCCGGTTTCCGGCCCGGTGCTCGCCCTCTAAATTAATGTGATCTGGCTCTCCCTAACTGGTGCCTGGAGTTCTACCGTTGGTGGTAATGCCTGGTAATGGCAGACGGCGTAGAGAACTACAGGAGGAGCCATGGGGGACACCTTTCGTGACCCCGTCGACCATTTGCGGACGACGCGGCCACTTGCCGGCGAATCGCTTATCGACGTCCTGCACTGGCCCGGCTACCTCCTGGTCGTGGCCGGGGTGATCGGCGGCGTGGCGTCCCTCGCCGCCTTCGGCAGCGGCCACTACTCCGAGGGGATGACGGCCGGCATGGTCGCGGTCATCCTCACCGTCTGCGGTCTGGTTTGGCTGGCCATCGAACACCGCCGGATTCGCCGGATCGCCGACCGCTGGTACGCCGAGCACCCCGAAGTGCGGCGGCAACGACTCGCCAGCTGAGGGGATCCGCCGACCCCGCTGCGACAGCCGCGCGCCCCCGTCGGAAATGTGAGCAATTCTGGGTTTTGCGCTCTCCGGCGGTGGGAATCAGGTGTACACCATGATGAGTACCGGCAGTCTTTCGTCAGCGTGGTTACCCCATCATGGGGGACGAAAGCACGACAGCAACCACATAGACACTTACTGCAACCACGAGAAACACGACCGAAATCACCCCGGCGCGCACGGCGAGGGGCGCGATGCGGCCCGCCCGGGCTGTGTCGGTTACGTCTGCCTCGCCGACAACTGGTTGAATACCCGGTGGCGATCATGACCAACCGGCTCGACCCCGTGGTCCAGAGCGGACCGCAGACCGGCTCCGCAGACCGGACCCAGGCCAGGGGTGGCGTCGGTCGAATATTGCCGGGAGGCCACATGACCGATGCGGATCAGCGCACTGACGGGCGCCAACGCGGTTACCGCGCCGTCGAATTGACCGTCGCTGCACGCCTGGAGAACCTGGCGATGCTGCGCACCCTGGTCGGTGCCATCGGCACCTTCGAAGACCTGGACTTCGACGCCGTTGCGGATCTGCGGCTGGCGGTCGACGAGGTGTGCACGCGGCTGATCCGCTCGGCGACACCCGGCGCCAAACTGACCCTGGTGGTCGACCCGCGAGAAGACGAGCTCGTGGTCGAGGCGTCCGCCGCCTGCGACACACACGATGTCGTGGCGCCGGGCAGCTTCAGTTGGCATGTCCTGACCTCCCTGGCCGATGACGTCCAGACCTTCCACGACGGTCGCCAGCCTGACGCAACGGGAAGTGTCTTCGGCATCTCGTTGACGGCGCGACGGGCGGCCCCCAGTAAGTGACGGCCAGTTGACTGAGCAAACTGCCGGCGGTTCCAACACGCGACCTAATGAATACGCCGATGTCCCGGAGATGTTCCGCGAGCTGACAGCTTTTCCTGCCGGCTCGCCGGAATTCCAGCGGCACCAAGACAAGATCGTCGAACGGTGCCTGCCGCTCGCCGATCACATCGCGCGCCGATTCGAGGGCCGTGGTGAGCCGCGCGACGACCTCATCCAGGTCGCGCGGGTGGGTTTGGTGAACGCCGTCGTCCGCTTCGACGTCGAAACCGGTTCGGACTTCGTCTCTTTCGCGGTGCCGACCATCATGGGTGAGGTCCGGCGCCACTTCCGCGACAACAGCTGGTCGGTCAAGGTTCCGCGGCGGCTCAAGGAGCTGCACCTGCGGCTGGGTACCGCTACGGCCGAGTTGTCGCAGCGGTTGGGCCGGGCGCCCACCGCGACCGAACTCGCCGCCGAGCTGGGTATGGACCGGGCCGAGGTGGTCGAGGGTCTGGTCGCCGGCAGCTCCTACAACACCCTGTCCATCGACAGCGGCGGTGGCAACGAAGACGACGACGCCCGCGCCATT
Organism: Mycobacterium asiaticum; assembly: GCF_001668675.1. Taxonomy (GTDB): domain Bacteria; phylum Actinomycetota; class Actinomycetes; order Mycobacteriales; family Mycobacteriaceae; genus Mycobacterium; species Mycobacterium asiaticum_D. Next base: position 21,264 of record NZ_LZKQ01000120.1, on the reverse strand, counting down.
GCTGACACCCTGGGTGACGTCGACGCGGGACTGGACCGGATCGAAAACCGCGAGGCACTGCGTCCATTGCTCGAGGCGTTGCCGGAACGCGAGCGAATGGTTCTGGTGCTCAGGTTCTTCGAGTCGATGACACAGACGCAGATCGCCGAGCGGGTGGGCATCTCACAGATGCACGTGTCCCGGCTGCTGGCGAAATCACTAGCCCGACTCCGGGACCAGTTGGAGTGATGTTGCTTCGGCGGGATCGGGCGCTGCGGCCGATTCCGCGACCGGCAGCACGCCGTCCGGGTCGCAGAGGCGCAGCAGCCGGGCGACGGCGCGGCTGGGCCGCATCGCCCAGCGCACATCGGCTGCCGAGCATGCGACGTTGATCCGATGCAGTGCCGAAAACCCTGCTGTGCCAATGAAGGTCACACCGGTCAGGTCCAGGGTCAGCCAGCGTTGATCCTGGACGCTGCGAGCGACGTACTCAGCGAATTGGTCGGCGTTGGCGGCGTCCAGTTCACCTTCGGCGGCGACAACACCGTTTGAAGCTGCCCAGCGGGCTTTGAATTCCGGGGGCGGAGCTTTAGCCCATGGCTGTGTCACAGACATTGTGAATCCCATCAGTCGACGAACGTTCGAACTGTGGATCACATCGAGTGTGCGAAAAGCCGTGTTTGAATGGCGATCCGAAAAGATCTGCGGAGGGAATTCACCCGCGACCCTGACGCACGTACAGGACGTAATTTCCAGGTGGCTGTGAACTCAACCTGTCACGAACCCTACCCTTGGCGGGCTGGGGGCGCCAGGTTTGAGCTCAGCGTCACTTGATTTCGGCGAGGACCGTGCCCTGTGTGATGGCGGCGCCGGGCTCGACGGCCAGGCCGGTGATGGTGCCGTCCTTGTGCGCAGTGACCGGGTTCTCCATCTTCATCGCCTCGAGAACCACCACCAGGTCGCCGGTGGAAACCTGCTGGCCTTCCTCGACGGCGACCTTGACGACGGTGCCCTGCATCGGCGCGGTCACCGCGTCGCCGGACGCGGTCGCGCCTGAGTGCGCACCGCGCTTGCGCGGCTTGGGCTTGCGCCGCACCACGCCGACCGCGTCGGGTGCACCGGTGGACAGCGCCAGGTCACCGGGCAGCGAGACCTCGAGCCGACGGCCGTTCACCTCGACGACCACGGTCTGCCGTGGCCGGGATTCCTCTTCGTCGATGGGCTCGCCGCCGGTGAACGGCTCGACGGTGTTGTCCCACTCCGTCTCGATCCAGCGGGTGTGGACGCTGAACCCGTCATCGTCACCGATGAACGCCGGGTCCGAGACCACCGCGCGGTGGAACGGAATGACGGTGGCCAGGCCCTCGACCTGGAACTCGTCCAGCGCGCGGCGCGCCCTGGCGAGTGCCTCATTGCGGTCGGCGCCGTAGACGATCAGCTTGGCCAGCATCGAGTCGAACTGTCCGCCGATCACCGAGCCGGTCTCGACACCGGAGTCCATCCGCACGCCCGGGCCGCTGGGCGGGTGGAACTTGGTCACCGGACCGGGGGCGGGCAGGAAGCCGCGGCCTGCGTCCTCACCGTTGATGCGGAACTCGATGGCGTGCCCGCGCGGCGTCGGGTCCTCGGTGATGTCCAGCTTGTCGCCGTTGGCGATCTTGAACTGCTGCAGCACCAGGTCGATGCCGGCCGTCTCCTCGGTGACGGGGTGTTCCACCTGCAGCCGGGTGTTGACCTCGAGGAACGAGATGAGCCCGTCCTGGCCGACCAGGTATTCGACGGTGCCGGCGCCGTAGTAGTGCGCCTCCTTGCAGATCCGCTTGGCCGACTCGTGGATTTCCTTGCGCTGGGCGTCGGTCAGGAACGGTGCGGGCGCTTCCTCGACGAGCTTCTGGAAGCGGCGCTGCAGCGAGCAGTCGCGGGTGCCGGCGACGATGACATTGCCGTGCTGGTCGGCGATCACCTGAGCTTCGACGTGACGCGGCTTGTCCAGGTAGCGCTCAACGAAGCACTCGCCGCGGCCGAAGGCGGCAACGGCCTCACGGGTGGCTGACTCGAACAGCTCGGGGATCTCCTCGATCGAGCGGGCCACCTTCATTCCGCGGCCACCACCACCGAACGCGGCCTTGATCGCGATCGGCACGCCGTACTCCTTGGCGAACGCAACGACCTCGTCGGCGTCCTTGACCGGATCGGGGGTGCCCGGTACCAGCGGGGCCTGCGCGCGCGCGGCGATGTGGCGGGCGGTGACCTTGTCACCCAGGTCGCGGATCGACTGTGGGCTGGGACCGATCCAGATCAGTCCGGCATCGAGCACGGCCTGCGCGAAATCGGCGTTCTCGGAAAGGAAGCCGTAGCCGGGGTGAATGGCGTTGGCGCCGGACTTAGCGGCCGCGTCGAGCAGCTTCGCGAAGTCCAGGTAGGACTCGGCCGACGTCTGACCGCCGAGGGCGAACGCCTCGTCGGCCAGCCGCACATGAGGTGCCTCGGCGTCCGGTTCGGCATAGACGGCCACGCTGGCCAGGCCGGCGTCCCGTGCCGCCCGGATCACCCGGACTGCAATCTCACCGCGATTAGCGACGAGAACCTTCGAGATCCTCGAGTTGGGCACTGCGCCTCCTGTATGGCCGGACGTCGTCGTCTCTAAGAGAATTTCTTACAAGTCTGTCGGGGGAAGTTTATGCGCCGCGCCGTCGGCCCGGTCACGCGGTTCCCCCTTGGGCGCCTTCGCGCAGGCGGCGCTTGATTCGCGCCAGCATGGCCGACATGCCACGCAGCCGCAGGGGGCTGATCAACGCACCCAGGCCCAGTTCTGTATAGAAATCCTCGGGCACCGCCAGGATCGCCGTGGCGGGTTGCTGGTCGAGTCCGGCCGCCAGGATCGAGGCGAAGCCGCGGGTGGTCGGTGCCTCGGCCGGCGCGCTGAAGTGCAACCGGACCCGGGCGGGATCGCTGGCGTCGACGTGCAGGAACAGCGGCGACTGGCACTCTGGAACCGGTTCCATGGCGGCCTCCGCCAGATCGGACGGGAGCTCGGGAAGCTCGTTGGCGAACTCCAGCAGCAGCTGAAGCTTGTCCTGGCCCTGGACCTCGGCGAAGTCGGACACCACCTCGGCCAGCGGCGCGGGCATACTCATCAGCCGGGCACCGCTCCTGCCTCATCACCGGCGACGATCGGCACCCGCACGGTGTTGCCCCACTCCGTCCAGGAGCCGTCGTAGTTGCGCACCCCCGGCTTGCCCAGCAGGTGGGTCAGCACGAACCAGGTGTGACTGGACCGCTCGCCGATCCGGCAGTAGACGATGGTCTTGTCGTCCGGCGTGACGAAGTCGTAGAGCTGTTCGAGCTCCTCGCGGCTGCGGAACCGCCCGTTCTCGTCGGCGGCCTTGCCCCAGGGGATGGACCGTGCGGTGGGAATGTGGCCGCCGCGCAGTGCCCCTTCCTCCGGGTAGTCGGGCATGTGGGTGCGTTTGCCGGTGTACTCGTCAGGCGAGCGCACGTCGATCAGCGGCTGGCTGCCCAACGACGCCAGCACGTCATCTTTGAACGCGCGGATGGGGGCGTCGTTGCGCTCCACGACGGGGTAGCCGGTGGAGGTTTTCGTCGGGACGTCCAGCGTGGTGTCGCGGCGCTCGGAGAGCCACAGGTCCCGCCCGCCGTTGAGCAGACGCACATCCGGATGGCCGAACAGGGTGAACACCCAGAGCGCATAGGCCGCCCACCAGTTGCTCTTGTCGCCGTAGATCACCACGGTGTCGTCGCGGGAGATGCCTTTGCTGTCCATCAGCGCGGCGAACTGCTCGCCGTTGATGTAGTCGCGCACGCGCGGGTCGTTCAGGTCGGTATGCCAGTCGATCTTGACGGCTCCGGGGATGTGACCGACGTCGTAAAGCAGCACGTCCTCGTCCGATTCGACGATGGCCAGACCGGGCGCGCCGATGTGGGCGGACAACCAGTCGGCGGTGACGAGCCGTTCGGGGTGGGCGTAGCCCGAGAGGGTGGGACTTGGATCTGGGGGTAGCGGCACGCCTAAAGCCTACTCAGTGCTTGCGCACCACCCGCTCGGGCTGGCCCGGCTTCCAGACCGTGATGTCGAGGTGGTCGTCTTGGACTTCGACCGCCGACGCGCCGGTGATGTCGACGCCGATGAGGTCGAACTCCTGGTCGCGCAGATCGAGCCCGATCTCGTCGAACAGTGCCGCGGCGAAGCGTCGGTGCAACTCGCCGTAGGGGACGACATACGCCCGGCCCCACAGCTTCGCGTCACCCTCGGATACCGCGGTGTCGACCGTCGCGGTGTGCAGGCACAGGCGTGGATCTCGTTGCAGGTCACGGTATTTGGTGGTGTTCGGCATTCCGGTGATCCACAGCTGGTCTTCGAAGATGCGCGGCTCCATCGGGCTGATCCGCGGGAACCCGTCCGATCTCAGCGTGGCCAGCATGCACAGATTGCCTGCGGCGCGGTGCCGTCGCTCGAAAATCGCGGCGATGTGCGGCGCGGCGGCGGCGAATTCGGCCCAGGTGATCACGTCACTCCTCGGGTGGGGGCTTGTGCGGCGCATGCCGCGCCGAACGTGAGCCTCCGGTACCAGATCGCAGCCATTTTGGGCCATAGCCCCCACGCTCGGCGCACGTCCATCATGCGGAGACACCATTACCGGCCCATAGGGCCGCTACCGACAGCCCGCAACCTGCCAACAGGGCGCGCAGCAGCGGCAGGCTCACCCCGATCACCGTCGACGGGTCACCGTCCACGCCGTCGACGAACCAGCCGCCCAGGCCATCCAGGGTGAACGCCCCTGCGACGCCCAACGGTTCGCCGCTGGCCAGGTAGGCCTCCAGGTCATCACTCGACGGCTCACCGAATCGGACCATGGTGATCGACGTTTGCGCGGCCAGATGCACGACGCGGTGGTCGCGCACCCGGATCAGGCAGTGCCCGGTGTGCAGGTGGCCCGCCCGGCCGGCCATCGACTGCCATTGGCGCCGCGCAGCAGCGACCGAGTCGGGCTTGCCGCACAGCCGACCGTCCAGCAAAAGCATCGAATCGCAGCCCAGCACAACGCAGTCCGCGGTGACATCGGAACCTCGTTCGAGCAGCGTGGCCGTCACGTGTTCGGCCTTGGCGCGGGCCAGGACGCGCACCACCTCCTCGGGCGGGGCGTCCGGTCCCAGCGCGACCATCAGTTCGTCTTCGTCAACGCCGGACACCAGCACCAGCGGATCAACGCCGGCCTGGCGGAGCACGGTGAGTCGACCGGAGGAGGCCGACCCGAGCACCAGCCGCGTCATCGACGCATGTGCACCATTTCCTGCAGGGTGATGCGTTGCCAGCTGTAGACGGGATAGCGCAACTTGTCCACCGGCAGCCCCCAGCGGGCAGGCTCGGGCGGGGGTGGCGCGGTCCCGCCGCCGATCGTGCCGAGGACAGCGATCAGCGCACCTAGTTCCTCGACGGTCGGTTCGCCCTTGAGGACCTGGATGTGCGGCTCATGCGGCTGTGGAACCTCGGTGGTTTCGCTCGGTTCGCTGAGATCGGTCACAGCGGAATGTTCCCATGCTTCTTCGGCGGCAACTGCGCGATCTTGCGTTCCAGCAGCCGCAGCGCCGTCCCGATGTACCCACGCGTGTACGACGGCGGGATCACCGCGTCGACATACCCGCGCTCGGCAGCGATGTAGGGGTTGACCAGCGTGTCCTCGTACTCCTGCTGCAGCTGCAGGCGCAGCGCCTCGACATCCTCGCCGGCCTGGGCTGCTTCCTTCAGCTTCTGCCGGTACACGAACCCGACCGCTCCGGAGGCGCCCATCACCGCGATCTGGGCGGTGGGCCAGGCCAGGTTGACGTCGCAGCCCATGTCCTTGGAGCCCATGACGCAGTACGCGCCGCCGTAGGCCTTGCGGGTGATGACGGTGATCTTCGGGACGGTGGCCTCGCCATAGGCGTAGAGCAGCTTGGCGCCGCGCCGGATGATGCCGTTGTATTCCTGGCCGGTGCCGGGCAGGAAGCCTGGGACGTCGACGAGCATCACGATCGGGATGTTGAAGCAGTCGCAGGTCCGCACGAACCGGGCCGCCTTCTCCGAGGCGTTGATGTCCAGACAGCCGGCGAAGTGCGTGGGCTGGTTGGCGACGATGCCGACCGGGCGGCCCTCGATGCGGCCGAATCCCACGACGATGTTCTGCGCGTAGCCCGCCTGGATTTCCAGGAACTCGTCGTCGTCGAGGATTCGGGTGATCACCTCGTGCATGTCGTAGGGCTGGTTGGGCGAATCCGGGATCAGCGTGTCCAGCTCGAGGTCTTCGTCGGTCAGGTTGTCCTCGATCGCGCCGACCGGCAGCGGGGCCGGCTCGCGCGGCGGGTCGGTGGCGTTGTTGGGCGGCAGGTAGCTGAGTAGCTCCCGCACGTATTCGAACGCATCCTGCTCACCGGAGGCGACGTAGTGCAGCGTCCCCGACTTGGCCATGTGGGTGTGGGCGCCACCCAGTTCTTCCATGGTGACGTCCTCGCCCGTGACGGTCTTGATGACGTCGGGTCCGGTGATGAACATCTGGCTGGTCTGGTCGACCATGATCACGAAGTCGGTAAGCGCGGGGGAGTAGACGTGCCCACCGGCCGCGGCGCCCATGATCAGCGAGATCTGCGGGATGACGCCGGACGCCAGGATGTTGTTGCGGAAGATCCGGCTGTACAGGCCGAGCGAGACCACGCCTTCCTGAATGCGGGCTCCGGCGCCGTCGTTGATGCCGATCAGCGGCCGACCCGTCTTGATCGCCAGGTCCTGCACCTTGACGATCTTCTCGCCGTACACCTCGCCGAGGCTGCCGCCGAACACGGTGGCATCCTGGCTGAAGATGCACACGTCGCGACCGTCGATGGTGCCGTAGCCAGTGACCACGCCGTCGCCGACCGGACGGTTCTTCTCCAGCCCGAAATTGGTGCTGCGGTGCTTGGCCAGCGCGTCAAGTTCGACGAACGAATCCTCGTCCAGTAACGCGGTGATGCGCTCCCGAGCCGTCAGCTTGCCCTTGGCGTGAACCTTGTCGACGGCGGCTTCACCGACCGGGTGCAGCGACTCCTCCCGTCGCTTGTGCAGTTCGGCCAGCTTGCCCGCGGTGGTGTGAATGTCAATGACGTGCTCGCCTGCAGGTTCTGCGGTATGGGCAGAGGGGTCGGTAACGCTTGTCATGGGAGTCGATGTTATCGGCAACCCCACCGGACCCTTCGGAGGCCCTTAATCAGTCCTTAAGTACTCTCCGCTGATGGGCGCCCGTCTTGCGGTGGAGTGGACCGAAGAACACGACGTGCTGGTCGCCGGTTCCGGCGGCGGGGGCGTAACCGGCGCCTATACCGCCGCCCGCGAGGGCCTCGACGTGCTGCTCGTCGAAGCGACCGACAAGTTCGGCGGCACCACCGCGTATTCGGGCGGCGGCGGGGTGTGGTTTCCATGCAACCCGGTGCTGATCCGCGCCGGTACTGACGACACCATCGAAGACGCATTGACCTACTACCGCGCCGTGGTCGGCGACCGCACTCCCCGCGAATTACAGGAAACCTACGTCCGCGGCGGCGCTCCGCTGGTCGAGTACCTCGAGCAGGATCCGAACATCAAGTTCGTCCCGCTGCCGTGGCCCGACTACTACGGCAAGGCACCCAAGGCCCGGCTGGATGGGCAGCGGCACATCGCGGCCAAGCCGCTCAAAGTCGCGGCCGCCCCGGAACTGCGGGACGCGATCCGCGGGCCGCTGGACACCGACCGACTCGGCGCGCCCACCCCGCCCGACTACTACATCGGTGGTCGCGCCCTGATCGCGCGCTTCCTCAAAGCCATCGCCCAGCACCCGAACGCCACGCTGCGCCGCGACACGGCGCTGGTCGAACTCGTGGTCGACGACGGCAAGGTGGTGGGCGCCGTCGTCGAGAACGCGGGTCGGCGCAGCGCGATCCGCACCCGACGGGGTGTCCTGCTGGCGGCCGGCGGCTTCGAGGGCAACGAAGACCTGCGCCGCCGGTACGGCGTGCCCGGCGTGGCCCGGGACACGATGGGCGGTCCCGGCAGCCGAGGCCAGGCGCTGCAGGCAGGCATCGCGGCAGGCGCCGACACCGACCTGCTGGACCAGGCGTGGTGGTCACCGGGTATGACCCATCCCGACGGCCGCTCGGCGTTCGCGCTGTGGTTCACCGGCGGAATCTTCGTCAACCAGGACGGCAACCGGTTCGTCAACGAGTCACGCGCCTACGACCGGGCCGGCCGCGAGATCATCGCCCAGTTGCAGGACGGCTCGCTGACACTGCCGTACTGGATGATCTACGACGATCGCGAGGGCGAGGTGCCGCCGGTCAAGGCCGCCAACGTGTCCATCGTCGAAACGCAGAGATATCTGGACGCCGGGCTGTGGCACACCGCCGGCACGCTCGAGGGACTGGCCACCAAGATCGGGGTGCCGCCCGATGCGTTGGTGGCCGCGGTCGCCCGGTTCAACGGCTTCGCCGCGACGGGTGTCGACGAAGATTTCGGTCGCGGCGACGAGGCGTTCGACCGCGCGTTCTCCGGCGGGGCCTCGCCGCTGGTGCCCATCGACCGGCCACCGTTCCATGCCGCGGCCTTCGGTATCTCGGACCTGGGCACCAAGGGCGGGTTGCGCACCGATGCCGCCGCCCGGGTGCTGGACCGCTCGGGCCACCCCATCCCGGGCCTGTACGCGGCCGGCAACACCATGGCGGCGCCCAGCGGCACGGCCTATCCGGGCGGGGGTAACCCGATCGGCACCAGCATGCTGTTCAGCCATTTGGCGGTACGGGACATGCTGGGACGCGCGTCGGGTCTTTAAGCTTGCCGGGTGACCGACCGCGATCAGCTCCCTCCGCCGATCGACGAGTCCGCGCTGCGCGCCGAGGTGATAGGCGACTCGTCGTACTGGCGGCAACTCGACGTCGTTGCCGAAACGGGCTCCACCAACGCCGACCTGCTGGCGCGGGCGGCGTCCGGGGCCGATATCGACGGCGCGGTGTTGATCGCCGAGCACCAGACCGCCGGACGGGGCCGTCACGGCCGTGGCTGGTCCGCATCGCCCCGGGCGCAGATCACCGTGTCGGTCGGGGTGCGGGTGGACGACGTCCCGGCCGCGGCCTGGGGATGGCTGTCGCTGGCCACCGGCCTGGCCGTGGTCGACTCGGTTGCCGGGGTCAGCACCGTCGAGGCGGGCCTGAAGTGGCCTAACGACGTGCTGGCCAACGGCGCCAAGTTGGCCGGCATCCTGGCCGAGGTCGCGCACCCCTTCGCGGTGATCGGGGTAGGCCTCAATGTCAGCGAGGTTCCCGCGGACGTCGAGGGGCCCGGTGCCACCTCGCTGCTGGACCAGGGCGTCGTGAACCCCGACCGGACCGTGCTGACCTGCCGGTTGCTGCGCGAACTGGGAGAGCGCATCGCCGGCTGGCGCGCGGCGTCGGGCGCCGACTCCCGGTTGGCCAATGATTACCGGGCCCGCAGCCTCACCATCGGCTCCCGGGTGCGCGCCGAGTTGCCCGGCGGTCAGGCGCTGGTCGGCATCGCCCGCGATATCGACGAACAGGGCCGGTTGTGCCTGGAAACCTGGGATCCCAACGACGCGAGCAAATCGGGCCAGACGGTGGTGGTATCCGCCGGCGACGTCGTGCATCTGCGCTGAATCCGAGCTGAAGGCTTCCACCGGCGATTAAGGTCACGGAATGAGCTATCCGGACAACGCCCTGGCCGCCGGTGAGAAAGTGGTGCTGCATCGCCACCCGCACTGGAAGCGGCTGATCCTGCCGATTCTGGTGCTGATCCTGCTGACCGGCGTGGCCGCCCTGGGCACGGGGTTCGTCGAATCCACCCAGTGGCAGCCGATGGCGAAGAAGATCCTGTACGGCGTGATCTGGGGAATCTGGCTGATCATTATCGGCTGGCTGACGGTGTGGCCGTTTCTGACCTGGCTGACCACGCACTTCGTGGTCACCAACCGGCGGGTGATGTACCGGCACGGTGTGCTGACCCGCAGTGGCATCGACATCCCGTTGGCCCGGATCAACAGCGTGGAGTTCCGCGACCGGATCTCCGAACGGATGTTCCGGACCGGGACGCTGATTATCGAGTCGGCGTCACAGGACCCGTTGGAGTTCTACAACATTCCGCGGCTACGAGAGGTGCACGCGCTGCTGTATCACGAAGTCTTCGACACCTTGGGCTCGGAGGAGTCGCCGAGCTGAGACCCCGCCCGGCTCGTCGCCCGGCTGGCACGGCGGTTGCGCCACGCCCGCAGCACCGTGACGTTGCTCTCTTCAAACCCGCCTTCTATCGCGTCTTCGAAGACCTCGGCAATCCCGCCCGCCGTCAGCGCGGACTCCAGCGCCTTGTCCGGGTTCCGCGCGAACTGGTCGGGGAACACCCAGCGGCGGAACGCCCAGAACCGGAACGCCATCTGCAGCAGGTTCCCGATGATGTACGCGGACAGGAAGTCGGCCAGGTTTTCCACCGTCAGCGTCACGTTGGGAACGCGCAGCTGCAGGACGTAACTGGAGAACCACAGCGGCGCCATGCTCAGCAGCACGCCCACACCGCTGAACGCGAAGAACAGCAGCGCCTCGTGGTGACGCTCGCGGCCACCGCGGTCCCGGAAACTCCACTCCCGATTCAGCACGTACGACGCGATGACCGCGACGATGCCGGCGATCACCTTGGCGGTGACAGGCTTGGGTTCCAGAATTGTCAGCTTCAGCGTGTAGAAAATTGCTGAGTCGATGATGAATGTGGTGCCGCCGACGATGGCGAATTTGATCAGCTCATGGTGGCGCATCGCGAAGGGTTGAAGGACCCCGGGGAGGCGCGCAATTGTGGCATCGGCAAAGGACACAGTGCGCCAGTCTACGGTTGATCTCGAAACCGGCGCAAAATGGTACATAACAATTTGGCGGCCCAGCCGGCAAACACGCCGGTCAGGAACCGTGACAACATGAACGCCGTGCCAAGTCCCCGCACCCCCCTTGTCGCCATGGTCGGCGGCGGCCAACTGGCCCGAATGACCCATCAGGCCGCCATTGCCCTGGGGCAGAGCCTGCGGGTGCTGGCAAACACCGCCGACGAGCCTGCCGCCCAGGTTTCCCCCGATGTGGTGATCGGTTCGCATACCGATCTGGAGGATCTACGCCGGGTGGCGGCGGGGGCCAACGTGCTGACGTTCGACCACGAGCACGTACCGCCCGACCTGCTGGACAAGCTGGTCGCCGAGGGCATCAACGTGGCCCCGCCACCACGAGCGTTGCTGCACGCCCAGGACAAGCTGGTCATGCGGCGGCGGCTGGAGGAACTCGGCGCGCCGGTGCCGCGGTACCTGGGCATCGAGAGCACCGAGGGCATCGACGAGCTGGACGCTTTCGCCGCGACCGTCGACGTGCCGATCGTGGTCAAGGCGGCCAGGGGCGGATACGACGGCAAAGGTGTGCGGGTTGCCGACGACGTTGCGCAGGCGCGTGACATCGCCCGCGACTACCTTGCCGGCGGCGTCCCAGCGCTGATCGAAGAGCGGGTGGAATTACGGCGCGAGCTCTCGGCGCTGGTTGCCCGTTCACCGTTTGGCCAGGGCGCGGCGTGGCCGGTGGTGGAGACCGTGCAACGGGACGGCATCTGCGTCCAGGTGATCGCCCCGGCCTCTGACCTGCCCGAGGAAGTGGCCGCCGAGGCTCAGCGGCTGGCGTTGCGACTGGCCGGGGAACTGGGGGTTGTCGGGGTGCTCGCCGTTGAGTTGTTCGAGAGGGTCGATGGTTCGCTGCTGGTCAACGAGTTGGCGATGCGGCCGCACAATTCCGGGCACTGGACCATGGACGGGTCGCTGACCAGCCAGTTCGAGCAGCATTTGCGGGCGGTTCTGGACTATCCGCTCGGCCATACCGACGCGGTGGCACCGGTGACTGTGATGGCCAACGTGCTGGGCGCCGCGCAGGAACCGGCGATGACCGTCGACGAACGCCTGCATCACCTGTTCGCCCGGATGCCTGACGCCCGGGTCCACCTGTACGGCAAGACCGAGCGGCCCGGCCGCAAGGTGGGCCACATCAACTTCGTCGGCACGGATGTCGTGGACGCGCAGGGCCTGACCGAGCTGCGGGAACGCGCCGAACTGGCGGCACACTGGTTGTCACATGCCGAGTGGACGGATGGATGGGATCCGCATGACCAATAGCCCCCGCGTCGGGGTCATCATGGGCAGCGACAGCGACTGGACGGTGATGCAGGACGCCGCCGCGGCGCTCGCCGAATTCGACATCCCGCACGAGGTGCGGGTGGTGTCCGCGCATCGCACCCCGGCCGTGATGTTCGATTACGCCCGGGCGGCCGCCGACCGGGGCATCGAGGTGATCATCGCCGGCGCGGGGGGAGCCGCGCATCTGCCCGGCATGGTCGCCGCCGCGACGCCGTTGCCGGTGATCGGGGTGCCGGTGCCGCTGGCGCGCCTCGACGGTCTGGACTCTCTGCTGTCGATCGTGCAGATGCCGGCCGGGGTACCTGTGGCCACGGTGTCCATCGGTGGCGCCCGCAACGCGGGCCTGTTGGCGGTGCGGATGCTGGGGGCGTCCGATCCGGAACTGCGGGCCAGGGTGGTGGCGTTCCAGGATCAGCTGGCGGAGACGGTCGCAGCCAAGGATGCGGCGTTACAACAGCTGCAGGGTAAAGTTACCCGCGAGTAGCAAGAGGCTAGGAGGTCTCAAAGATGGCTGGATGGGCCGGAAATCCGTCGTTCGATCTGTTCCAACTGCCCGAAGAGCACCAGGAGTTGCGGGCCGCGATCCGGGCGCTGGCGGAGAAGGAGATTGCTCCGCACGCCGCCGACGTCGACGAGAACTCCCGGTTCCCGCAAGAGGCGTTGGACGCGCTGAACGCCTCGGGATTCAACGCGGTGCACGTGCCCGAGGAGTACGGCGGGCAGGGCGCGGACTCGGTGGCGGCGTGCATCGTCATCGAGGAGGTCGCCAGGGTCGACACCTCGGCGTCGCTGATCCCCGCCGTCAACAAGCTGGGCACCATGGGCCTGATCCTGCGCGGCTCCGAAGAGCTGAAAAAGCAGGTGCTGCCGCAGGTCGCCGACGGGACGGCGATGGCCTCTTACGCCCTGAGTGAACGGGAGGCAGGTTCGGACGCCGCGTCCATGCGTACCCGCGCCAAGGCCGACGGCGACGACTGGATCCTCAATGGCGCCAAAGCGTGGATCACCAACGGCGGCAAGTCATCCTGGTACACGGTGATGGCCGTGACCGATCCGGACAAGGGCGCCAACGGCATCTCGGCGTTCATGGTGCACATCGATGACGAGGGCTTCGAGGTCGGTCCCAAGGAGCGCAAGCTGGGCATCAAGGGTTCGCCTACGACCGAGTTGTACTTCGAGAACTGCCGGATCCCGGGCGACCGGATCATCGGAGAGCCCGGCACCGGCTTCAAGACGGCGCTCGCCACGTTGGACCACACCCGTCCCACCATCGGCGCCCAGGCCGTGGGCATCGCCCAGGGTGCGGTGGATGCGGCGATCGCATACACCAAGGACCGCAAGCAGTTTGGCCAGTCGATCAGTAATTTCCAGGCGGTGCAGTTCATGATCGCCGACATGGCGATGAAGGTTGAGGCGGCCCGGCTCATGGTCTACTCGGCGGCGGCGCGCGCGGAGCGCGGCGAGGGCAATCTCGGATTCATTTCGGCCGCGTCAAAGTGTCTGGCTTCCGACGTCGCCATGGAGGTCACCACCGACGCCGTGCAATTGTTCGGCGGCGCCGGCTACACCGTCGACTTCCCGGTCGAGCGGATGATGCGCGACGCCAAGATCACCCAGATCTACGAGGGCACCAACCAAATCCAGCGGGTTGTGATGTCGCGCGCATTACTGCGCTGACTTTCCCAAACCGTGCGGCAAAACCCAACCCACCGCATAGGATCCTGCTGACCAGGTCCACGCGATTGAGCCACCAGTCGGGATGGTCGGCCACGCGTTTTCCGGACATGGAGTTTTCCGGCTGCCCAGGAGGGTATGAGGTGATCGGAACTTGTTGTCGGTAGGTGATTCCGTTGCCCCGGCGCCCAGCTGGCAGTCGTTGTCCCTATTGTTGGTCGAAGATGACCGAGCCGACGCGGTCCTCGTCGAAGACCTGATCGCCGATGCGGTCGCCGACATCGAGGTGGTCTGGGCGCAGTCGATCGCGCACGCGGAGCGCATGCTGGCCTCGGCCCGTCCCGATTGCGTGCTGCTGGATCTCAACCTGCCGGACGCCAACGGGATCGACGCCCTGGATCGCATCCTGAAAAGCGATTCCACCGTTCCCATCGTCGTGCTAACCGGCCTGAATGACGAATACTTCGGCGCGTCCGCTGTGGCCGCGGGTGCGCAGGATTATTTGGTCAAGGGGCGCGTCGAACCCGAGATGCTGCGGCGGGCGCTGCTGTATGCGATCGAACGCAAGCGTGCCGAACTGATCGCCGCCGACCTGCAGGCCAGCCAGGTCCGCGCCCGCGAGAACGCCCTGTTGGAACGCGGCCTGCTACCTTCCCCGCTGCTGCTGGACAACCCCGGCGTCGACATCGTCACCCGGTACCGGCCGAGCCGGGAGAACGCCTTGCTGTGCGGCGATTTCTACGACGTCGTGCAGACCCCTGACCGGGTCACCCACGTGCTGATAGGCGATGTCGCCGGGCACGGCCCGGACGAGGCCGCGCTGGGGGCGGCGCTGCGGATCGCTTGGCGGACACTGACTTTCGCCGGCATTCATGGCGCGGCGCAAATGAAGCAATTGGATCGTGTGCTGCACGCCGAGCGTGCCGAGAACGGTGTGTTCGCCACCGTGCTGAGCCTGGCCATCCCGCCCGGTCCGCCCGACAGCAATCCGGTCAAGACGGTCCGCGCGGGTCATCCGGGGATGCTGCTGCACGGTGCCGGCACCGTGGACTGGCTTGAGCCGCCCTACGGTCGCGCGTTGGGTCTGCACGGTGACGACTGGCCGCAGCACGAGCTGGTGCTGCCGGCGGGCTGCGGATTGTTGTTGCTGACGGACGGGCTGTTCGAGGGCTACTCCGGCCGAGGAAACCAACGCCTCGGTGAGGACGGACTGCTCGCACTGGCACGCAGCCAGGCGCATTTGCCCGGGTCGCAGTTCGTCGATGCGTTGATCGACGGCGCCCAGCAACTCGCGCAGAGCCACGGCGGGCTGACCGACGACATCGCCGTGGTCCGGGTGGAGCGGACCCCCACGTGAGAAGCGACGCGTCGGGCTCGCTGGACAAGCCGCGCCTGACCGTGCGCGGGTGGCTCGCCCTGGTGCTCTCGACGATGGGGCTGCTGGTGCTGATCGGCGCGGTGGTCGGTGCCATCCTGCTGGAGCGCACCGACGAGGTGTCGCGGTCGCTGCGCGACGACATTCAACCGGCGCGGGTCGCGGCCTTCCAGCTGCAGTCCGCGTTGCGCGATCAGGAGACGGGACTGCGGGGTTACCTGATCTCGGCCGATCGGCAGTTCTTGACGCCCTACTACGACGGGATACGCGCCGAAGAAGCGGCTTCCCGAGACATCCGCAACCGGCTGGCCGGGCACAAGGACCTGCTCGCCGACCTGAACGCCGTCGAGACCGCGGCCGCCAATTGGCGCAGGGACTACGCCGAGCCCCTGATCGGCCGAGTGACCCCCAACCAGCCGATCGTGCTGCCGGGCGCCATGTCGGCACTCGGCAAGGCCGAATTCGATTACCTTCGTGCTCTTTTCAATGTGCAGACCGCGCATCTGAGTGCCGCCCGGGAAGACGGCACCGCCAAAATCGAGCGCATGAACGACTGGCGCGACCGGGTGCTTGGCGCCATGGTGCTGATCTTCATCGGCACCGCGGCGTTGTTGGGCCTGCTTGTGCAGCGCTCGGTCACCCGCCCGCTCGAGCAACTGGCCGCGGCGTGCCGGCGGATCACGGACGGCCATTTCGGCGACTCCATTACGCCCCCGGCGCGACCGGCCGACATCCGCGGCATCGCCGTCGACGTGGAGAACATGCGGCAGCGGATCGTGGCGGAACTCGACGCATCACGCTCGGCGCAAGCGCAATTGGACGAGCAGGCAAAGGAATTGCTGCGTTCGAACAGCGAACTCGAGCAGTTCGCCTACGTCGCCTCCCACGACCTGCAGGAACCGCTGCGCAAGGTCGCCTCGTTCTGCCAACTGCTCGAGAAGCGCTACGGCGACAAACTGGATGAACGCGGCGTCGAGTACATCAATTTCGCGGTCGACGGCGCCAAGCGGATGCAGGTGCTGATTAACGACCTGCTCAGCTTTTCCCGGGTCGGCCGGTTGAACACCAAGTACGGTGCGGTCGCCCTCGACACCACGCTGGATATGGCGCTGGGCAACCTCGCTGCCGCGCAGGAAGAATCGGGCGCCGAGATCGTACGCCCCAGCCGGCTGCCCGAGGTCTTCGGCGATTCAACGCTTCTGACACAGCTGTGGCAGAACCTGATCGGCAATGCCATGAAGTTCCGCCGAGAGGGCCAGCCGCCGCGCATCGTCATCGACTGCCGGCCAGGCAACGATGACCGAGAGGGCTACTGGCTGATCACCGTGACCGACAATGGCATCGGTATCGCGGAGGAATTCTCCGACAAGGTGTTCGTCATCTTCCAGCGCCTACACGGCCGTGACATGTATACCGGAACTGGGCTCGGTCTCGCGTTGTGCAAGAAGATCGTCGAGCATCACGGCGGCACGATCCGGATCGACACGTCATATACCGGGGGGACCCGGTTCGAGTTCACGCTGCCTGTCGCCGCCGAAAGGGAAGCGGCGGAAAAACACTTGGCCACAGCAGAGGGAGCAAGCAATGGTACCGACTGGTAGACCGATCGACATCCTGCTCGTCGAGGACGATCCGGGAGACGAACTGATCACCCGAGAAGCCTTCGAGCAGAACAAACTCAAGAACCGGCTGCACGTAGCCCACGACGGTGAAGAGGGGTTGAACTACCTTTATCGGCGCGGGTCGTACGAGCATGCGCCGCGGCCGGACCTGATCCTGCTGGACTTGAACCTGCCGAAATACGACGGGCGGCAGCTGCTCGAGAAGATCAAGTCCGACCCCGACCTGTGCCGCATTCCCGTGGTGGTGCTGACGACCTCGTCGGCCGAGGAGGACATCCTGCGCAGCTACAAGTTGCACGCCAACGCCTACGTCACCAAACCGGTCGACTTGGACCAGTTCATCACCGCGGTGCGGCAGATCGACGAGTTCTTCCTGCAGGTGGTGCGGTTGCCGCAGAGCTAGGACGCCGATGGGCTAGGGCGTAGGAATCCCTTCGACCTCGTGCACTAGCCCGTCCGGTGTCACCTCGTGCACATGCACCGTGGCGAAGTCGAAGAACATCCCGACGACGTGCAGTGACCCGTCGGCGACCGCATCGGCCAGCATCGGGTGGCGGGAAAGCCTTTCCACCTGCACGGCCACGTTCACGATCGCCAGCTGGTCGGCTTCGCTGAAGCGGTGGCCATTGGAGGTGGCGCTGGCACGTGCCGGATGGTTCTCCCGGTAGCGGGCCAGGCTCTCGTCAGCGTACTCGAGCCATTGATCCATGGCGCCGGGATGGTCAACCGAGCGGTCCGAATGGTGATCGAGCAGTGCTTGCATGGCGCGGCACGACGAATGTCCACAGACCACAACCGAACTCACCCCTAGCTGGTTGACCGCGAAGTCCAGTGCGGCGTCCACGGAGTGCTCGTCGGGATGGGTGGGAACGAGGTTGCCCACGTTGCGGACGATGTACAGGTCGCCGGGCCGGCTGGCGGTGATCACGTCGGGCAGAATCCGGGAGTCGGCACAGGTGATGAACACCGTGTCGGGGTTCTGTGAGTCGACCAGTTCCGGAACGTGGTGGTGGAGCCTACCCGCCCCGTTGCGGTGATATTCCTCGATGCCGTGCCGAATCGACGGCTCTTCATGTTCGTGGTCGTGGTCGCGCCGCGACGGCCACGGTTCCCGGAGCGAGCGGGAAATGTGGCGCTTAGGCGGGGCGTGATGCGCGCTGGACAGGCCGGCGGGTGACGTCTCGTGAATGGTCACCTTGCCACCGCCGGCCTCATGGCCCGCCTTCCAGTCCGAGATCGCTTCGGAGATGGAGTGATCGATGTAGTCCGCGTTGAGGTTCAGTGTCACGTCCGAGCCTTGTGGCAGGGTCGCCAGCACACCGGTCAGTCGCGGCATCAGCAGGAAGCTCAAGGTGCCGTCAATGTCGACGTGCCACTTCTTCGCCTCGTCGCCGACGGGCCTGGCCTCGATTGGTGCCTGTACCACCCGCACCAGCAGGAACAGAATCGCGACGCCGAGGCCGATCGCTACGCCCTCGAGCAGGTTGAGGAACACGACGCACACGATGGTGATGACGTAGATCACGAAATTGCCGGTACGCCAAGCTAGTTGGACGTGGGCCAGCTTTACGAGCTGGGCGCCGATTACGATCAACAGACCGGCCAGCGCCGCCTTCGGGATGAGTTCGACCAGGTTAGTGAACAGCGAGGCAAACAGCAGAACCCAGACGCCGTGCAGGATCGCGGACATCCGGGTGCGCGCACCGGCGGCCACGTTGGCCGAACTGCGCACGATCACACCGGTGATCGGCAACCCGCCCAGCAAGCCGGACAACATATTCGCACTGCCCTGCCCGATCATCTCCCGGTTGAAGTTGGTGCGGGGGCCGTTGTGCAGCTTGTCGACGCCGACGGCACACAGCAGCGACTCGACGCTGGCGATCAGCGCGATCGTCAGCACGCCTAAGACGATGGCGCTGATCTCGTGGGTCCAGGGCTGACCGCCCGGGGATTTGTCCGATAGCTGCGGCAGCCCGATGGCGTCAAAGAAGCTGCCCGACAGATTGATGCGCTCGACGTCCAATCCGACGAGCTTGGCGAGTACGGTCGCCAGCACGATGGCGACCAGGGCGCCGGGAATCATGCGTAATTTCGGCGGCAGTTTCGACCACGCCAGCAGGATGGCGATCACGGTGCCGCCGACGATCACCTCGTGCAATTCGTGGTGCAGGAGGCCGTTGGGCAGCGCCACCAGGTTCTCCCAGGCCGAGCTGTGGGCGGTTCCGCCGACCAGCACGTGGATCTGTTGCAGCACGATCGTGATGCCGATGCCGGCCAACATCGCGTGCACCACCACCGGTGCAATCGCCAGGGCGGCGCGCGCCATCCGGCTCACCCCGAACAGGATCTGCAGGGCGCCGGCCGCGGCGGTCATGACGCACAACATTTCCCAGCCGAGCTGTTGGATCAAATCGGCGACCACCACCGTCAGACCCGCGGCCGGGCCGCTGACCTGCACAGCCGAACCGCCGAATGTACCGGCGACGATTCCGCCGATGACCGCCGCGATCAGGCCCGCGGCCAGCGGAGCGCCCGAGGCGATCGCGATGCCGAGCGAGAGGGGCAACGCGACCAGGAAGACGACCAGCGAAGCCGGTACGTCGTAGCGCAGGTTGTCGCGTATCCGGTGTGATTGGGGCGCCGCGTGGGCACCATTGACAGCGCTGCTGCTCATAGAACTCCTTGGGCCGGTCCTGCAGACCCTTCCCGACACGCGTGAACGGATCGGGTGGTTTCGGTATCCGCCGGGCGTCAGAACGCAACGCACATATCGCCGTCAGCAAATATGTGAATCCCGTTGTAGCCGTATGCTCAAATACTCCATGCAGGTCAGTGCCCCGCGCCAAATTCCGCGGTGATTCATGAGTAATTCAAATAAAAAGTTGGTTTAGCGTTCACATTGAAATAATCAGGTGAGAAACAAACCGTTGTGTTCGCCCACGTCCGGGGGTAGTTCAGTGACCCCCGCATCGAAGGTCGCGTACCGGGCCGGGGTGCGGATCACGGTGACGGTGTCGTCGCCGCTGCCCACCTGCAGCGCGAGGTCATTTTCGGCGAACAGCGGGGTGTCGACCACCTGTTTCCAGGTGTAGGCCAGGCAGGCCATCAGGCCGGCTTCCTGCAGTAGCTCGACCCATTCGGCGGCGGTCTTGGCGGCCAGTGCCGACTCCAGCTCGTCGGTCAGTTCGGGATAGTTGATCGCCCGGGACCGCTGGTCGGCGAACCGCTCGTCGTCGATCAGCTCGGGCCGGCCGATGACCTCGCACAGCTTCGTCCAATGCTTGGGGACGTACGCGCTGATCACCAGGTATCCGTCGGCGGCCTTGAAGGCGTCCGACGGCTGGGTGGCAAAGCCCACGCCTCTGCGCTTCTTGGCCGGCGCCGCAGGTTTGGCGGCCTCGGAGCTGGGCTTGTTCAGGTGGATGGTCAGCTGGTTGGCCTGCAGTCCTACGGCAACGTCATACATCGCCACTCGCACCAGGTCGCCCACCCCGTGCCGTTCCCGATTGAGCAGCGCGGCCAGCACTGCCTGAGCCAGGACATGGCCGCTGGCGTTGTCGACCAACTGGAACGGGATGATCTGCGGTTTGCCGGTGGGGGTGGGCATGCCGGTGCTCATGCCGGCCTCGGCGGCCACCATCAGGTCGACGCCGGGCCGGGTGCCGTTGGGACCGTTGCCGCCGAAGGCGCTCAGGCGTGCGTAGATCAGTCGGGGGTTGCGGGCCCGCAACTCGTCCGGCCCCAGGCCCAGGCGCTCCATCACGCCGGGGCGGAAACCTTCCAGCACGACGTCGGCGGTGTCGGCGAGCTGCAGTATCTGCTGTTTGGCTTCGTCGGTGGTGAGGTCCACCGCCACCGACTTCTTACCTCTGTTGTTGGGCAGGAAGTAGGTGGCCAGCGGCGGCCGTCCGGGCAGCACCGAGGTGAGGCGGCGGGACTGCTCTCCGCCCGGCGCTTCAATCTTGATGACTTCGGCGCCGAGGTCGGCCAGCACCTGTCCGGCCAGTGGCCCGGCGACATTCTGGGTGAAATCGAGGACCCGGAAACCGTCCAGCGGCTTGGGGGCGTTGTTCGGCATCAAAGCGGCCTTTCCTGACGCAGCACCGCGGTGCAGTAGTAATTCTCGGTGAACAAGGTTTCGTCGGCGGAGTTGTCCCGGGCATGCGGCCGAAATCCGTTGGTCAGCAACAACTCGTTGAGCGGGGTGCGTGCCACCTGCCAGCCGTGCCGTTCCAGGTAGGTCGCGACGTCGTTGCGGTCACCGGGAAAGCCCAGCCGGTCCATCTCGACGTCGAGACCGTGTTCATACCACCGGGCAAAAATTGCGTCGTAGAGTTCGCGGCTGGCCGGGGCGCTGAAGAACACCTCGGCCACCAGTTGGCTGCCGTCGGCGCTG
>NZ_LZKQ01000119.1 GCF_001668675.1 Mycobacterium asiaticum | reverse complement strand
CGCTCCAAACGTTCCAAGGCCCGCAACCGCTCCGGATTCGTCAGCGCGTCAAAGGACAACGCACACAACCGCTCCACATCGTCATCGAGCGCGTCGAAGACCTCCACGATCTCCTCACGCGAACTCGAAACCATAGCCACATGCTATGCAAAGCCACTGACAAGTTTTTTGCGCAAATCGACTGCCGCGTGGACTGTTATCCCGATCCGTCACGCCAGGTTTCGGGCAGTAGAGGCACGCTCGGACCCGAACCGAAATCGTCAACTGCCAGCGCGGTCAGTCCGCTGGCAGGCACAACCGCGTCGGCCATCGTCCCCGCGAAACCCATTGGCCCAGAGCCGAGTCGCGACGGTACGCAGTCCCCCGGCCTCGATGCATCCCCAACCGGCTCGTCGTCCGCATCCAAAAACTCGTACCGGTAACCGCGGCCGATGGCTGAACGCCGCTGTCTGGCAACCCGCTCCTGGTCCCGGTGCCCGAAGGATGCCGGAGTAGCCGCCGCTGCGATGTCGGAGGCTCTGTCGGGCAATGTGATTCGGGCGCCCATCCCCCAGCCGATGCCCGGCCCGGGTCCGCCGACCAAGTAGCTCGACGCTTCGACGCCTGCCGTAACTGGTGATGCCGTCGCTGACGCTGCGGGCGCCGGTGAAGCGGGCGCGGGCGACGCAGCCGGGGCGGGTGCCGGGGCGGGTGCCAGCGCCGGAGCGGCCAACAACGCCGCCGGCGGCGGCAACTGCTGTGCGGTAGCGGCCGGCATCGAGGCGGGCGGCGCAACCGGGGCTGCCAGCTGGGCCAAACCGGCCAACCCGGCGAGCCCGCTCAAATTCACTGTCGCGAGATCGAGGAAAGCCGGCGCCAAGAGCGGAGTCAACTGGACCAGAAATCGCAACGTCCGCAACGTCCAGTTGACCGCTCGATAGGTCTGCCAGGCAAAGAAATACGCAACCAGGGCAGGGAAATTCGCCGGGTTCGTCAGGTACTGCGGGATGTTGGTTTCCAGATATGCCAGCGCCTGTTGATTGCCGCTGAAGAAGTTGGGCAGGTTCTGCAGGAACTGCAGTGGCGTCCAGTTGGGTTGACCCTGGCCGGGAATCTGCGCACCGTCCGGACCGAAGATCATTTCCCAGATCTCGGCGGGCGTGGGCAGTTGGAAACCGTTGCCGGCTCCACCTCCGCCTCCGCCGCCACCTTTGCCGGCGCCGCCACCCGTGCCGTTACCGGTGCCGCCCCCGCCGCCGTTACCAGCGCCGCCACCGCCACCGTTACCTCCGCCGCCACCGCCACCCGCGGCGGCGGCCGCATTCACCGTCTCCGTCGTCGCCTGATACGTGCTCATCGTGGTCGCGGCCTGTACCCACATGCGCGCGTAGTCGGCCTCGTTGACAGCGATCGGAATGGTGTTGACACCAAAGAAATTCGTGGCCACCAGTGCTGCGTGGACGGCGTGGTTGGCGGCCAGTTCGCCCAGCGTCGGCATGGCCGCCAGCGCTGCGGTGTACGCGGCCGCCACCGCCTCCTGCCGGGCCGCCCGCCGGGCGCTGATAGCGCTGGCCAGCATCAGCCACTGCAGATAAGGCCCATGGGCCGCCGTGTAAGTCGCCGCCGACGGTCCCGTCCATGCCTGTTGCGCACCGCTCAGGACGGTAGTCAATTCCGTTGCCGCCGACTCGTATTCGATGCTAAGAACGGTCCATGACTGTGCGGCGGCCAATAACGGGCCCGGCCCCGGACCGGAACTCAGCAGGGCCGAATGCACCTCCGGCGGAGCCGCCATCCAGACCGACGGCAGCATCGTCAGGCGCCCGAATATGTCGTTGCCGCCGCCGCGTCACCGACCGCATAGCTGGTGCCTGCCGCACCGGCCCCAATGCCCGCGCGTGCCAGCACCTCGACACCGACCGCGGCCGCCGCTTCGTGTTGGTTGGCCTCCTCGCTGAACTGCAGCGCCGCCTGCACGGACACCGGGTCGGCGGCAGGAGGCGCTACCGCCGAGACGATCGGGGCCGCAGCCTCATGCGCGGCCGCCAGCCGAGCCGCGATCGCTTCCACCGCCGCACTTGTCGTCGCCAAACCCTCGGGAACGACTCGCAAGTACATCAGACCCCCTCATCACGCGTGGACGTTCGCACAACGGAGGCAATCACCCAGCCCAGCGCACCCGCGGCGAGCCCAAAACCCATATGGCACAACGCCTTCTCTGCCAGACCGGGCAACACCAGCGTCGATCCGGCCAGCGCGACCAGGTGAATCGGTGCGGCCGCGAGCACCACCACCCATCGTCGGCGCCGCGCCACACCTGCCACCGCGTACAGCAGCACCGCGGCCGCCAGATAGCGCGTACCACCGATCGGCGGATGCAGGGACACGCTGGCCAGTGCCGCCGCGACCCCGACCGCAAGGACCGTCGACCGCCGGTGGGTCGTCAGGACGACCGCCACCAACAGAGTCAGCCAGATCAACCCGCGGTGCCCGGGCAAGCCCATCGGGACGCGAATGTCCGCGTAGCCCGCGATCAGCAGGGTCGCGAGCAAAGGAAAGAGAAGCTCGCGGGTGAGACTTGCCCTACGTGCCACGACGACTGATGTCAGCACATGCGGAACTATACCGTGAATTCATCCGTATATGCGGACTAGTTCCTGCGTAATCTCTGTGTATGCGGATCATCCTCATTGTCGCCGGACTGCTACTCGCAATCGCCATCAATGCATGTGGCACGACGGACGCCGCCGGCGAGCTCGTCGTCCAGCAGAACGAGCGGGTGCTGCAACATTTCAACCTGCAGCAGCTGCGGGACCTCCCCCAGATCGAAGTCCCGACGCCCCAGTCCGGGGGCGCGCAGGTTCAGAAGGGACCCACCGTGCGCTCGATCGTGAACGCGGCGGGAGTGACGGATATCGCCAGCGTGCGGGTGGAGGGCCGCGACCCGGCGCAGACATTCGCCGCCGCCGAGCTGACCGACCGGGTCATCCTGAGCATCACCAAACGAAACACGGTCAAACTCACCGGAACTCAACTTCCCCGCGACCGATGGGTGCGCGATGTCGTCCGGCTGGCCGTCAACTCATGAGCCTCGCACTGGCCGGGGTGGACCTGCTCATCGGCATCGACGACACCGACAACCTGCTCAGCCCGGGAACGGGTCGCCGCGCCCGGGCGCTGCTGCGCGAGCTGTCCGACGCAGGACTGGGCACTGCGGCCGGCGCCACCCGGCACCAGCTACTGGTCGACGATCGAATCCCGTACACCTCGCACAATTCCAGCGCGTGCCTGGCCTGGCGAAGCCCAGCCCAGAACCCGCAGGCGGTAATGGGCCACGTGATCGAAGTGGCCGGTCGATTCCTGGAACGGGTCTGCCCCCCGGATGCCGATCCCGGGCTGGTGGTGGCCATCCCAAGTCAGCTGCGCGATACCGCGGAGCTAATCGAGTTCGGCCGGCGAGCCAAACGAGAAGTGCTGCGCACCAACGATGCCCGCCAACTCGCGCAGAAACTCGGTGTGCATCTGTCCGGACACGGTGGCACCCAGGACGGGGTGCTGGGCGCGTTGGCCGCGGTCGGGCTGCACCTCTCAGGTGGCGACGGGATGTTCATCTCGCTACCCGGCCTCTTCGCACTACCGCACGAAACCACCATCGACGAGCTACCCGCACTGGTACCCGTGGACCACGTGCGGGACAGCGCTGGTCGCCGGCCCGAATCGGGCGAACCCATCGAGCTGGGCGACTGGGTGCGGCCGGTGCTGCTCGACGGTCGGGTGGTGGTGTTGCTGGATCCGCCGTGCGAGCTACCGGACGGCCGGCGGGCATGGCGCACCGCACCGCGCGCGATCGTGAAACAGCACTGAGCGACGGTAGGATCCGTCCGTGCCGCAGCTACGCATCCGGGAAGCCGCCGAGTTGCTGGGCGTCAGCGATGACACCGTGCGGCGGTGGATCCAGCAGGGCGTGCTGGCGGCCGATCAGGACGAATCCGGCCGCAAGGTGATCGCCGGCGACGTGCTCGCCGAATTCTGGCAGCACAACGCGCCGACCCCGCCGATCAATCCCCTGGGCGTCACCAGCTCCGCGCGCAACCGCTTCGTCGGCCTGGTCACCAAGGTGATCAGCGACAAGGTGATGGCTCACGTCGAAATGCAGTGCGGGCCACACACTGTGGTATCCCTGATGAGCACTCAGGCCGCGCGGGAGCTGAAGCTGGAGCCCGGCAGCATCGCGGTGGCCGTCGTCAAGGCCACCACCGTGATTGTCGAAGTGCCCGATAAAACTTCGTAGTTACAGCGTCTCGTCCAGCTCCCCCAGCCGATCGGTCAACCGCAGGTTCTCCGAGTAGTCGACCGGGCAGGCGATCAGCGACACCCCGTCGTCGTCCAGCGCGGTCCGCAGCGTCGGCAACAGGTCCTCGGCCTTCTCGATCCGGTATCCCTTGGCGCCGAATGCTTTCGCGTAGCTCACCACGTCGGGGTTGTTGAACGAGATGTAGTGATGCTCACCGAGTTCGAGGTCCATCTTCCACTCGATCAGCCCGTAACCGCCGTCCTCCCAGATCAGCACCACCAGCGGAATCTTCTCGCGCACCGCGGTCTCGATCTCCTGGGAGTTCATCAGGAAGGCCCCGTCGCCCACCACGGCCAGCACCTTGGCATCCGGCCGGGCCAACTTCACCCCGAGCGCACCCGGCAGGGCAAAACCCATGGTGGACAACCCGTTTGAGATGAGGCAGGTGTTGCGCTCGTAAGTCGGGTAGAGCCGGGCCATCCACATCTTGGTGGCGCCGGTGTCGACGAGCACAACATCGTCGCGTCCCAGGGCGGCGCGTGTATCGGCGACCACCCGCTGTGGTGTCAGCGGGAAACTCGAATCCTGTTGGCCACGAGCGAATTCCTCCTCCAACAACCCGGACCCGGGCACGTCGGAGTCGTCGAAACGCTGACCGTCGAGGGCGTCGGCGAGCTCGTTGAGCGAGTCGTTGATGTCGCCGATGATCCCGACTTCGACCGTGTAGTGCGCGTCCACCTCAGCCGGGAACCGATGGATGTGGATGA
Organism: Mycobacterium asiaticum; assembly: GCF_001668675.1. Lineage (GTDB taxonomy): Bacteria > Actinomycetota > Actinomycetes > Mycobacteriales > Mycobacteriaceae > Mycobacterium > Mycobacterium asiaticum_D. The sequence continues at coordinate 2,546 of NZ_LZKQ01000119.1, read as the reverse complement.
TCTTCTTGTCGCCCTTGGGGTTGATCCGGACCGGATCGAATTCTTGCAGCTCGTAGCCGACCGCGATCACGACGTCGGCGTTGTCGAACCCGAAGTTGACGTAGTCGTGTCGCATGAATCCCAGCGTCCCGATGCTGTTCGGGTCGTCGTCGGGCATGACGCCCTTGCCGTGGAAAGTGTTGGCCACCCGGATTCCGGTCTCCTTGGCGAACCGGACGAGGGCGGCGGTCGCATCACTGCGTGCCGCGCCGTGCCCGGCCAGCGCGACCGGCCGTTTCGCGTTGCGCAGGACGTCGACCGCGCGGGCCACCTGGCGGGGCGCCGGCGACTCGGCGCGAACGACCCTTCGCGGCAACGGCGCGAGCTCGTAGTCCGCGTCGTCCTGGTCGATGTGCTCCGGGATGGCCAGGTAGACCGCCGCGGGGCGTTCGGTCTCGGCGAGCTTGAAGGCCTTGCGGACCATCTCCGGGATGGCGTTCGCGGTCGGCACATCGGCGGCCCACCGAGTGATCGGGGCATACATCGACACCAGGTCGACGTACTGGTGGGATTCCTTGTATTCGCGGTCCTGACCCACCTGGGCCGAGATCGCCACCATCGGGGTGCTGTTGGTGGTCGCATCGGCGACGCCGAGTTGCATGTTGATCGCGCCGGGACCCAGGGTCGCGGAAACGACCGCGGCGCGCCCGGTGACCCGCCCGTACATCTCGGCCATGAACGCCGCGGCTTGCTCGTGCCGGGTCAGCACGTAACGAATATCGGACGCCGCCAATGCCTGGATGAGGCGAATGTTCTCCTCACCGGGAATGCCGAAGACGACGGAAACTCCCTCGTTTTCCAGGCACTTGACGATCAGCTCGGACGCTGTGGTCATCCGCCACCTCCCTTTCGCCACGCCTGTCGGTGACGATGCGGTTCGGGGATCGAACCGCTGCGGAACCGACAATTCGACAGTAGTGGCAGGCTAGATATATCGACCCCTCTCAAGTACCCCGAGACGAAGGATGTCAGCGTGCCAATTGCCACCATCAACCCGGCCACCGGCGAGACAGTAAAGACCTTCACCCCCGCCACGGATGAGGAAGTCGACGCCGCGATCGCCCGGGCCTACGAACGCTTCCTTGACTACCGGCACAGCACCACCTTTGCCCAGCGCGCCGAATGGGCGAATGCGACGGCTGACCTTTTGGAGAAGGAGGCCGACGACGTCGCCGCGATGATGACCCAGGAGATGGGCAAGACGCTGGCGTCGGCCAAGGCGGAGACGCTCAAATGCGCGAAGGGTTTTCGCTACTACGCCGAGAACGCCGAGAAGCTGCTGGCGGACGAGCCGGCGGAAGCGTCGAAGGTCGGAGCGAAGCGGGCGTACGTCCGGTACCAGCCGCTCGGCGTGGTGCTGGCCATCATGCCGTGGAACTTTCCGCTGTGGCAGGCGGTGCGGTTCGCCGCGCCGGCCCTGATGGCGGGCAATGTCGGCATCCTCAAGCACGCCTCGAACGTGCCGCAATCCGCGCTGTACCTGGCCGACGTGATCAGCCGCGGCGGATTCCCCGACGGTTGCTTCCAGACGCTGCTCATCCCGTCCGGCGCGATCGAGCGGATCCTGCGCGACCCAAGGGTCGCCGCCGCGACTCTGACCGGCAGCGAACCGGCGGGTCAATCCGTCGCCGCCATCTGCGGTGACGAGATCAAGCCCACCGTCCTGGAACTCGGCGGCAGCGACCCCTTCATCGTGATGCCGTCGGCGGACCTCGACGAGGCGGTCAAGACCGCGGTCAAGGCCCGCGTCCAGAACAACGGCCAGTCCTGCATCGCCGCGAAGCGGTTCATCATTCACGCCGACGTCTACGACGCGTTCGTCGACAAGTTCTCCGAGCAGATGCGGGCACTCAAGGTTGGCGACCCAACCGACCCGGACACCGACGTGGGTCCGCTGGCCACCGAGTCGGGCCGGGACGAAATCGCCAAGCAGGTCGAGGACGCGGCCGCGGCGGGCGCAAAGATCCGTGTCGGCGGTGAGAAGCCGGACGGTCCCGGGTGGTTCTACCCGCCGACGGTGATCACCGACATCACCGAGGACATGGCGCTGTACAAGGAGGAGGTGTTCGGCCCCGTCGCCTCGGTCTACCGCGCGGCCGACATCGACGAGGCCATCAAGATCGCGAACGCCACCAGCTTCGGGCTCGGGTCCAACGCGTGGACCAACGACGAGGCTGAGCAGGAGCGGTTCATCGATGACATCGAAGCCGGCCAGGTGTTCATCAACGGCATGACCGTGTCCTTCCCCGAACTCGGCTTCGGCGGCATCAAGCGGTCGGGCTACGGCCGCGAGCTGGCCGGCCTGGGCATCCGGGAGTTCGTCAACGCCAAGACGGTCTGGGTTGGTGAGTCCGAGGCGCCGGACGCGAGCGCCGGCAAGACGGTCGAGTGATCCGCGGGTAGCGACCCCCGGCCCGCGGCGGGGGGGCGCCCCCCCCCCCCCCCCCCCCGCGGGGGGCGGGGGGGGGGGGGGGGGGGGGGGGCGGCGGCGGGGGGGTGGGGGGGGG
>NZ_LZKQ01000118.1 GCF_001668675.1 Mycobacterium asiaticum | reverse complement strand
CAGAGGTGTAAAAGACACAGCGTCACGCCAGCGTGGCACTCACCGTTGACCGTCACTCTGGCGTGACGCTCGGCGACGGTCGGCGAGCGTCAGACCGGGTATTCGCGCCGAAACAGCCGCCCGTGGCTGCGGAACCAGATGATGTTGCCCACCGGATCGCGGACGAAATTCGATCGGGTGCCCACCGGCTGGCCGTCCGGCCCCAGATCAAGCCCGTAGTCCGGCCGGTAGAACGCCAGACCCATCCGGCTGCGACCCGCCGTGGGGTCATCGGAGCCCATCGTGCCGTCCAGTTGGCCGTTGCCGGAACGGAATTCAATGATCACGCGCTCAAGCTCGCCGGACTCCGGAATCGACTCGGCGACATAGCGTCCCTGGTACGGCGCCAGGTCGCCAGCGCTGAGATGCTGGACGGTCGCGGGCAGGTTGGTGACGTTGGCGAAGCGGCGCAGCGCCCAGTCATCCGCGAAAAGGTCGACGGTGAGTTGCGCGCCGCCTTCGGAATTGGTCAGCAACGTCATCGCGAAGTCGCGGGCCGGCACCATGACGAACCCGGAGCGCTGGCCGCTCCACGTTCCGCCGTGCTGAACGATCAGCTTGTCCTCGGCCGACGGGCGCAGCATCCAGGCCACACCCATACCGGTCAGCTCGACCTGCAGTGTGCCGCCGGCGCCGGGATTGGCGCGCATCGACTCCAGCGCCTGCTCACTGAGCAGCCGGGTGCCGTTGGGTGCCGTTCCGTCGCCGAGGTGAAACCTGGCATAGCGCAACTGATCCCGCACACTGGATATCAGCCCTCCGGTGGGATTGCAGCTGCGCGGGAAGGCCCAAAAACCGTTGTCGACAACTGGTTTCCCGTCGACCACATTGTGCGGCGTCGCCACGCTCAAACCCGTCAACTGGTCGGAGAAGAAGTGAGTGTGGCCCAGTTGCAGGGGATCCAGCAGCAGGCTCTGTATTGCCGACTCGTAGGTCGTACCGGACACCACTTCGACGATCCGGCCCGCTACCGCCAATCCCGCGTTGTTGTAAGCGAATACCGCACCGGGCGGATTGAGCTGCGGAAGCCGCGTCAGTGAGGCGACGTACCGGGCCAGCGCGTCGTCGCCGATGCCGAAGTCCTGGACGTCGTCGCCCAGCCAGCCCGAGGTGTGGTTGAGCAGCTGGCGCACCGTCACCGCGGCGCTTACGTCGGGGTCGGCGACGGCGAAGTCGGGCAGATACCTGCGCACCGGGGCATCCAGTGAGACCTTGCCCGCATCCACCAGACGCATGATCGCGGTGCCGGTGAATGTCTTTGTGGTGGAGCCGATCCGGAAAACGGTATCACCGTCGACGGGAACGGGATGGTCGACATTGGTGACGCCGTAGCCCTTGATGTACTCCCGGCCACCGGTCCAGACTCCCACCGCGGCACCCGGTATCCCGTAGGCCTTCATCCCCGCGGTGATCTTGGCGTCGAGCTCGTCGAACAACGTCGGCTTGGCAGGTTGTGAGGAGCAGGACAGTGCCAGCGTCGCCGCTCCGGTCAGCGCGCCGCCCAGCAAGGCCCTACGGTCAAACGCCCCGGTCATGGTGGCGGCGGGTTGACCGCGTAGGTCGCCGGTTGGGTCGAGTTGATGCAGCTGGTGTCCGGTTGTTGCGGGTTGTCGAAGAACGACGCGATGACGGCGGCGCCGCAGCGGTCGGCGTAGATGCCGTGCGCGACTCCCGGGACGGTCACCGAGATGGCATGCCGAAGATGCTGGGCCACATACTGTCCGGACGCAGCGCCGGTTTGCCCGTCGTAGCTGCCGGACAGTGCCAGCGCCGGCATCGTGGCCTCGCTGATCCCGCGTACCCAGTCGGACGCCTTAGGGACGTTCCATGCCGCGCAGGCCTGCCGCAGGAACGGCAATTGCGGCGCCTGGGCGCGCACCGATTCGGGCAGCGCCGCAAAAGCTTGACGGGCCGCCCGACTCTGGTCCTCGGCGGAGTCGAACGGCACCCACTCGCTACACCAGATGCTCAACGTCAGGCCCCAGCCCATCACCCCAACCTTGGCGGGGTTCACCCAAGCCATGGCCCATTGCTTGGCGATCCGCGTGGGGTTGCCGTGCGCGAGTTCGTCTATCGCGGCAGGCATTTCGGCCGGGAAGTGGGTCGCCAGCGGAACGAACCAGTTCAGCAGGGCGCCACCGTCGAGCACGATCTTCGTGTCGCCGACGCCTTGGACGTTGACCGTGGTGGTGACCGGATGGGCCTCGAGTTCGTTGACCAGCCGCACGACCGTGTCGCCCAGGTTCGGATAACGCGCCTGACAGTCCGGTTGGACGGTGCAGGCACTCATCATGTTGTCGAACGCTTCGCGCGCACTGCCCCAGGTCCAGCTTGGGCTCGCGATCGACGGCGGCGTCATTCCGTCGAGCACCAGCGAGCGGATGGCGGGTGCGTCCAGCCGTGAATAGATCAGCGCAAGGTCGGTGCCGTAGGAGTGGGAGAACAGATTCCACTGCTTGAGGTGCAACGCGTTGCGCAGATCTATCAGGTCGTAGGCGCTCTCGGTGGAGTTGAACGCGCCTAGGTCCGCCCCGCCGGCCAGCCGGTCATGGCAGGTCTTCGCCGCTCGGACGTACTCATCGCCGGTGCTGGACGCGTCATACACCAGGCCCGCTCGCCGGGCGAAGAACTGGTCGATTTCCGGACAGGTCAGCGCGGGCTGTGACGAGTGATTGCCGCGCTGCGCGAGCAGTATCAGGTCCCGGTTGCGGTTGAGGCCGACGTCCTGCGCGATCGGGGGATCCATGAGCACGTCCTCACCCGGGCCGCCGGTGATGAACAGGATCGGGTCGGCGGTCGGGGGTTGTGTCTCCGACGGAATGACGGCGACGGCCAGCCGTAATGTCCGCCCGCCCGGTTTGGTTCGATTTTCGGGGACGGTCAGGGTGGCGCAGTGAGCCCTGGCCAGCTCCGGCGCGGCGTTCGCGGGGCAGTTGCCCGGCTCGTAGCCCGCGGGTGGGTGGGCCACCGTGGTCGGCGGCCCCGATTGAGTGCTGCCGCCGGATGTGTCCGGATGCGAGCAGGCCACGCCCGCAGCTGCGAGTGCGATGGCGAGGGCCAACCGCAACGAGCCATGGAGCGTCATCGCGGATCACCCTATATTCGCGAACCTACCCTGGTTGCCGTTTTTGGCCCGCGATTTCGCGTTGTGTTTGGGCGCGCGGCCCGCTCAGCTGCCGATGATCCCGTTGATGTCGCGGGCCATATCGATGTCCTTTTGGGTGATGCCATTTTCTGAATGAGTGACCAGCACGAAAGTCACTGTCCGCCAGCGGATATCGATATCCGGATGGTGGTCCTTGGCCTCGGCGTTTTCACCCACCCGGCGTACGGCATCGATTCCGGCCAGAAATTCCGGAAATTTCACCGACCGTCGCAATGCTCCATCGACACGTTCCCAGCCGTCGAGCTCGGGCAGTGCGGCGTCTACTTGCTCATCCGTTAACACAGCCATGTTTCGACCGTATACCGTCACTGGCCATGCCGACCCAGATCGTCGTCGCCGGAGCGATCATCCGCGACAACACGGTCCTGGTGGCACAGCGCGCTCGTCCGCCGGAACTGGCGGGCCGCTGGGAGCTGCCCGGCGGCAAGGTCGCCGACGGGGAAACCGAACCGGCCGCGCTGGCGCGTGAGCTCGTCGAAGAACTCGGCCTGCGGGCGGGTGACGTAGTGGTGTACGAACGCCTGGGTTGTGACGTCGCCTTGAGCGCCTCCATGACCCTGCGGGCCTACCGGGTCCGGCTGCTCACGGGCGAGCCGCGCGCCGACGACCACCGCGCGTTGCGCTGGGTGACCGCGGCCGAACTCAGCGACGTCGATTGGGTGCCGGCGGATCGCGCCTGGCTTGCCGACCTGACGCGCGCGCTGTCCTGACACGTTTCCACAGTCCGTGTACAGCTAACTTCCAGGGCGGCTGAAGGTTGCCGACGTCAACTGTTGAAAAGGGCAACCCATACCCGATGCGCTGATGAGGAGGAGGTCGTCCTGTCTGTGACCCCGCATGTCGGTGGACACCTCGAGGAACTGTTGGCACGCAGCGCTCGCTTCTTCACGCCTGGCGAAGTATCGGCCGACCTGCGGACCGTGTCCCGGCGCGGCGGTCGCGAGGGCGACGTCTTCTACCGCGACCGATGGAGTCACGACAAGGTCGTGCGATCCACCCACGGCGTCAACTGCACGGGATCGTGCTCGTGGAAGATCTACGTCAAGGACGGGATCATCACCTGGGAAACCCAGCAAACCGACTACCCTTCGGTGGGCCCGGACCGCCCCGAGTACGAGCCACGGGGTTGCCCGCGGGGTGCCTCCTTTTCCTGGTACAGCTATGCGCCCACCCGGGTCCGCTACCCCTACGCCCGCGGCGTGCTGGTGGAGATGTACCGCGAAGCCAAGGCCCGCCTGGGTGACCCGGTGCTGGCCTGGGCCGACATCCAGGCCGATCCCCAGCGACGGCGCCGCTACCAGCAGGCCCGCGGCAAAGGCGGACTGATCCGGGTGAGCTGGGTCGAGGCGACCGAGATGATCGCGGCGGCCCATGTGCACACCATCAAGACCTACGGCCCGGACCGGGTCGCCGGCTTCACCCCGATCCCGGCCATGTCGATGGTCAGCCACGCCGCAGGCTCGCGGTTCATCGAGCTGATCGGCGGCGTGATGACGTCGTTCTACGACTGGTATGCCGACCTGCCCGTGGCCTCGCCCCAGGTGTTCGGCGATCAGACGGACGTGCCGGAATCCGGAGACTGGTGGGACGCTTCGTATCTGGTGATGTGGGGCTCCAACGTCCCGATCACCCGCACCCCCGATGCGCACTGGATGGCCGAGGTGCGCTACCGGGGCACCAAGGTCGTGGTCGTCAGTCCCGACTACGCCGACAACACCAAGTTCGCCGACGAGTGGGTGCGATGTGCCGCGGGCACCGACACCGCACTGGCCATGGCGATGGGTCATGTGATCCTCTCGGAATGCTATGTACGCAAACAGGTTCCGTTCTTCACCGACTATGTGCGCCGCTACACCGACCTGCCCTTCCTGATCAAGCTGGAAGCCCGGGGCGGACGACTGGTACCGGGAAAGTTCCTGACCGCGGCCGACATCGGCGAGGAAGTCGAGAATTCGGCCTTCAAACCCGCAGTCCTGGATCAGGTCACCGACTCTGTCGTGATTCCGCAGGGTTCCCTGGGGTTCCGGTTCGGCGAGGACGGGGTGGGGAAGTGGAACCTCGATCTCGGTGCGGTGATCCCGGCGTTGAGCGTCGAAAACAAAGACGGGAGCGCCAAACTCGTCAGCCTGCCCCACTTTGACACCGTCGACGGCCACGGGCAGACCGTGTCGCGCGGTGTGCCGGTGCGCCGGGTCGGCAACCATCTGGTGTGCACGGTGTTCGACCTGATGCTGGCCAACTACGGGGTTGGGCGCCCGGGACTGCCTGGCGACTGGGCGACCGGCTACGACGACGCCACACAACCGAACACGCCCGCCTGGCAGGAGCCGATCACCGGAGTGCCGGCCGCGCAGGCCGTTCGCGTTGCCAGGGAATTCGCCCGCAACGCAAAGGAATCCGGCGGCCGGTCCATGGTGATCATGGGCGGCGGAATCTGCCACTGGTTCCATAGCGACGTGATGTACCGGTCGGTGCTGGCGTTGTTGATGTTGACCGGTTCGATGGGACGCAACGGCGGCGGTTGGGCGCACTACGTCGGTCAGGAGAAGGTCCGTCCGCTGACCGGGTGGCAGACCATGGCCAACGCCACGGACTGGGCGCGCCCGCCGCGACAGGTGCCGGGCGCGTCGTACTGGTATGCCCACACCGACCAATGGCGCTACGACGGCTACGGCGCGGACAAGCTGACCAGCCCGCTGGGCCGCGGCAGGTTCGCCGGCAAGCACACGATGGACCTGCTCGCCTCGGCCGCGGCGATGGGCTGGAGCCCGTTCTATCCGCAGTTCGACCGGTCCAGCCTCGATGTCGCCGACGAGGCGAAGGCCGACGGCCGCGATGTCGGCGAGTATGTGGCCGAGCAGCTGGCCGAGCGCAAGCTCAAGCTCTCGGTCACCGACCCGGACAACCCGGTCAACTGGCCTCGGGTGTTGACGGTGTGGCGGGCAAACCTGATCGGCTCCTCGGGCAAGGGTGGCGAATACTTTCTGCGGCACCTGCTGGGCACCGACTCCAACGTGCAGGCCGAACCCGCCACCGACGGTGTGAAGCCGCGGGACGTGGTGTGGGATAACGATATTCCCGAGGGCAAGCTCGACCTGATGATGTCGATCGACTTCCGTATGACGTCGACCACGCTGGTCTCCGATGTGGTGCTGCCGGCGGCGACGTGGTACGAGAAGGCCGACCTGTCCAGCACCGACATGCACCCGTACGTGCACGCGTTCAGCCCGGCGATCGACCCGCCGTGGGAAACGCGTTCGGACTTCGACGCATTCGCCGCTATCGCGCGCACCTTCAGCATGCTGGCCCGCCGCCACCTGGGCACGCGCGCGGACGTGGTGCTGACCGCGCTGCAACATGACACCCCCGACGAGATGGCCTGTCCCGATGGGACCGAACGCGATTGGTTGCACACCGGCGAAGTCCCGGTCCCGGGCCGGACGATGAGCAAGCTGAGCGTCGTGGAGCGCGACTACACCGCGATCTACGACAAATGGTTGACCCTGGGACCCCTGATCGACAAGTTCGGCGTGACCGTCAAGGGCTACACGGTTCACCCGTTCCGGGAGATCAGCGAACTGGCAAGCAAATTCGGCGTGATGAACTCCGGAGCCGGTGCCGGGCGACCGGCGATCACCACCGCCCAGCGGATGGCCGACACCATCCTGGCCCTGTCGGGAACCTGCAACGGCCGGCTGGCCGTCGAAGGTTTCCTCGAGCTGGAAAAACGCACCGGCCAACGGTTGGTGCAACTGGCCGAGGGAAGCGAAGAGAAACGGATCACTTACGCCGACACGCAGGCGCGGCCGGTCCCGGTGATCACCAGCCCGGAATGGTCGGGCAGCGAGACCGGTGGCCGTCGCTACGCCCCCTTCACCATCAACATCGAGCACCTCAAGCCGTTTCACACCCTGACCGGCCGGATGCACTTCTACCTGGCGCATGACTGGATCGAGGAACTCGGCGAACAACTGCCGGTATACCGGCCGCCGCTGGACATGGCGCGGCTGTTCGATCAACCGCAGCTCGGCCCATCCCCGGACGGTTCGGGCGGAATCGGGCTCACCGTGCGGTATCTGACGCCGCATTCCAAGTGGTCGTTCCATTCGACCTACCAGGACAACCTTTACATGCTGTCGCTGTCGCGGGGCGGCCCGACCATGTGGATGAGTCCGGGGGATGCTGCCAAAATCGGTGTGCGCGACAATGATTGGGTCGAAGCGGTGAACGCCAACGGCATCTACGTGTGCCGGGCCATCGTCTCGCACCGGATGCCCGACGGGGTGGTGTTCGTTTACCACGTGCAGGAGCGCACCGTCGACACGCCGCGCACCGAAACCAACAACAAGCGCGGCGGCAACCACAACGCCCTGACCCGGGTGCGAATCAAGCCCAGTCATTTGGCGGGTGGCTACGGGCAGCACTCGTTCGCGTTCAACTATCTCGGTCCCACCGGGAACCAGCGTGACGAGGTGACCGTGGTGCGGCGCCGCAGCCAGGAGGTCAGGTACTGACATGAAGGTCATGGCGCAAATGGCGATGGTGATGAACCTCGACAAATGCATTGGCTGCCATACCTGCTCGGTGACATGCAAGCAGGCATGGACCAATCGCTCGGGCACCGAGTACGTATGGTTCAACAACGTCGAAACCCGTCCCGGCGTGGGTTATCCACGTGGCTATGAGGATCAGAACCGGTGGCGCGGCGGATGGGTCCGGGACAACAAGGGACGCCTGCGATTGCGGGATGGCGGGCGGTTGTCGAAGTTGTTGCGGATTTTCGCCAACCCCAATCTGCCCACCATCTCGGATTACTACGAGCCGTGGACCTACGACTACGAAAATCTGACCCAGGCACCGGCCGGAGACACCTTCCCGACGGCCGCACCGCGCAGCCAGCTCACCGGCGAGCCGATGAAGGTGTCCTGGGGTTCGAACTGGGACGACAACCTCGCCGGCTCAACGGAAATCGTGCCCGGCGACCCGATCCTGAAGAAGATCAGCGAAGAGGTGCGGCTGAAGCTCGAAGAGACCTTCATGTTCTACCTCCCGCGGATCTGCGAACACTGCCTCAATCCGTCCTGCGTCGCCTCCTGCCCGTCGGGTGCGATGTACAAACGCAGCGAGGACGGCATTGTGCTGGTGGACCAGGACCGTTGCCGTGGCTGGCGGATGTGCGTTTCCGGATGCCCCTACAAGAAGGTGTATTTCAACCACCAGACCGGCAAAGCCGAGAAGTGCACCATGTGCTACCCCCGCATCGAGGTCGGCCTGCCCACCGTGTGTTCGGAAACCTGCGTGGGACGGCTGCGCTATCTGGGGTTGGTGCTCTACGACGTGGACCGGGTGCTCGAAGCCGCCTCGGTGGAGAAGGACACCGATCTCTACGAGGCGCAGCGGCGGATCATCCTGGATCCGCGTGACCCCGAGGTGATCGCCGGTGCCCGGGCGCAAGGCATTTCGGAGGAATGGATCGAGGCCGCGCAGCGCTCACCGGTCTACGCGCTGATCAACACCTACCGGGTAGCGCTTCCGCTGCACCCGGAATACCGCACCATGCCGATGGTTTGGTACATCCCACCGTTGTCGCCGGTGGTCGACGCGGTCAGCCACGACGGGCACGACGGCGAGGATCTGGGCAACCTGTTCGGCGCCCTGGAAGCGCTGCGCATCCCACTGCAGTACCTGGCCGAGCTGTTCACCGCGGGCGACACCGACGTCGTCGCCGGGGTGTTGCGGCGGTTGGCCGCGATGCGCTCCTATATGCGCGACATCAACCTGGGCCGGGACACCCAGCCGCACATCCCGCACGCCGTCGGGATGACCGAGGAGCAGATCTATGAGATGTACCGGTTGCTGGCGATCGCCAAATATGAAGAGCGCTATGTCATTCCGACCGCATACTCAGCGGACTTGCCCGGCGCCTCAGGCGGTGAAATGGGCTGCTCGCTGTCATTCGACGGCGGGCCGGGCATGTACGAATCCGGCCCCACGCCGGTGTCGGTGGAGACGTTCCACGCGGTAAAGCGGCGGCAGACAAATTTGCTGAACTGGGACGGCGCCGGCAGGCCCGCCGACCTGTTCCCGATGCGGGCGAACCGATGAAGCTGTTGTCGCGCGGGAAGCAACACGCCCACCTCGTACAGGATCGCGGGGTGTGGCAGGCGGCCTCGTTGCTGCTGGCCTATCCCGATGAGGGTTTCACCCGGCGCCTGCAGCTCGTCGACGAACTGTCGGGCCACCTCGGTGGCCGGGCGCAGCACCTGCTCAGCCAAACCGTGGCCGGCTTGCGCCAGTATGAAACGCTCGATGCCGCAATGCATTACGTCGAGACCTTCGACTTGCGGCGACGCGCCACCATGTATTTGACGTACTGGACCGCCGGCGACACCCGCAACCGCGGACGCGAGATGCTGAACTTCGCCAGTACGTACCGGGATGCGGGCGTCGAGCCGCCGGCCAAGGAGTCACCCGACTATCTGCCCGTCGTGCTGGAATTCGCCGCCACCGTCGACCCACAGGCCGGGCACCGGTTGCTGGCCGCGCATCGGACCTCGATCGACGTGCTGCAAAAGGCGTTGACCGATGCCGGATCGCCTTACCAGTACGCAGTGGCGGCCGTATGCGAGACGCTGCCGGCGGCCGGCGACCCGGACCGCGCGCAGCGGCTTACCGAATCCGGCCCGCCCGCGGAAGCGGTTGGCCTGCAACCGTTCACCCTGACCGTTCCACCCCGACGAGGCTCGGCATGAACCTACTGCAAATCTTTTGGGACGACGCGCCTTACGTCGTGCTGGCGATCGTGATCGTCGGCACCTGGTGGCGGTACCGCTACGACAAGTTCGGCTGGACAACCCGCTCATCCCAGCTCTACGAGTCACGGTTGCTTTCGATCGGCAGTCCGCTGTTCCACTTCGGCAGTCTCGCGGTGATCATGGGCCATATCAGCGGTCTGTTCATTCCGGAGTCCTGGACCAGGGCGATCGGGATGAGCGATCACCTCTATCACCTGCAAGCGCTGATGCTCGGCCTGCCAGCGGGTTTCGCGACCCTGCTGGGCATCGGGTTGCTCGTCTACCGGCGGCGCACCCGCGGACCGGTCCGGCTGGCGACCACGCGCAACGACAAGTTGATGTACGTGGCGCTGGCGTGTGCGCTGGTGGCCGGTTTGAGTTGCACGCTGATGGGCGCCACGCACTTCGGCGAACTACACGACTATCGGCAGAAGGTGTCGGTCTGGTTCCGGTCGATCTGGATCCTGGACCCGCGCGGGGACCTGATGGCGCACGCGGCGGTGTACTACCAGATTCACGTGCTGATCGCGTTGCTGCTCTTTGCGCTGTGGCCGTTCACCCGCCTGGTGCACGCCTTCAGCGCGCCGGTGGCCTACCTGTTCCGGCCCTACATCGTCTATCGCAGCCGCGATGTGGCCGATAAACACCAATTGGTCGGTTCAGCGCCGCGCCGGCGCGGGTGGTGATGGCGGCGCGCTCAATAGCCTCCTGAGCTGCTCAGTTCGCCATTGACGGGCCTGCGCTGAAACAATCACCGACGTGCCATTTCGTAATGTCGCCATCGTCGCCCACGTCGACCATGGCAAAACCACCCTGGTCGATGCGATGCTGCGGCAGTCCGGCGCCCTGACCCACCGCGGCGACGACACCCAGGAACGCATCATGGACAGCGGTGATCTCGAAAAGGAAAAGGGCATCACCATCCTGGCCAAGAACACCGCCGTGCACCGCCACAACCCGGATGGAACGGTCACAGTGATCAACGTGATCGACACCCCGGGTCACGCGGACTTCGGGGGCGAGGTGGAGCGCGGCCTGTCCATGGTGGACGGCGTCCTGCTGCTGGTCGACGCGTCCGAGGGCCCGCTGCCGCAGACGCGGTTCGTGCTGCGCAAGGCGCTGCAGGCGCATCTGCCGGTGATCCTCGTCGTAAACAAGACCGACCGACCGGACGCCCGCATCGAGGAGGTCGTGGAGGCCAGTCACGACCTGCTGCTCGACGTCGCCTCCGACCTCGACGAGGAAGCGGCCGCGGCCGCCGAGCACGCGCTGGGGCTGCCGACGCTCTACGCGTCCGGGCGCGCCGGCATCGCAAGCACCGAACAACCGGCGGACGGCCAGGCGCCCGCCGGTGACAACCTCGACCCGCTGTTCGACGTGCTGATGGAGCACATCCCACCGCCCTCGGGCGATCCGGAGGCTCCGCTGCAGGCGCTGGTCACCAACCTCGATGCCTCACCATTCTTAGGCCGGCTCGCGCTGATCCGCATCTACAACGGCAAGCTGCGCAAGGGCCAGCAGGTGGCGTGGATGCGCGAGGTGGATGGGCTGCCCGTCATCACCAGCGCCAAGATCACCGAGTTGCTGGCCACCGAGGGCGTCGAACGCAGCCCCACCGACGAGGCGGTCGCCGGAGATATTGTCGCCGTCGCCGGATTGCCCGAGATCATGATCGGCGACACGCTGGCCGATCCGGACCACGCCCATGCGTTGCCGCGCATCACCGTCGACGAACCCGCCATCTCGGTGACGGTCGGCACCAACACCTCGCCGCTGGCCGGCAAGGTGTCCGGCCACAAGCTGACCGCGCGGATGGTGCGCAGCCGACTGGACACCGAGCTGATCGGCAACGTGTCGATTCGGGTGGTCGACATCGGGCGCCCCGATGCGTGGGAGGTGCAGGGCCGCGGTGAGCTGGCGCTGGCCGTGCTGGTCGAACAGATGCGCCGCGAGGGGTTCGAGCTCACCGTCGGCAAGCCGCAGGTGGTGACCCGCACCATCGACGGAAAGCTGCACGAACCGTTCGAGGCGATGACGATCGACTGCCCCGAGGAGTTCGTCGGCGCGATCACTCAGCTGATGGCCGGCCGCAAGGGCCGGATGGAAGAGATGACCAACCACGCCGCCGGCTGGGTCCGGATGGACTTCATCGTGCCCAGCCGCGGCCTGATCGGCTTCCGCACCGACTTCCTCACCCTCACCCGCGGCACCGGCATCGCCAACGCCGTGTTCGACGGCTACCGGCCTTGGGCCGGTGAGATCCGCGCCCGGCACACCGGCTCGCTGGTGTCGGACCGTTCCGGCGTCATCACCCCGTTCGCGCTGCTGCAACTCGCCGATCGTGGCCAGTTCTTCGTCGAGCCCGGTCAGGACACCTATGAGGGCATGGTCGTCGGCATCAACCCGCGTCCGGAGGACCTGGATATCAACGTCACCCGGGAGAAGAAGCTGACCAACATGCGGTCGTCGACCGCCGATGTGATGGAAACGCTGGCCAAACCGCTCGAGCTCGACCTGGAGCGGGCCATGGAGTTCTGCGCGCCCGACGAATGCGTCGAGGTCACCCCGGAGATCGTGCGGGTCCGCAAGGTCGAATTGGATGCCACCTTGCGCGCCCGCGCGAAGGCTCGGGCGAAGGCCCGCGGGTAGGCCGGGTGGGCCTCGCTACCCTGATGGGCGTGTTGCACCGGGCCCGGCACGTTCTGTTAGCGGTCGGCGCCCTCGTCGCGGTCATCGGACTGGCGCTGTCGGGCTGCACGGTGAGTCCACCGCCGGCGCCGCAGAGCACCGACACACCGCACAGCACGCCGCCGCCACCGCAGCGTCCCACGCAGATCATCATGGGCATCGACTCGATCGGTGCCGGATTCAATCCCCACCTGTTGTCGGACCTGTCAGCGGTGAATGCGGCGATCGCCGCGCTGGTGCTGCCGAGCGCGTTCCGGCCCGTCCCCGATCCGAGTGCGTCGACAGGTTCGCGTTGGGAGATGGATTCGACGCTGCTGGTCTCGGCCGACGTCACGAACGAGAACCCGTTCACCGTCACTTATAAGATCCGCCCGGAAGCGCAGTGGACCGACAACGCCCCGATCGGCGCCGACGACTTCTGGTACCTGTGGCAGCAGATGGCCACCCAGCCCGGCGTTGTGGACCCGGCCGGCTACGACCTGATCACCGCGGTGCAGTCGCTGGATGGTGGCAAGCAGGCCGTCGTCACTTTCAGCCAGCCGTACCCGGCGTGGCGGGAACTGTTCAACAATCTGCTGCCGGCGCACATAGTTAAAGATGTATCCGGCGGATTTTCGGCCGGGCTGGCGCGTGCGCTGCCGGTGACCGGCGGACAGTTCCGGGTGGAGAACATCGATCCCCAGCGCGACGAGATCCTGATCGCCCGCAACGACCGGTTCTGGGGGCCGCCCGCGAAACCCGGGCTGATCCAGTTCCGCCGGGCCGGTGCGCCGGCCGCGCTGGCCGATTCGGTGCGCAACGGCGACACTCAGGTGGCCCAGGTGCACGGCGGTTCGGCCGCCTTCGCTCAGCTCTCGGCCATCCCCGACGTGCGGACGGCCCGCATCGTCACACCACGCGTCATGCAGTTGACGCTGCGTGCCAACGAGCCGAAGCTGTCCGACAGTCAGGTCCGCAAGGCGATCCTGGGGCTGCTGGATGTCGACCTGCTCGCCGCCGTGGGGGCCGGGAGCGACAACACCGTCACCCTGGACCAAGCGCAGATCCGGTCACCCAGCGATCCCGGCTATGTGCCCACCGCGCCGCCGGCGATGAGCCGGACGGCTGCGCTCGGGCTGCTGGAAGCGTCCGGGTTCCAGATCGAGAGCAGCAACACGGTGACCCCGACTCCCGGCACAAGTTCGACGACTACGCCGGTCAGCACCACGCCTACCGGGGAAGTGGTCCATGGCCAGATCAGCAAGGACGGCAAGCAGCTGACACTGGTCATCGGGGTAGCTGCCAACGATCCGACCTCGGTGGCGGTGGCCAACACCGCCGCCGACCAGTTGCGCAACGTCGGCATCGCCGCCAGCGTGCTGGCCCTGGACCCGGTGACGCTCTACCGCGACGCCTTGAAGAACCACCAAGTGGACGCGCTGGTGGGCTGGCATCAGGCCGGCGGGAACCTGGCCACCTCGCTGGCATCCCGATTCGGCTGCCCCGCGTTGCAGGCAACCGAGATCCCCAACCCGAGCGCCTCGCCGACCGCGCAGGCATCGACCACCGCGACGGCCGGTAGCACCCCCCAGGCCGAACCGGGCACCACCGTGCCCCCGACGACTCCCAGTCGGCCGCCGGAACCCGGCGCGTTGGTGAAAGCGCCGTCGAACCTGACCGGGATCTGCGATCGCAGCATCCAATCAAACATCGACGCGGCGCTCAACGGGACCAAGAACATCAGCGACGTCATCACCGCGGTGGAGCCGCGGCTGTGGAACATGTCGACGGTCTTGCCCATCCTGCAAGACACCACAATCGTGGCTGCCGGCCCCAGCGTGCAGAACGTCAGCCTGACCGGCGCCGTCCCGGTCGGCATCGTCGCGGACGCCAGCCAGTGGGTGAAAACCGGTCCATAAAACGCAAAATCCCTGTGTGGCAACCCATCTAGTCGCCAGGTAGCGCACTGCCCTACGGCCTCGTTCGGCTCGTGACAAATTGTTATCAAAATTGCGTTTGGAAATCGCACGCGCGGGCAACCCCGGCGATACGCTCGGGCAGGGGGCACCTGATCGGGCACAGGGGAAGCCAGCATTCATTGGTGCGGTTAGGGGTCCGAAATGTCGTTTGTCTTTGTCGAGCCGCAAATAATGGCGGCATTCGCAGCGAATCTGTCCAACATCGGTTCGGCGCTCACCGCCGCCAATGCGACAGCCGCTGCGTCAACCACTGGCGTGCTTGCTGCGGCCGCCGACGAAGTCTCGCAGGGAATAGCCGCGCTGTTCTCCGAGAACGCGGCGGGCTATCAGCAGATAAGCGCCCAGGTGGCGGCGTCGTACGAGCGGTTCGTCCAGGCGGTGACGTCGGGCGCGAACGCCTATGCGGCAGCCGAACTCGGCACCGCGCAAGCCCTGGTGAATGGGCTGGCCGCGCCGACCCTCTCGCTCGAGGGTTTCGCCGAGTTGTATGGCGGCTTCACCGCGAACCTGGTCAATGCTGAGTTGTCGTTCAACCAGGCGTTGGTCGGTGGCGAAGTGGCGTTGCGGCAGGCCATCTTCGGCAGCGGCAATGCGCTATCTGCCGCGGTGGATTCCGGCCTGAACGTCGCCAACTCGTTCATCGAGGCGGGCCAAACGGCCATCAATACCCTTCTTGGAGCACAGGTTCCGGCGAACTTCGCCTCGAGCCTCGCGGTGGACAGCTCGCTGGACGCAAACCTCGGACTGGGCGGCCTGACCGGTTCCTTCAACGCGGCGTTGAACGGCTTTGGCGCCCAACTGAACGCGGCCCTCTCAGGCAACCTGAGTGCCGCGCTGCCGGATCTGGCCGTTCTGGTGCAGGCCGGTAACTCGTTGGGGGCCAACATCAATGCGGGCCTGAACAGTCTTGTGCAGACCGGCGGCGCGCTGGCGAACAACTTCATCTCCAACATCAACGCGCTCACCCAGACCGGCGGGTCGCTGTCGGCCATCTTCGGAGGTGATCTGTCGAGCCTGGGTGCCCAGCTCAACGGCGCGCTGAATGCCGCCCTGTCCGGGAACCTCAACCTCGGGCTGCCGGACCTGCCCGCACTGGGTGCCACGCTGGTGGCTGACTTCAACTCCGCGGTCGCGGGATTCGGGATCAACCTCCCGGCCCTGAACGCCAGCCTGAACACGGCGCTGAACGGATTGCTTGCGGGTGACCTCGACCTCGGTCTGGTGCTGCCGCCGCTGCCCACCTTCGAGTCGGTGACCGCGAATCTGACTGCCGGATTGAACAATTTGGCAACCAGTTTCAACCTGAGCCTGCCCGCACTGGCGGCCAACATAAACGGTGCGCTTGGGCCCCTGGGTGCACAATTCAACGCAGCTCTCACCGGTGCGTTGAGCGGCGACACGGCCGGGCTCAGCGCCCTGGTCAACGGTCTCGCAACGCTTCCGACGACCGGAATCGCTGGCTTGGAGCAGATTCAGAGCGGCATCCTGGCCAATCTGGTCGTCAACGAACTAGCGTTCAACGCCTCCCTGGTCGCCAACGAGCAGGCCCTTGTGTCGGCATTGCTCGGACCCGGTGCTCTGCTCGGGCCGGTGGGGTATGCGTTCAACGCCGGCAACCTCTTCTTGGGTACCGGCGAGCAATTGCTCAACGCGGTGGTCGGTGCGCCGGGGGTGGACCTGACCGGCAGCCTGCTGTTCAACCCCGCGCTGACGCTGGGCGGTGGCTTCACGCCCGTCGGCGGGTTGACCGGTGTTGTGCAGCAACTGTTGTCGCTCAACGCGGCCCTGGGCGGCGCGCCCGGCCTGGACGCGGCGTTGATGACCCAACTCGGCCTGACGCCGGCCGCCCTGGAGGCCTTGGCCAATGCACAGTTGGCTTTCAACGCCAACCTGGTCGCCAACGAGCAGGCGCTGCAACTGTCCATCTTCGGCACCGGCGGCGCCCTCAACGGTGCGCTCAACAACGCCTTCAACGGGTTGAACCTGGCCTTCGTGGGTCTGCCCCAGACGGTCATCAACGCTCTGATCGGCGTTCCCGCCACGGACGTGACCGGCAGTCTGCTGGTCAGCGCCACCGGAGACGTCTTCGGCGGCGTCACGGCCGGCGGCCTGTTGGGCGCCCTGGAACAGAAGTTCCTGTTCGACGGCGCGGTGCTGAGCAACCTCTTCACGCCGATCCAGGTGGTACTGAACGGCGACCTGCCGGGTGTGCTGGCCAACATCAACGCCGTCCTGACCGGACAGGTCACCGTGGGTGGCAACGTAGAGGCAGACCTCGGCGACTAGAACAAGAGTCGAAGTACGAGTATTTCTCGATCGGCCCGTCACCTTGCCGAGGTGACGGGCCGATCGCATTCCGACAGTCTGCGAAGTACAGGTCTTAGGGACGCAACGCCTGTCAAATTGATTCAACTCCGACTATAAAAATCCACATAAAACCCACACATCGCACGGCCGCCATGGCTAGCCTCGGCACATCGTCGAAACCGGCGGCCACATAGCAGGTCGCCGCTCGCTGGGGAGGAAGCACTGCGATGTCTTTTTTGAACACGGTTCCGGAGTTGGTGTCGGCGGCAGCCGCGGATCTGGCCGGCATCGGTTCGAGCATCGGGGCGGCGGGCGACTCGATTGCCGCCGCGACGACGGCGTTGCTGCCGGCAGGCGCCGACGAGATATCGGCTGCCGTGGCGGGACTGTTCGGCTCCCACGGACAGGAATATCAGCGGCTCAGCGCCCAGATCACGCGTTTCCACGAACAGTTCGTGCAGTCCATCAGAGCAGGCGTTAACGCCTACGCCGGCGCCGAGGCGATCAACCTCACCTCTTTACAGGGTCTTGCCAGCGCGGCGACAGCGAGTCCGTTCCAGCAGTTGGAGCAGATGCAGATCAACTTCAACACCAATCTGGTGGCCAACGAGCTGGCGTTCAACCAAAAGCTCGTTGCCAGCGAGGTGGCCTTCGAACGGCAGCTCTTCGGTACCGAGAGTGCGTTCAATGGCGCATTGAACCGCAGTTTCAATGTGGGCAATCTGTTGTTGGGTACCGGTGAGCAGGCGGTGAATCTGTTCTTCGGTGCGCCGGTGCCGTCGAACTTCATCTCGAGTCTGCTGCTGGGTACTGGGCAGCAGACGTTCAACGGCGGCCAGATCGGTGGTCTGGTAGGGGCGTTCGATCAGGCCCTGATGGTTCCGACCGATTTGATTGGTCTGATCGCAGGTGACACGGGACCGACAGCGGCGGCGGGTCTGTCGGCGTTGGGGGTCGCGGCGCCGCTGACGCCGTTCCAGCAGTTGGAGCAGATGCAGATCGCTTTCAACACCAATTTGGTGGCCAATCAACTGGCGTTCAACCAGTCGTTGCTCGCCAACGAAGTGGCCTTTGAACGGCAGCTATTCGGTACCGATAGCGCGTTCAATGGTGCGTTGAACCGTAGCTTCAACGCCGCGAACCTGTTGTTGGGTAGCGGTCAGCAGGCGGTGGACTTGTTCTTCGGTGCGCCGGTGCCGGCGAACTTCATCTCGAGTCTGTTGCTGGGTTCCGGGCAGCAGGTGTTCAACGGTGGCCAGATCGGTGGTCTGGTAGGTGCTTTCGATCAGGCTTTGATGGTTCCGACCGATTTGATTGGTCTGATCGCAGGTGACACGGGACCGACGGCGGCGGCGGGTCTGTCGGCGTTGGGGGTCGCGGCGCCGCTGACGCCGTTCCAGCAGTTGGAGCAGATGCAGATCGCTTTCAACACCAATTTGGTGGCCAATCAACTGGCGTTCAACCAGTCGTTGCTCGCCAACGAAGTGGCCTTTGAACGGCAGCTATTCGGTACCGATAGCGCGTTCAATGGTGCGTTGAACCGTAGCTTCAACGCCGCGAACCTGTTGTTGGGTAGCGGTCAGCAGGCGGTGGACTTGTTCTTCGGTGCGCCGGTGCCGGCGAACTTTACGTCGAGTCTGTTGCTGGGTTCCGGGCAGCAGGTGTTCAACGGTGGCCAGATCGGTGGTCTGGTAGGTGCTTTCGATCAGGCTTTGATGGTTCCGACCAATTTGATTGGTCTGCTCGCAGGTGACACGGGACCGACGGCGGCGGCGGGTCTGTCGGCGTTGGGGGTCGCGGCGCCGCTGACACCGTTCCAGCAGCTGGAGCAGATGCAGATCGCTTTCAACACCAACCTGGTGTCCAATCAACTGGCGTTCAACCAGGCATTGGTGGCCAACGAGGTGCGTTGGGAGCAGCAGGTTTTCGGTACCGATAGCGCCCTCAACGGCACCTTGAACCGTAGCTTCAACACCGTGAACTTGTTGTTGGGTACCGGTCAGCAGGCGGTGGATCTGTTCTTCGGTGCGCCGGTGCCGCCGAACTTCACCTCGAGCCTGCTGCTGGGTACCGGGCAGCAGACGTTCAACGGTGGCCAGATCGGCGGCCTGGTAGGTGCTTTCGATCAGGCTCTGATGGCGGGCGCCGACTTCGTCGGCTTGTTCACCGAACCGTTCACCGGTTAATCCACTGGCGCTCTCGGCGGTATCACCGTGTCGACGACGAGCGCCAATTCGCGCCGGGTAGGCGGTGTTCCGGTCAGCATGAAGTGCTGATTGATCAACGCCGGCCCGATCCGGGAGGTCAGCGGCGTCAGCGACTCGGCGTCGATATCCCCGTCCCGCACAGCGCTATTGAGGATCGATTCGATGATCTTCAACCGGGGGCAGACCACGGCGTCGGCGAAGATCGCCCGCAACTCGGGCTCGTGCAGCAGCTGGCTGATGATCTCCAGGCCGGGGAAATCGGTCTTTCCTGCCAGCACATCACGGTGAGCGGTGAACACCGAAAGCAGGTTCTCCCGCGCCGACCGGCCGGCGCGCGGCTCCGGCAGCGGCGGGACGGTGTGCGTCATGGCGGCCTGGACGAGATCGTGCTTGCTGGTCCAACGCCGGTAAAGGGCGGCCTTGCCGGTGTGGGCCCGCGCCGCGATGCCTTCCATCGTCAGACCGCCGTACCCGACTGAGGTCAACTCGGCCAAAGTCGCCGCGTAAAGTGCACGTTCAAGTACTTCCCCGCGCCGGCGTCTCCGGCTGGCGGTCGTTTGGGTCGCCTGCGCCATCAGTCGATAGTAGCCGCAAGCGTTCCTATTATTCGCTGAAGCTGGCTTTTGCTGTCGCTGGGACCGCGGCGGGTAGGGTTCGTCCATGCCTGAGACACCGCGGCTGTTGTTCGTGCATGCGCATCCCGACGACGAAAGTCTGGCCAACGGCGCCACCATTGCCCACTACACCGCACGTGGCGCGCAGGTCCAGGTCGTCACGTGCACCCTCGGCGAGGAGGGTGAAGTAATCGGCGAACGATGGGCCCAACTCGCCGTCGACCACGCGGATCAGTTGGGGGGCTACCGGATCGGCGAGCTCAGTCGGGCATTGCATGCCCTCGGTGTCCGGGAGCCCGTCTATCTGGGCGGCGCGGGGCGATGGCGGGATTCCGGCATGGCCGGCACCGAGCCGCGTAGCCGGCGCCGGTTCGTCGACGCCGACGAGCGGGAGGCCGTCGGAGCGCTGGTGGCGCTGATCCGCGAGCTGCGCCCGCATGTGGTGGTCACCTACGACCCCGATGGGGGTTACGGCCATCCCGACCACATCCACACGCACGTCGTCACCACCGCCGCCGTGGCCGCCGCCGCAGGCGACGACTACCCGGGCGAGCCGTGGTCGGTGCCGAAGTTCTATTGGACGGTCTTGTCGCGGGATGCCATGGTTGCCGGCGTTGAGGCTCTGGTGCCTGAGGATCTGCGGCCGGAATGGGTGGTGCCACCGGCGGAAATGATCCCGTTCACCTACCCGAGCGAGCGGATCAGTGCCGTCATCGAAGCTGACGCCGACGCGCATGCCGCCAAAGTTGCCGCACTCGCCGCGCATGCCACGCAACTCATCGTCGGTGCCACCGGACGTGCCGCCGCCCTGTCCAACAACCTGGCGCTGCCGATCCTGGCCGAGGAGCATTACATTCTCGTCGCCGGCGAGCCGGGGCCACGGGATGCGCGGGGCTGGGAAACGGATCTGTTGGCCGGTCTGGGCATCGCTGGTGGGGACACGTAAACTGCCAAACAGGCAGCCACGGAAGGAATTCGCATGGACCCGGACTTGGACCCTAACCTGCAGCACTGGCAGGACCGCCTCGACAGTCTGCAGTGGGTGCTCGGTTCGATCGCGTCCCAGATCGACAGCGTCCCAACCTGACAGACACCACGTCGCGCGCCGCCCCTATTGAGGAGACGGGCGCAACGGATCCTGCTATCCGATTTGTCGTTCTAGCGCTGTTGGCCGTCGACGGGGTTCTGTCGGCTCTGGCCGGAGCGCTGTTGCTGCCCATTTATATCGGCTCGGTTCCCTTCCCGGTGAGCGCGTTGCTCAGTGGTCTGCTGAACGCCGCGCTGGTGTGGGCCGCGAGCCGCTGGACCACCTCGACCAGACTGGCCGCGTTGCCATTGTGGACGTGGTTGCTGACGGTCGCCGTGCTGAGCCTTGGCGGGCCCGGCGGCGACGTGGTCCTCGGCGGCCAGGGAGTGATGGCTTACGCGGCGCTGTTGTTGATCGTGCTGGGCGTCGCGCCGCCGGTGTGGGTGCTGTTCCGCCGCAACACG
Source organism: Mycobacterium asiaticum (assembly GCF_001668675.1). Taxonomy (GTDB): domain Bacteria; phylum Actinomycetota; class Actinomycetes; order Mycobacteriales; family Mycobacteriaceae; genus Mycobacterium; species Mycobacterium asiaticum_D. The sequence continues at coordinate 2,695 of NZ_LZKQ01000118.1, read as the reverse complement.
CGTACGGCAGGGCCGCGCTAGACGATTGGGAAGAATGGCGGAAGAGGGGGCAGCGGCGGGAAGAAGCTCAAGAACCAGTAGATCTCGGTGTTGATGAACTGGTTGACCGAAGCCGTGGTGACCGCCCAGAAGTTGCTCAGTCCCTGTTGGAAGGTGACCGTTCCAGCCAGGAAGTCCAGCGTGTTGAACAGGCCGCTCTGGAACATCGGCTCGAAGAGGTAATAGAGGAAGTTGATCTGCGGGGCCAGGATGCCGACGTATGGCAGCCAGCCTGCAAGGTACGCGGCAAGGTTGAAGCCGTATTCCACATAGGGCTGGATCCCGAGGTAGAACTCTTCGATCGCGGTGGCCCACGACACGGGTATCACTGCGGCGGGGGCAGCCTCGGCCGCAGACCCCAACAGCGCGCTCGAAGCGGCCAGCGGAGCGCCGGTCGGCTGCAGCCCCAGCAAGCTGCGGAAGCTGCTGCCCACACCCTGGAGCGCGCCCTGGACCTGCGCGGCGGCCTTGGCTGCCGCGGTGCCCACCGAGCCCACGGCCTCGCCTATCAACGGCTGACCGAGCAGCTGCGCCGTCGGGGCGCCCACCGCATTGGCCAGCGTCTGCGCCGCGCCGCGCTCGGCGGCGGCGTAGGAGCTCGCGCCGGCTCCCAGTACCTGCACGAACTTGTCGTGGAACGCGGCCACCTGGGCGCTGATCTGCTGGTAGCCCTGTGCGTGCGAAGAGAACAGCGCCGCGACCTCGGCCGATACCTGATCGGCGGCCGCTGCGACCAGCTTCGTGGTGGGCAGCGCAGCGGCGGCATTGGCGGAGTTGATCTCCGTACCGATGCCGGCGATGTTGGAGGCGGCCGTTGCCAGCGCCTCCGGCGTCGCCTGCAGAAACGACATTCCACCGGTCCTTGCTCGTTTTCAAAACTGTTCGACGAACGGATCGTATCGCGATCGCGGGCGAATTTTGCCGGAGTCGACGGAATGGCTCGCCGGATTTGCCGACACTGGTCAGTCGTGTGCCGACCCGGGTCTGCCGCTACCCTTGCGCGTATGGCACCCGGGACGCCCAGGTTTTCACTTGGTGGGACGCGCGGATGAAATTCGAGCGCGGGGAAGTTACACCAACGTGCCGGTGACACCCGAGCCGACGGCTCTGCCCAATCCCGTCATGCCCGCTGCGGCCCCGAGTGGGTCGGCGTTGCGACGCGTGCTGCGCCGGGCCCGCGACGGCGTGGCGCTGAATATCGATGAGGCCGCTATCGCGATGGCCGCGCGCGGCGACGACCTGGCCGACCTGTGCGCGAGCGCGGCGCGGGTGCGGGACGCGGGCCTCGAGTCGGCGGGGCGACGCGGCCCGGGTGGTCGATTGCCGATCAGCTACTCGCGCAAGGTCTTCCTGCCGATCACCCATTTGTGCCGGGACAATTGCCACTACTGCACTTTCGTCACCGTCCCGGGCCGGTTGCGGGCCCAGGGCATGGGCATGTACATGGAGCCCGACGAGATCCTCGACGTGGCCCGCCGTGGAGCCGAGTTGGGTTGCAAGGAAGCGTTGTTCACGCTGGGCGACCGGCCGGAGGACCGCTGGCCGGAAGCGCGCCAGTGGCTGGGCGAACGGGGTTATGACTCCACCCTGGCCTACGTGCGAGCCATGGCGATCCGGGTGCTGGAGGAAACCGGCCTGCTGCCGCACCTGAACCCCGGTGTGATGACCTGGTCGGAGATGTCACGGCTCAAGCCGGTGGCGCCCTCGATGGGCATGATGCTCGAGACGACGTCGCGACGGCTGTTCGAGACCAAAGGGCTGGCACACTACGGCAGCCCCGACAAGGACCCGGCGGTGCGGCTGCGCGCCCTGACCGAGGCCGGCCGCTTGTCCATCCCGTTCACCACCGGGCTGCTGGTGGGCATCGGCGAGACACTCGCGGAACGGGCCGACACGTTGCATGCGATACGCAAGTCGCACAAGGAGTTCGGGCACATCCAGGAAGTGATCGTGCAGAATTTCCGGGCCAAGGAACACACCGCGATGGCCGCCACGCCCGACGCCGGAATCGAGGACTACCTGGCTACCGTGGCGGTTGCCCGGCTGGTGCTGGGTCCCGGCATGCGCATCCAGGCGCCGCCGAACCTGGTCTCCCGCGACGAATGTCTGGCCCTGGTGGCCGCCGGGGTGGACGACTGGGGCGGCGTCTCCCCGTTGACGCCCGACCACGTCAACCCCGAGCGGCCCTGGCCCGCCCTGGACGACCTGGCAGCCGTCACCGCCGAAGCCGGTTATGACCTGGTGCAACGGCTCACCGCGCAGCCGAAGTACGTGCAGGCGGGTGCGGCGTGGATCGATCCGCGGGTGCGCGGGCACGTTGTCGCGCTGGCCGATCCGGCCACCGGGTTCGCCCGCGACGTCAACCCGGTGGGCGCGCCGTGGCAAGAGCCGGACGAGGTGGCCTCCAGCGGCCGGGTGGACCTGAACGCCGCGATCGACACCGAGGGCCGCAACAGCGAAACCCGCAGCGACCTCGACAGTGCCTTCGGCGACTGGGAATCGATCCGGTCGCGGGTGCACGAGCTGGCCGCCCAAGGTGCGAAAGCGCCGGAACGCCTGGACACCGACGTGCTCGCGGCGTTGCGCGCGGCCGAGCGCGATCCCGGCGGCGGGGGCGCCGCGGGGGGTCTGGGGCGGGGCCCCCCCGCGGGGCCCG
>NZ_LZKQ01000117.1 GCF_001668675.1 Mycobacterium asiaticum | reverse complement strand
CCGCAGAGCAGCATCGCCAATGCCGCCCAGGCGTTCTCGGCGGTGCCGAACTCGCTGACCAGCCTCGCCGCGCCGGCGGCGGCCGCCGACGCGGTGGATCCGATTCAGGTGCTGGACATCCTGGGCGACCTCAGTGGCCTGTTCCTCGACCCCGGCATCGGCACAGCCGGGTTGTCCACCGACGCGGTGCTGGCCGGCGCGGCGAGGCTGGTCAGCGAGTTCGGCACCGCCGAGAACGCCTGGGCGGCATTGGCGATGCTGCTCTGCGCGTTGCCCGCGGCGGTGCCGGCGGCCTGACTGACCACCGTGGACTGGGTGGCCGAACCGGCTGGGTCGGTGGTGGCGGCCGGCTCGGTGAACGGCGAGAGCGTGGTGGCTCTGGCTGCGGCGCCGGCATAGCCCTGCATGGCGGCGGTGTCCTGGGCCCACATGTCGGCGTACTGGGTTTCGGTCAGCGCTATCAACGGCGTGTTCTGTCCGAAGAAGTTGGTGGCGACCAGCGTCATCAGCAGCAGCCGGTTGGCCGCGACCACCGGGGGCGGCACCGTTTCGGCGAACGCCGTTTCGTAGGCGACGGCCGCGGCGGTGGCCTGGGCGGCCGTCTCCTCTGCCTGCAAGGCGGTGCCCTGCAGCCATGCCACGTAGGGAGCGGCGGCGGCGACCATCGCGGCCGACGACGGGCCGATCCATGGTCCGGCGGTTAGGGTCGAGATCACCGATTGATATGCGCTGGCCGCCGAATACAGTTCGGTCGCCACCTCGTCCCACGCCGCGGCGGCGGCGAGCAGGGACCCCGAGCCGGGCCCGGTGTAGATCCGGGTCGAATTGATCTCCGGTGGCAACAGTGCAAAGTCCATCGCACCCTCTCCGATCGGTCTGGGCGGCTGCTAGCCGGCCTGGAGGCGGAAATTCGGTGCGCCGCCCCCACTGCCGGCGCAAATGCTAAGCCGAACTACCAGCTAATCGCCTGGTGTTCCCATAGCCGTCACAAATAAATCACACATTTGTCTTTGCGGCCCGCGCCCGCCGCACCGCAGCGCCGGTAGCTCGGCTCGTGCCCAGCTACCGCTCGAACTCCAGGTGATGACGGATTTCCTCGGCGGCCGCCTCGAGATTGCGGTTCACCAGCCCCCGGCCGATCCATTCGCTGAGCCGGGCGAGACCCAGGCCCTTGGTCGAGAACGTCAGGCTCAGGGTGAGCCGGCTGCCGTCGCCGTCGGGCTCGACGAGCGCCGTGAACGAGTGCCGGGTGCCCTGCACCGACCGCCATTTGAGCAGGCTGCCGCGGGGCGGGGCGATCAGCACGCGGCCACCGAGCTGAATGGTGCCCCCGTCCATATAGACATCCCAAAGTTCGCCGTCGGCACGGGATTTCACGAACCGGCACCGGCTGAACGTGGATACCTGCGGGATCAGCTGGTGCGGGTCGGTGACGAAGTTGCTGCTCTCTTCCAGAGGGCAGCGGACATGGCGGCTAACCGTGACGGTCTGGGTCATCTCACCGAACCAGCGGAACGATGGTCTTGCTGGCCAGTTTCGAAAGCCCCACCTGCATCACGCTGGTGACGTAGTCGTAGGCGTGATCCCAATCGGGGTCCTCGCCGTATCGCTCCCGCAGGTCCACCGGTTCGAGCACCTGCATCCGGATCTTGGCCGGCAGCGGGAAGTGTGGCAACGGCACCGGCGACAGGCCCCACGGAATGCTCAACGTCATGGGCAGGCTCTTGACCCGGGCGAGTTTGTCCAGCCGCAACAGCTGTGCGGTGCGACGGCCGTCGTTGAGCACGATCAACGTGTCGTGGCCGCCGGTGGCCACCACCGGGACGATCTTGACGTTGCACTTGTGAGCCAACCGCAGAAAACCTTTGCGGCCGGAAAAGACGATCTTGTTGCGGTCGCGCCAGGGTCGCAGTGCCTCGACGTCGCCGCCGGGATAAACCAGCGCTGAGCCGCCGCTGTCAAAGACGCGTTCGGCGAACGAGTTCGCGGCCGGAACCACACCGAGCTTGCGGGTCAATCCCCCGATCCCGGGCGCGGCGGTGACCGTGTCGTGGGCAAGGGCGTAAAGCGGGCGGCCTTCGACCGTGAAATAGGTGTTGTAAGCGAGCAAAAAGATGAACGTGTCCGGCGTGGCGCCGCCACCGCTATGGTTTCCGACGAACAGCACCGGCTCGTCGGGAACGTTCTCAAGACCGTGCACCTCCGCGCGGAACCACACGGTGGCCGCCAGCCACAGCGGGGGCAGGACGGAGCGGATGAACTCGGGATCGCGGTGGCGAAGTTCCTGCGGAAGGCGTTGCCGGGTCACCCGATTGACACTATCCCGCGCGGCGAAGTTTTAATCACGATCGTTGTCGGTGGCCGCACCGGGGTCGCGGCGAGCAGCGGCTATTGTTGCGACGGTGCCTTCCGGGGGTTGGGTTTGCGTCGTTTAGCTGATCGAACTATCATCTGGACACATGTCCAGTTTGCTGTCGCGGCCGTCGTGGAGCCGTTGACCGCAATGCACCCGGCGCGTTTCCGCGGTGGCTCGCTGGCAGCGAAGGGTTGAGTATGCGAATTGCTCTGCTGTCCTACCGGAGTAAGGATCACTGCGGAGGACAGGGTGTTTACGTGCGGCATCTCAGCCGCGGCCTGGTGGATCTCGGTCACGAGGTGGAGGTCTTCTCCGGCCAGCCCTATCCCGAGTTATTGGATCCGCGGGTGCGTTTGACCAAGGTGCCCAGCCTGGATCTGTACCGGGAGCCGGACCCGTTCCGGGTGCCCCGCCCCAGCGAGATCCGTGATTCGATCGACCTGCTGGAACTCGCAACCATGTGGACCGCGGGATTCCCCGAACCGCGCACGTTCACGCTGCGGGTAGCGCGACTACTGGCCGAGCGGGCGGGCGACTTCGATGTCGTGCACGACAACCAGAGCCTGGGCACCGGCCTGCTCTCGCTCGCCGAGACGGGGATGCCGGTGGTCGCCACCGTGCACCACCCCATCACCCGCGACCGGCTGCTCGATCTGGCCGCCGCGCGCTGGTGGCGAAAGCCGTTGGTGCACCGCTGGTATGGGTTCTCCAACATGCAAAAGCAGGTCGCCCGCCAGATCCCGGACCTGCTGACGGTCTCGTCGTCGTCGGCCGCCGACATCGTCACCGACTTCGGCGTCTCCGCCGAGCAACTGCACGTGGTGCCCCTGGGAGTGAACACCGAACTCTTCAAGCCGGGATCGACTGCGCGGCAACCGGGCCGGGTGATGGCGATCGCCAGCGCGGACACCCCGCTGAAGGGCGTCAGCACCTTGCTGCACGCCGTCGCGAAGTTGCGGACCAGTCGGGACCTCGAATTGCGGCTGGTCGCCAAGGTGGAGACCAACGGCCCCACGCACAAGCTGATCGCCGAACTCGGGATCTCCGACATCGTGCACATCGCCAGTGGGCTGCCCGACGCGGAGCTGGCCGCCCTGTTCGCCTCGGCCGAGGTCGCGTGCATTCCGTCGCTTTACGAAGGGTTTTCGCTGCCTGCGGTGGAAGCCATGGCCAGTGGAACCCCGATCGTCGCCAGCCGGGTCGGTGCGCTGCCCGAAGTCCTTGGCACCGACGGTGCCTGCGCGGAACTGGTGGCCCCCGCCGACGTCGACGCCCTCACCCAGGCCCTCGGCAAGTTGCTTGATTCGCCGGAGCGACGCCGGAGCCTGGGGGCTGCCGGGCGGGCGCGTGCGGTCAATGTGTTCAGTTGGGAAGCCGTGGCCGCGCAAACGGTGCGCGTCTATGAGCGGGCGATCGCGCGTCGCGGCGCCGTCGAGGGCGAAGCGCGATGCTGACGGTTGACTTCGACCGGCTCGGCATCGGCCCGCGCACCACGGTGATCGATGTGGGCTGCGGCGCCGGCCGGCACGCTTTCGAGGCCTACCGGCGGGGTGCCGACGTGGTCGCGTTCGACCAGGATGCCGCCGAATTACGCTCGGTGGACAACCTGCTGCGGGCCATGGCCGAAACGGGTGAGGCGCCGCCGGCGGCGTCGGCGAAGGTGGTGCGTGGCGATGCGCTCAACCTGCCCTACGCCGACGGCACGTTCGACTGCGTCATCGCCTCGGAGATCCTCGAACACATCCCACACGACGACGCCGCGATTGCCGAGCTGATCCGGGTGCTGAAACCCGGTGGGACACTTGCGGTCAGCGTGCCACGCTGGTTGCCCGAGCGAGTCTGCTGGCTGTTGTCCGAGGAGTATCACAGCAACGAGGGCGGCCACGTCCGTATCTACCGGGCCTCCGATCTGCGCGACAAGATCGCCGGGCGCGGCATGGAATTGACCCACACCCACCACGCCCATGCATTGCACTCGCCCTTCTGGTGGCTCAAATGCGCGGTGGGGCCGTCGAAGAACGACCATCCCGCGGTCACCGCTTATCACAAGCTGCTGGTCTGGGACCTGATGCAGCGGCCCAAGATCACCCAGCTCGCCGAAACGGTGCTCAATCCGCTGGTGGGCAAGAGCGTGGCGATGTATTTCACCAAACCGCCGTCAGCGAAAGCCGAAGCACCCCAGGGGTACTCAGTTGCGTCGGGATAGCGTGCCGGCCGTTGCGGGAGTCCTGACTCCCGAGCAGTGCCGACAGACCGCGCTGTCGATCGCCGCCGCGCAGGAGCCGTCGGGCGCCATTCCCTGGTTCACCGGCGGGCACACCGATCCGTGGGATCACGTGGAGAGCGCGATGGCGCTCACCGCGGCGGGCCTGCTGGAGCCGGCGCGGGCCGCTTACGACTGGAGTCGCCGCACGCAGCGGCCCGACGGGTCCTGGCCGATCCAGCTGCGCGCGGGCGTGATCGAAGATGCCAACAGCGACAGCAACTTCTGCGCGTACATCGCCGCTGGCGTCTGGCACCATGTGCTGGTCACCGGTGACGAGAGCTTCGCGCAGACGATGTGGCCGGTGGTGCAGCGGGCGATCGACTTCGTCATCGATCTGCAGACCGGATACGGCGAAATCAGTTGGGCCCGAAGCGAAGCTGGGCCGCTGCCGGAGGCGCTGCTGACCGGATGCGCCAGCATCTTCCACAGTATCCGGTGCGCGCTGGCGCTGGCCGCCCTGATCGGGGAACCGCAACCGGAATGGGAGCTGGCGTTGGGCCGGTTGGGCCACGCGATCGTCGCGCACCCCGAGGCGTTCACCGAGAAGGACCGTTACTCGATGGACTGGTACTACCCGATCCTCGGTAGTGCCCTGCGGGGCCCGGCGGCCGAAGCCCGAATCTCCCAGCGCTGGAACGACTTTGTCGTCGGCGGGCTCGGTATTCGCTGCGTGCTCGACCGGCCGTGGGTGACCGGTGCGGAGACATGTGAATTGGTGATGGCCCTGGATGCCATCGGTCAACGGTCGGCCGCGCACCAGCAGTTCGGCGCAATGCAACATCTCCGCGAAAACGACGGGTCCTACTGGACCGGACTGGTATTCGCCGACGGCAAGCGGTGGCCCGAGGAGCGCACCACCTGGACCGGTGCGGCCATGATCCTGGCTGCCGACGCGTTGTCGGACACCACACCCGGCAGCGGCATCTTCCGCGGCGACGGCCTGCCGGTGGGGCTGCAGACCGACTTCGACTGCGAGTGCGTGTCTACCGGGCCTGGTCGCTGAGGGCCTCGACCGACTCGCCGGCCACACCGCCCACCCGCTGCAGCACCCGCAGCGATCCCGTCGCGACTACCTCGCGAAATTGGCCGGAATCTAGTGCGCGGCAATAGATTTGATACGGGGCGCGACCGCCGTCCGCGGGATCGGGAAAGACGTCGTGGATCACCAGTCCCCCGCCGGCATCCACCCACTTGGCCCAGCCCTCGAAGTCGCGGGCAGCGGCCGCCTCGGTGTGACCGCCGTCGATGAACAGGAACTGCAACGGCGACCGCCACCCTTGAGCAACGACCGGTGACTTGCCGACGACGGCGACGACATGGTCGTCGAGTCCGGCGGCGTCCAGCGCCCGGCGGAAGGTCGGCAAGGTGTCGAACAATCCGGTGACCTCGTCCACCAGCGACGCGTCGTGGTATTCCCAGCCGGCCTGATGCTCCTCGGACCCATGGTGATGGTCGACCGTGTAGAGCACACTGGCGGTCTCCTGCGCCGCCGCGCCCAGCAACAGCGTCGACTTGCCGCAATAGGTGCCGATTTCGACGCCGACCCCGCCGCTCAGGAAGCGCCGCGCCGCCTCATACAGTGCCCGGCCCTCGTCGCTCGGCATGAAGCCCCGAACCTGTTCGGCCAGCGCGAACAAGCGCTCGGTCGAGGTGGTGTCGCTGTTGCCCATCAGCCGAACCTATCGGGCGCCCAAGCAGCACCGACAACATGGTCGCCGTCCTTGCTGGCGCTTCGCGTCACCGACGCTTGCTGGACAGCCGTCCGGCGGGGGCCTCAGCCGTGCGGCGCCTCGGAAATCTTGCTGTCCGGCTTCCCGACGGTCTGGCAGTAGGCCTGCACCGATGCCCGGGTCGCGGTGATCTCCAGCGAGCTCGGCTCAGCACCGCTCTTGTCCTTGAGCATCTTGCTGACTTCTTCGCTCTGCTTCTTCTCGTCTTGGGACGTGTAATCCTTGCATTTGGTGTCACCACCGGTATTGATGACTTCTGAGGCCGAACACCCACTGAACATCAGCGCGGCGATGGCAACCATGGCAGGTGCAAGGCGCTTCATCATTACCCCTCCTCATCTCGGATTCTCAGCTCATTATTATCCGCCGCGTGATCTCCCCAAACGCGCTATTTCTGCAGCGTGAACTGGTTGACGTCGATATAGCCGGTGCGGAAGGCCTCCGCGCAGCCGGTCAGGTACCGGCGGTAGCGGTCATAGACCACCTGGCCCTGGATCGCGAGAGCGTCGTCCCGGTGGTCTTCCAGGGCCTGCGCCCAGATGTCGAGGGTCTTGGCGTAATGCTGCTGCAGGGATTGGCGGCGCGTCAGCCGGAAGCCGGCGTTCGCGGAGAGCTCCGCCACCATGTCCACCGACGGCAGGCGTCCGCCGGGAAAGATCTCGGTGCTGATGAACTTCACGAAGCGGATGTGCTCCATGGAGATGGGCAGACCACTTGCCAGCAGCTCCGCCATGGTCAATCCGGTGATGGTGTGCAGCAGCATCACACCGTCGTCCGGCAGCAGCTTGGCGACCCGCCCGAAGAAGTCGTCGTAACGGTCGTGGCCGAAGTGTTCGAACGCACCGATGGACACGATGCGGTCCACCGGCTCGGCGAACTCCTCCCAGCCCTGTAGCAGCACCTGCCGGCTGCGCGGAGTGTCCAGCTGTTCGAACATCCGCTGCACGTGGGCCGCCTGGTTCCTGGACAGCGTCAGGCCCACGACGTTCACGTCGTACTTTTCGATCGCCCGGCGCATGGTCGCGCCCCAACCGCAGCCGATGTCCAGCAGCGTCATGCCGGGTTGAAGCCCCAGCTTGCCCAGCGACAGGTCGATCTTGGCGAGCTGGGCTTCTTCCAGCGACATGTCGTCGCGTTCGAAGTAGGCGCAGCTGTATGTCTGGGTGGGGTCGAGGAACAGGCGGAAGAAGTCGTCCGACAAGTCGTAATGTGCCTGCACATCGGCAAAATGCGGCGTCAGTTGCTCAGACATGAGGGTGTGCCTTCCTGGCCCGATGCTGCCCCGGGCGCTGACCGAAGCTGGGGTAAATCAACCCGCGCGCCCTACGCCGGCCCGCAGCAGCATTCCCGTCGCAGCCCCGGCCAAAACCGAGCGATGAGTTCTGCGTGCGCCGCCGGTCATAACTTGTAGAACGGACGGATCAACACCGAAGGGGAATGCCATGCCGAACGCCCTGCCGCCGGTTGCGGACCTGCAGACCTGGCGTGCCGAGCTCGACGAGCTGCGCAAACGCGAGAAGGCCGCCACCCGTGAGCTCGACGCGATCGCGGCCCAACGGCGCCGGCTACCAATGGTGGAGTTGCCCAACTACACCCTGATCGGTGCCGACGGACCGGTCCGGCTGGCCGATATGTTCGCCGGCCGCGCCCAGCTGATCGTTTACCACCACATGTGGACGCCGGGGGCCGAATGGCAGTGCGGCGGCTGCACCGGGTTCACCTCACAGTTCACCCGGCTCGAATTCCTGGACAACTATGACGCCCGCTTCGTCATCGTCACCAACGGCACGATCGACGAGGCGCTGGCCTACAAGCGCAAGGTGGGCAACACGATGGAGTGGTACTCCGCTTCCGACAGCACCTTCGGCGCCGACATGGACGCGCCGCCCGGCGGCGGGTTCGCGGTCAACGTGTTCCTGCGCGACGGCGACACCGTCTACCGCACCTGGCACACCGCCGGCCGCGGCACCGAGCAGCTCAGCCACTCCTTCGCGCTGATCGACATCCTGCCCTGGGGCCGGCAGGAGGAATGGCTCGACTCGCCTGAAGGCTGGCCGTCGCGGCCCACCTACTCCGGCTGGCTCGACTCGCCCGACATCGCTCGCGCTTACGGGCCCGGATCCGCCACCGCCGAGCGCGGGGCTTAGGGCGGAGCCCAGCCCACGTCCTTGTAAGTAATCCCCACGTTCGGCGCCCGCAAAGTCTTGACCGACTCCAGATAAGGGCGAAATATAGGGGTTTGTGTCCTCAGCCCAGGATTACGCCGCGCAGCTGCGGATGGCGGATTTACGGGTGACGCGTCCTCGGGTCGCAGTGATGGAGGCCGTGCGCGCTCACCCACACGCCGACACCGACACCATCTTCTCGGCGGTGCGGCAAGGGTTGCCCGACGTGTCGCGTCAAGCCGTCTACGACGTCCTCAACGTGCTGACGTCGGTGGGCCTGGTACGCCGAATTCAGCCGTCCGGCTTGGTCGCTCGTTACGAGGCGCGCGTCGGCGACAACCACCATCACGTGGTCTGCCGGTCATGCGGGGTGATCGCCGACGTCGATTGCGCGGTCGGCGACGCGCCATGTCTGACACCGTCCGACGAAAGCAATGTCTTGGATGGTTTCGTTCTCGACGAGGCCGAAGTCATCTATTGGGGCCTGTGCCCCGACTGTTCTGATTTCTGATCAGCCCGATTCACCAACACCCGGAAGGAATGCAGTGTCATCCGATACATCCGATAGCCGCCCACCCCACCCCGACCACTCGGCCAGCACGAGCGAGAGCGAAAACCCGGGGATCCCGTCGCCCAAGCCGGCGTCGGACACGCCACGCACCATCCAGGACTGGTGGCCCAACCAGGTCGATGTGTCGAAGCTGCACCCGCACTCGCCGCAGGGCAACCCGCTGGGCGACGACTTCGACTACGCCGCGGAGTTCGCCAAGCTCGACCCCGAGGCGCTCAAGGCGGACCTGGTCACGTTGATGACCACTTCGCAAGACTGGTGGCCGGCGGATTACGGCCACTATGGCGGTCTGTTCATCCGCATGAGCTGGCACGCGGCCGGCACCTACCGCATCTACGACGGACGCGGGGGCGGCGGCCAGGGCCTGCAGCGGTTCGCGCCGCTGAACAGCTGGCCGGACAACGCCAGCCTGGACAAGGCGCGCCGGCTGCTGTGGCCGATCAAGAAGAAGTACGGCAACAAGATCTCCTGGGCGGACCTGTTGGTCTTCGCCGGCAACGTCGCCCTGGAGTCCATGGGCTTCAAGACGTTCGGGTTCGCCTTCGGCCGGCAGGACGTCTGGGAGCCGGAAGACATCCTCTTCGGTGAAGAGGATGAATGGCTGGGTACCGACAAGCGCTACTCGGGCAAGCGCGAGCTGGCGCAACCATACGGTGCGACCACGATGGGCCTCATCTATGTGAATCCCGAAGGCCCGGAAGGCAAGCCGGATCCGGTCGCCGCCGCGCACGACATCCGCGAAACGTTCGGCCGGATGGCCATGAACGACGAGGAGACCGCGGCGCTGATCGTGGGTGGGCACAGCTTCGGCAAGACCCACGGCGCGGGCGACGCCGAACTGGTGGGACCCGAGCCCGAAGGCGCCCCGATCGAGCAGCAGGGCCTGGGCTGGAAGAGCGCCTACGGCAGCGGGGTGGGCAAGGACGCCATCACCAGCGGTCTGGAAGTGGTGTGGACGCCGACACCGACCAAGTGGGACAACAGCTTCCTGGAGACGCTGTACGGCTACGAGTGGGAGCTGACCAAGAGCCCCGCCGGGGCATGGCAGTTCACCGCGAAGGATGGCGCCGGCGCGGGCACCATCCCCGACCCGTTCGGCGGGCCGGGCCGCAACCCGACGATGCTGGTCACCGACGTCTCATTGCGCGAGGACCCGATCTACCGGGAGATCACCAGCCGTTGGTTGAAGAACCCCGATGAGCTGTCCGAGGCCTTCGCCAAGGCGTGGTACAAGCTGCTGCACCGCGACATGGGCCCGATCTCGCGCTACCTCGGACCGTGGATTCCCGAGCCGCAGCTGTGGCAGGACCCGGTGCCGGCCGTGGACCACGAACTGGTCGACGAGCAGGACATCGCGGCCCTGAAGGCCAAGGTGCTCGAGTCCGGTCTCTCGGTGCCTCAGCTGGTCAAGACGGCATGGGCGTCGGCGGCCAGCTACCGCAACACCGACAAGCGCGGCGGCGCCAACGGGGCACGCATCCGCCTGGAGCCGCAACGCAATTGGGAGGTCAACGAGCCGTCCGAGCTGGACAAGGTGCTGCCCGTCCTGGAGCGGATCCAGCAAGACTTCAACTCGTCGGCATCCGGCGGCAAGAAGATCTCGCTGGCCGACGTGATCGTGCTGGCCGGATCCGCGGCGGTCGAGAAGGCCGCCAAGGACGCGGGCTACGAGATCTCGGTGCATTTCGCTCCCGGCCGCACCGACGCCACGCAGGAGAGCACCGACGTGGAGTCGTTCTCGGTGCTCGAGCCCCAGGCCGACGGGTTCCGTAGCTACGTGCGGCCCGGCGAGAAGGCCCCGCTCGAGCAGCTGCTGCTGGAGCGGGCGTACTTCCTGGGCGTGACGGCGCCGGAGCTGACGGTGCTGATCGGCGGTCTGCGGGTGCTGGGCGCCAACCACGGCGGCTCCAAGCACGGCGTCTTCACCGACCGGCCGGGCGCGCTGACCACCGACTTCTTCGTCAACCTGCTCGACATGGGCACGCAATGGAAGGCGTCGGAGACAGCGGAGAACGTCTACGAGGGCGTGGATCGGTCCACGGGTGCGCCCAAGTGGACCGCGACCGCCAATGACCTGGTGTTCGGTTCGAACTCGGTGCTGCGCGGACTGGTCGAGGTGTACGCGCAGGACGACAACCAGGGCAAGTTCGTCGAGGACTTCGTGGCGGCCTGGGTCAAGGTGATGAACAACGATCGGTTCGACCTGAGATAACACACTGAAGTGAGGCAACACCCCGCGGGCAATGCGCTCGCGGGGTGTTCGCTATTCGCCCAAAGTCAGCGGTTGAGGTCCCACTGGCCGAAGTCGGCGGCCAACACGTCGTCGACGTCGACGTGGATCCCGCCCAGCACCGGCCCGTCCAGCACGCCCTGATACAGCACCGCGGCCGGCTCGCGCTGGCCGTTCGACCATGCCCTCGTCTGCCATGCCCAGCGGTGCCCGGGGGTGGTCGAGTTGCCGACGACGTTGTCGCCGATCGCCCAGCCGCACGCCTGGGCATGCCCGTAGATGCCGGTGCGGCCGACGCCGAGCACCGAGTTGATGCCGCGGAACCATTGCACCGCAATGTCATTCCAGGTGTTGCGGTCGATGTTGTCGTCAACGCTGAAGAAGATCGGCGCCGACGGTGTGCCACCCGCGGCGTTGTGCAGGTTCAGTGCCGTTCTCGCGTCCGCCACGCCGCCGTCGTAGCCGCGGGTGTAGTCCGACGGGTCGGGCCAGCCGGGTTTGCCGTACTGGAAGTTGCTGACGATCTGCAGACCGGCCGCCCGAAGCGAGTCGGCGTACTGGCGGGTGATGGGCTTGGCCTCGAAGTTGGAGCCGGGCCGCGCCTCGGACACGTAGTTCACCACCCCGTCGTAGCCGGCGGCCTTGATCTCCTCCGGGGCGATCCTGCGCTCGGCAAAGTCGATGAGCCGGGTGGTTGCCGCCGAAGCCGGTGGAGGGCTCAACGCCGCAGCCAGTGGCGCCGCGCCCAGCAATACCGGGGCCAGTGCGTAGCGGAAGACGTCGCGTCGGGAAACGGAGCCGGAGGTGTGCTGGGTTGCCGAGTCGTGCATCGCGCGATGGTAACGCGTCACCCTCGCTGCAACCGAGCCCTGGCCTCCGCTGCCGCGTCGACGGCGGCTTCGCTGGCGTCCTGCGCGGCGCGGTACCGGTCCTCGGCCGCGCTCAATTCACGCTCGGCCGCCCGCAGCGCCTGCAACGCTTCGTCGCGGCGCTGCTCGGCGGCCTCAACCGCGGCCCGCCGTTCGGACAGCACCCGGTCGGCCTTGGCTTCGGCGCGCTCGGCGGCCGCGACCGCAGCGGTCAGCTTTTCCCGCTGCCGGCGGGCCGCCTCGGCATCCTTGTCGCGTTGGGGTGTCGGGGTCCCTTTCGGTTTCGGCTTTGCTTTCGGCGGTGTCGCCGGCCGGTCGTCGCGCGCCGGTTTCGACACGGCCGTCACGTCGCCGAAATCACCGAATCCGGACCATTGTTCGGCCTTGGCGAGCCGGCCCAGCCGCGCCGAGACGTCCGGGTCGGCGATGGCGGCTTGCAGCGTGCCGGCCACGTCGTCACGCACCACCGCCGAGGGGTCCGTCAGCCCGGCGGCCTCCAAGGCGGCCTTGGTGAGTTCGTTGATCAGGGTGTGCTGACGGGCCGACAACTCCCGGATCTGCACGCCGTCCATGGCGGCATGGGCGGCCCGCAGGCTGTCGCCGAGCTCAGCCAGGCGCGACTTGGCATCCCGCTGCCCTATCACCAGCCGGTTGACCACCCACGCCGCCGTGGTGGGTCGGCGAGCAGCGGAGATCTCCTTGGCCGCCGCGGCGTCCCCGCGGTCCTTGGCCGCTTTCGCCAATTTCGTGCGCTCGGCGGTGAACTCGTTGGGCGGCGCCCAGTACAGGGTGTCGAGCTCGTCGTCGGCCATACCGCCATGATCTCCCCCGCCCGGGTGAGTAATGCAACTGTTTCGAAGAGCTGGCCAAGGGCTACCTAACGCCGTGATGAAAACCAACCCAGTCCACGGCCGGCGCCGCCGGTTGCTGTTGTGCCTGCTCGCCGTGCTCGGCGTGATCGGCGCAGTTCAGCTGGCGTCGCATTGGCGGTGCCCGGACGGCCGCTGCGCCGGCGGCCTGACCACCGCAACGGGGCCCGCCCGGGTCAGCGTGACCCCCGGTGCCGACGCGCATGACGTTCAGCCGGTCACCCAGGTCGAGGTGAAGGCGGAGACGGGAAGCCTCACCGAGGTTCGGATGGTCAACGATGCGGGCAAACCGGTGGACGGTGTGATGACCCCGGACAACACCGTCTGGAAGCCCGTCACCGCGCTGGGCTACGCGCGGACCTACACCCTCACCGTCACCAGCCGCGGGCCCAACGGTGAAGAGAACACCCAGGTTTCGTCGTTCTCGACGGTGCGCCCGTCGAATCAGACCAAGGTCGCGTTCACCGCGACGTCGGAGGCGACCCTGCGCGAGGGCGGCGCCTACGGCGTGGGAACGGTCATCGTCGCGTATTTCGACGAGCCAATCTCCGACCGCGCGGCCGCTGAACGGCGGTTGACGGTGACCACCAACCCCGCGGTGCAGGGTTCCTGGTTCTGGGTCGACGACCAACATGCCCATTGGCGTCCGGAGCGGTACTACGCGCCGGGTACCACAGTCACGGCCGAGGCCAAGATCTACGGAATCCCGGTGGGCGACGGCCTGTTCGGCCAGGAGGACAGCCGCGTGTCGTTCCGGATCGGCGACGCGCACGTCTCCATCGCCGACGACGCCACCAAGCTGATCAGCGTCTTCGACAACGGAAAACTGGTTCGCACCATGCCGACGTCCATGGGGATGGGCGGGACCGAGACGGTCGGTGGCCGGACCCTGTCGTTCTGGACCCCGCCGGGCGTCTACACCGTGCTGGACAAGGCGAACCCGGTGGTGATGGACTCGTCGACCTTCGGCCTGCCCAAGAACTCCCGGCTCGGCTATCGCGAAACCATCAACTACGCCACCCGGATCAGCATCGACGGCATCTATCTGCACCAGCTTGACTCGACGGTGTGGGCGCAGGGCCACACCGACACCTCGCATGGTTGCTTGAACCTCAACGGTGAGAACGCCAAGTGGTTCTACGACTTCTCGGTGCCCGGCGATGTCGTGGAGGTCCGCAACAGCGGTGGCCCGCCGCTGAAGACCGAGCAAAACGGCGACTGGACCATGAGTTGGGAGCAGTGGCGCAAGGGCAGCGCGCTGCAAACCCAATAGCGCGCAGTTCAAATCGCCGAGAAGTCAAGTTCGGGCAGGTCGCGGACGGCTGTCCGGGATGCGCTCGGAGGACGGCCGCCCCGGGGGGTATGTCCGGTCGTATGGAAGTCGAAGTCATCGAAACCTCGAGTCTGGGTGATCGAAGTTATGTGGTGGTCGGCGACGACGCGGTGGTGGTGATCGATCCCCAGCGTGACATCGACCGGGTCACCCGGCTGCTCGGCGAGCGCGCGGAGCGCATCACCCATGTGCTGGAAACACACCTGCACAACGACTATGTGACGGGCGGGCTCGAGCTGTCCCGAACCACCGGCGCCGAGTATGTGGTGCCCGCGGGTGACGAGCAGCTCGGCTACCCCGCCCGCCGGGTGTGCGACGGCGACGTCATCGAGGCCGGCGATTTCAGCCTGCGGGTGGTTCACACGCCCGGCCACACCCGCGAGCACGTCAGCTATGTGCTCACCGCGGCCTCAGCTGAAGTGGTAGGCGTATTCACCGGCGGCTCAATGCTTTTCGACACCACCGGGCGCACCGACCTGCTGGGCGCCGACCACGCCCACGAACTCACCGTCGACCAGTACCGGTCGGTGCGCCGGCTGGCCGACGAACTTCCCGCCGACGCCGCGGTCTACCCCACCCACGGCTTCGGCAGTTTCTGCTCGGCCGACACCGCCGGCCGCGACTCCTCGACCGTCGGCGAGCAACGCCGGACCAACCCGGCGCTGACCAAGGATGAAGAAACCTTCGTCGAGGAACTGCTTGCCGGGCTGTCGGACTATCCCGCCTACTACGAGCACATGGGCGTCATCAACCGCAACGGCCCCGAGGCGGTCGATCTGTCGGATCCCGCGCCGGTCGACCCCGCCGAATTGCGCCGGCGCATCGAAGCCGGCGAATGGGTGGTCGACTTGCGCTCCCGAACCGCTTTCGCCGCGGGCCACCTCGGCGGCTCCTATGGGTTCGAGCTCTCGGACTCCTTCATCACCTATCTGGGTTGGCTGTACGCCTGGGGCGAGCCATTGACGCTGATCGGCGACGATGCGGACCAGATCGCCACGGCGCGAAGGGAACTGGTGCGCATCGGGGTGGATGATGTGCGCGGCGCGGCGACCGGAGACATCCAGAAGCTGGCCCACGGATCGGAATTGCGCTCGTATCGGGTGGCCGACTTCGGTGCGCTGGTCTCCGAGATCCGTCGCGACGACGTCGCCGTGCTCGATGTCCGCCGCGAGGACGAATTCCTCGACAGCCACGTCCTCAAGGCGATCAACATCCCGGTGCACGAACTGACGCGGCGCCTCGACGAATTACCCGACGCGGAGATATGGGTGCACTGCGCGAGCGGATACCGCGCCTCGGTGGCGGCCTCGATCCTGGACAAAGACGGCCGCACCGTGGTTCTGGTCGACGACAAGTTCGGCGCCGCAGAGGAACTCGGGTTGACCGAGGCCGGACGGGAGTCTGCCGGGGCCCCGTCGAAGGTCTAGGCCACCGACGCCCCGCCACCCAGGTTGGCCACGACGGTGTCGGCGTCGGCATCCGCGCCCCGGTTGTATGGCAACTTGGACAGGGCGCTGGCCATCGCGCACGTGTCGGTGACGGCCGCGAACGTCAATCCGCCGCCGATCGCGGCCGCGAGCCACTTCAGCTTCGGCAGCGCGACGCTGCCGATCACCGACGACAGCACGATGGAGCCCGCAACCAGTCGCACCTGCCGCTCCAGTTCCCAGCGTTGCCGCCCCCGGTTGACGGCCCGACCCTCGCCCTGCCAGCCGGTGATCCCGTTCTCCAGTACCCGGCCCGAGGGCACACCGGCGCCGCGCAGCAACTCCCCGGCTTTCGCCGCGCGCTGACCCGACTTGCAGACCAGCACCACATCTTCCTGTTTGAGTTGCTCGGCGATCTCGGATCGACGTGCCCTCAGCACATCGAGGGGCACGTTGTGGGACCCGGCGATATGCGCCGTCTCGTACTCGGCGGGCGTTCGCACGTCCAGTACCCGTGGGGGGCTGGACGAGTCGAGCAGCTTGTTCAGTTCCGCCGGGCTGATCGTGGCCGCAGCCGATGCATTCATGCCATTCTCCCTCGTCAACTGGGCGCCAGTGTGCGCTGCCCATCCGGTGAGCTGTCCCGATTCGCATACCCGGCGAGGCGCTTGCGGACCCCGGTTTAACTCGCCGCGACTTTTAGCCCGTCGTCCGGCGCTCCCGCTCCGGTGAAACATTGTTGTTAAGCCGCGCTATGGCCGCGCGGGAGTCGCTAACATCTTGCTGTGCTTCCTCTCGGTGCCCGGAAATTGCTCGTTCGCGGTCTCGCCGCTGCCGTGCCGGCGGCCGCGGTTTTCCTCTCTGGCGTGGTGTTGCCGCCTGGCGCGCCCGGTGCCCCGGCAACGGCATCGGCCAGTTGCCCCGATGTCGAGGTCGTGTTTGCTCGCGGCCGTTATGAGTCTGCGGGCCCGGGCACGCTCGGCAACGCCTTCATCAGCTCGCTGCGTTCCAAGATCGGCGGGCGCAGCATGGGCACCTATGCCGTGAAGTACCCCGCCGACACCGAAGTCGATGTCGGCGCCAACGACATGAGCCGGCACGTCCAATACATGGCGAACAGCTGCCCGAACACCCGTCTGGTGTTGGGTGGCTACTCACTCGGTGCGGCGGTGACCGACGTGGTGCTGGCGGTCCCGATGTCCGCCTTCGGATTCGACAGCCCGCTGCCGGAAGGCACCGATCAACACATCGCCGCGGTTGCTTTGTTCGGCAACGGGATTCAGTGGGTCGGGCCGATCACCAATTTCAGTCCGATCTACAACGACCGGACCATCGAGCTCTGTCACGGCGCCGACCCGGTATGTAACCCGGCCGACCCGAACACCTGGAAAGAGAACTGGCCGCAGCACCTGGCCAGCGCGTACGTCGACGCGGGGATGGCCAACCAGGCAGCGGACTTCGTCGCCGGCAAGCTGTAACTACCGGATCCTGGACCGCAGCGCGGTCCAGCCGATCACTGGCAGCGCGCCGCGCACCACAACCATGCGCTGAACGCGGCGGACCACCACCAGTCCGGCCAGCTGCACGACAAGGCGGCCGAGGGCGACCCGGCTCGTTCGTTGTTTCCAGGTCATCGGTCTCCCGGCGGTGCGATGGCCCCACTGGTAACCGATGCACAGGGCCATCCCCAGCGCGCAGCCAACGAAGAGCACCGTCATGAGATCAGCGTCCTCGGCCGCCGTCGCAACGGGGTCACATGCCAGCCACGCCTCGGCCAACATCGGCCGCCCGTGTGCCCGAAATAAAATCATCGTGATGAATAGGGTATTTCGGACCGAATTTTGGGAACCCCCAGCGGGTAAATAAGTTCACGCCGCGCCGAACTATTGCATCGGAATGTCATATCGTCGCCGTGCGAATTTATATCCAACGATTCACTTTGCTGTGCTATAGGGGCGGCCGGTGTGGCGGCCGCGGGGTATTTCGTGCGTTCACCGGTGCCGCCTACCGCCGGTTCTCCGGAGTGCCATTTTCCGGATGCGGGCGCTGCGGTGGCGGCCGATCTGGGTGCCGCCCCGACTGCGGCGGCCCAGTCGACCGGTTTACGCGTCAGCTTGCCCGCTGGGCGGAAAAGCTGTCACCACAAGGGTTTAGACAGCCGCATTGGTCTGGCTGCCGGGCCGGGATGCCTCGGGAGATCGACCGCCCCCGCGGTGGCACGGCCGGTCGGCGCCGCTCGACCGGAGCCGCAGATTATCCGCCGAAGAACTGCTGGAAGGCTGCCCGATTTCTATGAAAGAGGTGTGACTAAAAATCAAGATGAATGTTGAGGAAACATCAAGATCAGGGTCCATTCCGGAGAATCGAGCGCGTTGAACCAGCGGACGCTCTGTCAATACCGTCCTGAGACAACGGCAGCACATTGACGTGTATTCAGCCGAGCGCCCGTCCCACAGCCCGATGGAGGAACTTTATGTCTTTCGTCCGCACTTATCCAGAGCACCTGGCCGCGGCCGCCAGCAACCTGCGGTCCCTGGGCGCTGCCCTGAACGTGGGTAATGCGGCAGCCGCAGGGCCCACGACGGGCGTCGTTCCCGCGGCTGCGGACGAGGTGTCGATCCTGACGGCGGCGCAGTTCGCCACCCACGCCGCGCGGTTCCAAGAGCTGCACGCGCGTGCGGCCCAGATCCAGGCGGCCCTGACGGCCACCCTGTCCACCAGCGCCGGTTCGTACGCGGAGACCGAAGCCGCCAACGCCGCTGCCGCTCACTAGCGCGCAAACACCGGGATTTAGGGGATAAATAGCGATGGTTGATTACGGCTTGCTGCCGCCCGAGATCAACTCTGGGCGCATCTACGCCGGTCCGGGTGCAGGTTCGCTGCTCGCGGCCGCCACCGCCTGGAGTGGGCTGGCGGCTGATCTGCAAGCCGCGGCGGCCGGGCATCGATCGGTGATCACCGCGTTGACCAGTGGACCGTGGCTCGGGCCTGCAGCGGGGAAACTGCTGGCGAGCGTGAGTCCGTTCATCACGTGGCTGGAGACCAGCGCCGAGCAGGCCGGTGAGGCGGCAAGCCAGGCGAGCGCGGCAGTGGCCGCCTACGAGGCGGCCTTCGCGGCCAGCGTGCCGCCGCCCCTGATCGCGGCCAACCGTGCCCAGTTGCAGGAGCTGATCACCACGAACCTGCTGGGCCAGAACAGTGCGGCGATCGCGCAACTCGAGGCGCAGTACGCCGAATTCTGGGCGCAGGACTCGGGGGCGATGTACACCTACGCCGGCCGGTCGGCCTCGGCCGCGCAGTTGTCGGAGCTGCCCGCGCCGGCCGAAGTCGCCGACCCGATGGGGGTCGCCGACCAGGCGATCGCAGTTGTCAAGGCGCAGGTCAACAGTGTCTACACCAACGTGAACAACGTGACGTCACAAATCACGCCACGGGTCGGCGACGTGCTCAAGACCCTGTCGTCGCCGATCAACGGCGCGGCCATCGACCAGTTCCTGGTTGCCAACACTCCCCTGGATGACATCGTCTCGCTGTACAGCAAGTACCTGTCCCCGTACGTGAACTCGCTGGCGGCGATGATCCAGTCGACACAGTCGTTCGGTCAGGTCAGCAACGGTCTGACCGCCATGGCCAACTTCGCGAAGCCCGCAGCCGCGGCGGCGAGTAAGGCTGCCGAGGGCGCGGCGTCAGCCGCCGGCGCCGCCGCTCAGGCCGCCGGTTCGGCGGCAGCCGGGGTCGCGTCCAAGGTCGGCGCCGTGGCCGCGGGCCTGGGTAAGGCCACCCCGATCGGGGGCCTTTCGGTGCCGGCGAACTGGGTTCCATGGCAGGCCACCACCAACCCCGGCCTCGTCTCGGCGATCTCGACCGGCGCGGAAGGCAGCAGCTTCCCGATGGCCCCGCCGTTCGGTCAGTTCGTCAACGGCGGTTACGGCCGCAACCTACCGACCTACGGCTTCAAGCCTTCGGTCATGGCGAAGCCGCCGGCCGCCGGCTAACGGCCGGCTCTGGGGGAACGAAAGCTCATGGTTGACTACGGCTTGTTGCCGCCTGAGATCAATTCCGGGCGCATGTACGCCGGTCCCGGTTCCGGTCCGTTGCTGGCCGCCGCGGCGGCCTGGAGCGCACTCGCCGCCGACCTGCAGTCCGCCGCGGCGGGCCACCGGTCGGTGATCACCGAGCTGACCAGCGGCCCCTGGCTGGGGCCGTCGTCGGCGTCGCTGCTCGCGGCGGTCACGCCGTTCATCACCTGGCTGGACGACAGCGCGCTGGAGGCCGAGCAGACGGCAAGCCAGGCCTTCGCCGCCGCGGCCGCCTACGAGGCGGCGTTCGCGGCAACGATCCCGCCGCCGGTGATCGAGGCCAACCGCGCGCTACTGGCGGTGCTGGTCGCGACCAACTTCCTCGGGCAGAACACCCCGGCGATCGCGGCCACCGAAGCCCTCTACGCCGAATTCTGGGCCCAGGACGCCTCGGCCATGTACACCTATGCGGGCAACTCGGCGGCCGCAACCGAACTGGTGGAATTGCCCGAACCGACCGACGTCGCAGACCCCTACGCGTTGATCGACCAGGCGATCGCCGTGCTGAAGTCGCAATACAACAACGGCCTCAGCAACATCATGAACATCGCCGGGCAGGTCAACCCGCGGGTGGCCGACGTCCTGCAAACACTTTCCTCGCCCATCAACGGCCCGGCGATCGATCAATGGCTGATGGCCAACACGCCGCTGGACGACATCGTGCCGCTGTACAGCAAATACCTCTCGCCGTACGTCTCAATGATCACTGCGATGTTCCAGTCCGGGCAGGCCTTCGGCCAGGCCAGCAGCGCTCCAGTTGCGATGACCACGTTCCTGAACAACGCGGCCAAGGCGGCACAGGTCGCCGAGGGCGCCGCTCAGGCCGCAGGATCGGCGGCGGGCACCCTGGGCACCAAAGTCGGCAGCGTCACCGCGGGCCTCGGCAGGGCGGTACCACTGAGCGGACTGTCGGTGCCCGCCAGCTGGACCAGCTCGGTGAACGCGGCAACCGGTACCGGGGCGACGGCGATCAGCAACGGCACCGCCATCCCGGCCGCGGCGGAAGGAGCCGTCGTCGGCCACACCCCGGTGGCCCCGCCGTTCGGGCAGTTCATCAACGCCGGCAACGGACGGAAGACCCCGGCGTACGGGCACCGGCTCACCTTCATGACACGGCCACCCGCGGCCGGCTAACGGCAAGTGCTGCCGATCAGCGAATTTTCAACGCGTCTGGCGTGACTGCTATGGTCGCTTGCTAATGCCCGAAATGGATCGACGCCGCATGCTCAAACTGGCGGGCCTGATGACAGGTGCCGCCGCCCTGGCCCCCACTGCAAAGGTCTCCGCGGCGCCCAGCGGCGCATCGGGACCGTACATCTTCCACGACGAGTTCGACGGGCCGGCCGGCTCTGCGCCCGACCCGTCCAAGTGGAGGGTGTCGAAGGCCCGCGAGACGATCAAGGACCCCACGTATTGGGAGTTACCCGAGCACGTCGGCCAGTACCGCGACGACCGGCAGAACGTCTTCATCGACGGCAATTCCAACCTGGTCATCCGCGCGGCGAAAGACGGCAACACCTACTACGGCGGCAAGATCTTCAGCCCGTGGGAAGGCGATATCGGCCACACCTGGGAAGCTCGCATCAAACTGGACTGCCTGACCGCCGGGTGCTGGCCCGCGTTCTGGTTGTCCAGCGACGCCCAGGGTGAAATCGACATCCTCGAGTGGTACGGCAACGGCAAGTGGCCCGCCGCGACCACCGTGCACGCCAAAGCCAACGGCTCCGAATGGAAAACCCACAACCTCGCCCTCGACAGCGCCTGGCACACCTGGCGAGTCCAGTGGGACGACGCCGGCATGCGGTTCTGGCAGGATTACACCGACGGTGCCCAGCCCTACTTCACTGTTCCGGTGAATTCGCTGGCCGACTGGCCGTTCAACAACCCCGGCTACCGGCTGTTCCCGATCCTGAATCTCGCCGTCGCGGGCTCGGGCGGCGGTGATCCCGGACCGGGCACCTACCCCGCGCAGATGCTCGTAGACTATGTGCGCGTCTGGTAACTAACCCCCGACGTCAGTCCTCCGGCTTCTGCCGCCACTCGTTGATCTTGCGGCCCAACGAATCCGCCGCGGTGGTGGCCGCGCGCCCGACGCCGTCGACCAAGCCGCCTAGGCCGTCGCGGATCCCCTTGATCAGCGGGTCGTCAGACTGGTCGAAGCCATCCTTGTAGTGACGAGCGGCTTCGCCCAGGTCGTCGGCGAATGATGCGTTGTCGTCGTCGGCGCGGCGCGGGTAGTCGCCGGACAGCACGGTGGCGTACCCGCCGGTGTCCACCCACTGGGTCAGGGCGGCGGCGCGCAGCACCGAAAACGGGTGGGTCTGCAGTTCCAGATTCAGCAGTTTGAGCACGCCGTCGCGCATGTCGCCTGAGCGCTCGTACTCCCGGGCCTGGGCCAGGAAGGCCTGCGAATCCAGTTTGTCCAGCCGGCTGCCGCCGGCGAGTTTCATCTCCACCCGGATCGCGGTGTCCAGGTCCTGGCTGCACAGCAACCCGGCGCGATCGCCGGACAACTCCGACTTCCGCTGCCACTCCAGCAGGGCCGCGACGATCGCGCGCAGCGCCCAGCCGCCGACCGGCATGAATCCGAACGACCGTGCCAGCCGCATCAGATGCATCATCATGGTGCGGTAGACGGCGTGCCCGGACAGCGCATGCCCGAGTTCGTGGCCGACCACGAACCGCAACTCGTCGTGTGTCATCAGGTCGTACAGCCCGGAGGTGAGGACGATGAACGGCTGGTCGATGCCGATGGTGTAGGCGTTGGCCTCCGGCGACTGGATGACGAAAAGCTCTGGGGGCTCCGGCGCGTCCAGCACGTCGGCGCACTCCTGCAGCAGCGTGTCCACGTCGGCGAACTGGCGCGGGCCCACCCGCGCGGCACTGGCCAGGTAGAGCAGCCGGTGTTGGCGTTCCCGCAGCATTCCGGACAGCAGCTTCAGGATCTGGTCGAAGCCCTTGAGCCGGCGTAGCGCTGACAACGCGGTCCGGTCCGCGGGGTGCTCCCATGCCCGGGAGCTGATGTCGGGAAAAACCGCGCGCGTCGTGGCCGGCGGGTTGGACATGGCCGCTCCCCTCGCTGGTCGCTCTCAGGATAAGGGGGTAGCCAGGGGTAAAAAGGCAGCAAATACCGGGGTAGACGTGCGTCGGGGTATCGGTTAACCGGCAGTGGATAAACCGGTTACCGTGCGAAAACGCTAGGCGGGTGCGTCGCCGGTCGAGTAGAGGGCGAATGCGCGGTCGCGGGCGTGCACGGCGCCGCCCGCCGCGAGGGCACGTTGCCGGCCGATATGCGCCGGATGCCTGCGCATCGCTTCCTGAAGTTGGCGTTCGCGGCGCTGAGCTGCGGCCCAGCGAGGATGGGACTGCAGGTAAATTACGTTCGCCTCAGAAGAATTCGCCACGATTGTCAACTCCTCTCCGATTTAGCACCGAAAGCCACAACCTGTGGTTCTTAAGCTCTGTTTGCCAGGATGCCCAGCAAAGCTGAGACCTAACCGTGTCCCAAGATGAGAATTTGCCGTGAATTCGTTATCGCATGATGATCCGCCTCCGATAGGCGGTCGGGTCTAGGGAGTTAGCAGGGTGACCGCGCTCCATGGCCTGCGGGGTCCGGGGTGGCGGGGATCCGGTTGCGGAAACAGCGCCGCCGCGCGCATCGGCACTGGTAGGCGACCGAATCGGCGCGCCGCGACCAGCAGTGATTCGGCTTCGACGACGTGCCACCCGAGCCCTTCGAAGTAGGCCAGCCCGTTCTCGGGGGCGAACCGGAACGGCGCATTCTGCAGCAGCCCGGCCATCCTTTTGTTCATCATTCTTTTCAGGCCCGGGCCGGCGAAATCGAGCATCCACCAACCCACTTCGGGTCGCTTGATGGCCGCCGAAAGCGCGGCCACGTCCCGTTGCTCGAGATACATCAACAGCCCCTCGGTCAGCACCAGCGCCTTGGTGGCGCCCGCGAGCGCCTCGTGCAGGAACGCATCGCGGGCGTGGGCATCGGCCAGGTCGACGGCGGCACGGGTCAGCCGGCAGCGCGGCGTCTGGTCGGCGAGCAATTGCGTCTTCTCGGCCAGCAATGGCGGCAGATCGGCTTCGACCCAGGGGAATTCGGCCGGCAGGGGCAACCGGTACGGGCGGGTGTCCAGGCCCGCGGCCAGGTTCAACACCCGGTCGCAGCCGTCGCCGACGGCGCGAAGAATCGCGTCGTCGATGATCTTGGTGCGGGCGACCAGCCACCAGCCGTTCCGGGTGGAGCGGGGAACGTGGGCGACGATGGCCCGGCCCTGTGGGCCTGCGAGCCGCTCGGCGAGCGGATCGTCGAACAACGCATCCGGCCGAGCCGACTCGGTGGCCCGGTGCAAAGCCGTCCACCGGGCGGTATCGGAAACGTGGGTGATGACGTGTTCGCTTCCTGCCATACGTTGGGTTATAGCAGCCGGCGGTGACAACGAGCCCGAGCGTGCGCGGGCGCATTCGCGCCAGTTGCGGGGTCCGGTACGGTTCGCTCATGGCCGACCGAAACCGTCGTTTCCTGCTCCGCGAACGTCCCACCGGGCGCATCGGGCCCAATACCTTCGAACTCGACGAGCAGCCGATACCCGATATCGGCGACGGTGAGGCACTGGTCCGCGTCGACTGGATTTCGCTCGACCCGACCAACCGGGCCTGGATCAACGACCTTCCGTCCTATCTGCCGCCGGTGGGCATCGGCGAGGTGATGCGCGGTGGTGGGATCGGCGAGGTCATCGCATCCAAGAACCCGAAACTTCCGGTGGGCCAGGTCGTGCAGGGCCTGCTCGGCTGGCAGGAGTACGTGGTCGCCTCAGCGTCGACGATGGTGATGCCGGTCGAGGTCGCCGAGGGCGTGTCGCCGAGTGCCTACATGGGTGCGCTCGGTATGACCGGGTTGACCGCGTGGATCGGTATCCGCGACATCGGTAAGCCGAAACCCGGTGAGACGGTGGTGGTCTCGGCCGCCGCCGGTGCGGTGGGTTCGGTGGCCGGACAGCTCGCTAAGGCTGACGGCGCGCGCGTGGTCGGGATTGCCGGCGGCCCCGAGAAGTGCGCACTGCTGACCGAACAACTCGGCTTCGACGCGGCCGTCGACCACAAGGCCCCGGACTGGGCCGCACAGCTGGCCGCGGCGACCCCGGACGGCATCGACGTCGACTTCGAGAACGTCGGCGGCGACATCATGGACGCGATCTTCGCCCGGTTGAATATCAATGCGCGAGTTGCGTTGTGCGGCTTGATTTCTGGCTACAACGACGCAGAGCCGCCGCCGGGGCCGCGGGCCTTCGGCAACCTGCTCGTGCAGCGCGCGACGCTGCAGGGGTTCATCGTGCTGGACCATTTCGGCCGCGCGCAGGAAGCGGCGAGCGAGATCGCCGGGCTGATCTCCGCGGGCAAGCTCACGCCGCTGGAAACGGTGGTGGAGGGTTTCGAGCAGCTGCCGACCGCGATCAACATGCTGTTCGACGGCAAGAACGTCGGCAAGCTGATGGTCAAGATCAACGGTTAGCGGCCGGCTCGGCCAGATACGCGTCGAGGAAATTCCGTAGCGCGGGTTCCAACTCCGAAATGCTCGAGCCGTGCAGCTTGGCGAGCAGGATGAGCCCCTGGTAGTGCGCGAACAGCGCATGGGCCAGTCGATCCGGGTCGACGTCCGCGCGCAGCATTCCCCGTTGCGCGGCGTCGCGGCAGATCGCGGCGAGCCGGCCCTGCAGCTCCGCCAGTCGGTCGGCGAGGTGGCTGCGGACGGCCTCGTCGGTGGTGGACAGTTCGGCGGCGAGGTTGCCGAACGGGCAGCCGACGAATCGTCCGAACTGGGCATGGAGCGCGGCCTGAATCCCGCCGATCGCGGACGGGATGGAGGACAGGGTCTCGGCCGGCGTATCCCCCGGCTGACCGGACAGCCGGGCCGCGAACAGCTGCAGATGCAGATCGATGACGGCCTTCGCCAGATCGGCTTTCGACGGGAAGTAGTGATAGAAGCTGCCTTTTCGAACGTCGGCGGCGGCGCAGAGTTCCTCCACGCCGACGGCGTGGTAGCTGCGCTCGAGGAACAGCCGGGCCGCGTTCGACACGATGCGATCGCGAGCGTCCGAAGTGCGTGGCACTTGGGAATGGTACCGAATAGTTGACTGGTCAGTCAAAGGTCGGTTACTTTGGCGCGGGCCAGCACGTCGAATGGAGATCGCCGCTATGAATTCCCCCGCCCCAGAGGTGTTTCGCACTCCCGATGCACGATTCGAGAACCTCCCCGGATACGACTTCACCCCGCACTACCTCGAGGTCGACGGCCTGCGAATGCACTATCTGGACGAAGGGCCTATGGATGGGTCACCGGTCGTGTGTTTCCACGGCGAGCCGTCGTGGGCCTTTCTCTACCGGAAGATGTTGCCGCCGCTGGTCGCCGCCGGGCGCCGGGTCATCGTTCCCGACTACGCGGGCTTCGGACGGTCCGACAAACCGACCGACCGGCGCTGGTACAGCTTCGACCGGCACAGCGAATTGGTCGCCAAGGTGCTCGGCGCTCTCGAGCTGGAGCAAGCCACCGTCGTCGTCCAGGACTGGGGTGGCCCGATCGGGCTGCGCTGGGCGGTCGAGCACGAGCCACAGGTGGGCGCCTTGATGGTGATGAACACCGGCCTGTTCACCGGTCGGGTGTCCAAGGGTTTCATGGCCTGGCGCAACTTCGCCGAGAAGAATCCGGACCTGCCGGTGGGCTTCGTGATTCAGAGCGCCACCACGACCGAGCTGCCCGACGAGATCGTCGCCGCCTACGACGCGCCGTTCCCCACCCCCGAGTCCAAGGCCGGCGCCGCCCAGTTCCCGTTGCTGGTCCCCATCGAAGAAGACGCGCCGGGCGCCGCCCGGATGCTGGAGATCACCGATCAGCTCTCCCGCTGGAATAAGCCTGCGCTGGTTGCCTTTTCGGACAGCGACCCGGTATTCCCCTACCCGAAGTCCGGCGAGCTGTTCTGTCAGCTGATCCCCACCGCCGGCGAGCAGGTGCGCATCGAAGGGGCGGCGCATTTCCTGCAGGAGGACCGGGGCGAACAACTCGCCGCCGAGCTGCTCAGCCGGCTCAACTAGCGGGCCAGAATTGCCCGGGGTCGCCGCGCCGCTACGGTGATCTCTATGCCCCCGGCCAGCCGCCCGCCCACGGATCAGGTGAAGCGGCGCCCGAAGGACCGCAAGGCCCAGATCGCGCGGGCCGCGGCCGACGCGTTCAGCGAGCTCGGCTACCACGCGGTCAGCATGGAAAACATCGCGGCGCGCGTTGGGATCTCGGCCGCGGCACTGTACCGGCACTCCCAAGGCAAGTACGAACTTTTTCGGGATGCCGTGCTGGCACTCGGTCAAAATCTGGTGGACGCCACGGCATTCGTCGACGGGTTGCCCGCCGACGCGGACCCCGAGCAGACACTGCGGGCACTGATCCGTGCCCTGATCGACATCACGATCGTCAACCGCACCGCCGGTGGGCTGTACCGCTGGGAAGGCCGCTATCTGCACGGCGATGACCAACAAGCGCTGGCGAACCAGATCAAGGTGGCCAACCGGCGCCTGCAGCGGCCGCTGATGGCGATTCGGCCGGAGCTGACCCCACGCCAGCGCTGGACGCTGTCGGCGGCGACCCTGAGCGTGATCGGCAGCATCACCGATCACCGCTCCCGCCTCGCCACCGGCGAGATTCGCGCCACGCTGACCGACATCACCACCGCGCTGCTGTCCGCCGAGCTCCCCACCGGGCCCGTCGGTGCAGTCAAACCGCCACGGCCACAGGCGATCACGAGATCCGCGGGCAGTTACGAGCTGCTGCTGCACGAGTCGATGCGGCTGTTCCACGAGCGCGGCTACCGCGAGACCAGCATGGAGGACATCGCGGCCGCGGTCGGCATCCCGGTGGCCGGCATCTATCAGTACTTCCCGGGTAAGGCGGACATCCTGGGTGTCGCCTATCGGCGGGCCGCGGATCAACAGTCCGGTGACCTGTCCACCGTGCTGGCCCTCAACAGCGATCCCGAGGCGGCGCTGACTGGGCTCATCGACGCCTACGTCGCGCGGTCGCTGGCCTACCCCGAACTGGCCCACGTGTATTTCACCGAGCGGCACAACCTTCCGGAGGCCGATGCGGTGATGCTGTACAACATCCAGCGGTCCACCGTCGAAAGCTGGGCCCGGCTCGCCGTGGCCGCCCGGCCGGAGCTGACGATGGGCCGGGCCCGGTACGCCGTGCACGCGGCGTTCGCCCTTGCCGTGGATATCGGCCGGTTGTCCGGGCCGGATGCGGACCAGGGCGCGTATGCCGTGCTGCGCCGGCTGATGGAGATCACCCTCCTAGGCAGGGCCGTGACGCGCGAGCAGACGTAAAAGTCCGCACACGCACGGCGTGTCGCGGACTTTTACGTCTGCTCGCGCAGGGGTGGTGACCTGCGTGCCCTCGCGGACCAGCCCTTGGGTCGGAGTAGCGTTGGCGCATGTTTCGCATGACCGTGCAGGACGTATTCGTCATCCGCGGCCGCGGTGCGGTGGCCACCGGCCGGGTGGAGTACGGAGAGTTGCGCGTCGGTGATCAGGTACGCATCAACGACGGGCCTTCGGTGCGGGTGGACGCCATCGAGCAATTCCGGAAGAAGGTGGACACCGCGACCACCGGCGACAACATCGGCATCCTGTTGTCCAAACTGAAAAGGGACGACCTGGCCGCCGGCGACGTCATCACCTCGTCGGGTGCCTTCCTGGCCTAGCCGGAGAAGACCTGGGGGGCGGGGCTGGGCGAAGCGGTTGAATTGCCCGACGCGACCTCTATTGTCGTCCCATGGCGACCGGCGGTGTCCCCCATCTGCACAGGGAGCTGTCCAACCGCCAAATACAGTTGATTGCGATCGGCGGTGCGATCGGCACCGGCTTGTTCATGGGGTCGGGACGCACGATCACCCAGGCGGGCCCAGCGGTCGTCGTGGTCTACGCCGTGATCGGATTCTTCATATTCTTCGTGCTGCGCGCGATGGGCGAACTGCTGCTGTCCAACCTCAACTACAAGTCCTTCGTCGACTTCGCCGCCGACCTGTTGGGTCCGGCGGCGGGATTCTTCGTCGGATGGTCCTACTGGTTTGCCTGGGTGGTCACCGGCATCGGTGAGATCGTTGCGATTGTGGGCTATTCGCGGTTCTGGTGGCCCGACATCGCGTTGTGGTTACCGGCGTTGGTCACCGTGCTGCTGGTGGTGCTCATCAATCTGTTCAGCGTCCGCAACTTCGGGGAGATCGAGTTCTGGTTCGCGTTGATCAAGATAATCGCGATCCTCGGACTGATCGTGGTCGGGGTGGTCCTGGTGACCATCGGGTTCGTCTCCCCCGCCGGTGACCTCGCGACGGTCGGGAACCTTTGGACGGGCGGTGGATTCTTCGCGACCGGAGTCATGGGCCTGGTCGGCGGTTTCCAGATCGCCTTCTTCGCCTTCGTGGGGGTGGAACTCGTCGGCACCGCCGCGGCCGAAACAGCCGACCCCCGACGCACTCTTCCCCGGGCGATCAACGCTGTTCCGATGCGCATCGCAATTTTCTATATCGGTGCGCTGCTGGCGATTCTGGCGGTGGTGCCGTGGCGGAAGGTCGCCAGTGGTGAATCGCCCTTTGTGACCATGTTCGCCCTGGCCGGCCTCGGCGCCGCCGCGTCGATCGTGAACTTCGTCGTGATCACGTCGGCGGCTTCATCGGCCAATTCCGGCGTATTCTCTACTGGGCGAATGCTTTTCGGTCTTGCTGACGAAGGCAGCGCCCCAGCGCTATTCAGGCGGCTCAACCGCGGCGGGGTGCCGGGGACCGCAGTGCTGTTGACCGCCCCACTGCTGCTGGTCGCGATCCCGCTGCTCTACTTCGGCGGCTCGGTGATGGATGTCTTCACCGTCGTCACCACCGTCGCCTCGCTGCTGTTCATGTTCATCTGGACGATGATCGTGATCAGTTACCTCGTCTATCGTCGGCGGCATGCCGGGCGGCACACCGAATCGATCTACAAGATGCCCGGCGGCGTCGCGATGTGCTGGGCGATATTGGCGTTCTTCGGCTTCGTGATCTGGACGCTGTCCACCGAGCCGGACACAGCAGTCGGGATGATGTGGTTCCCGGCGTGGTTTGTGCTGTTGGCTGCGGGCTGGTTGATCGTTCGGCGCAGACCCGGCCGCGCCGAGCGGTACCGGATGTTCCAGGACGAGATGAATCGCCCGGCTGGACAGGTATGAGGCGCCAGGGTTGGGATCGGTAGCCGTGCGGCGGATGTGTAGTTGGCGCAACGACGACGCCAACGAGGCGGCGCCCCACGAGAGGAAGGCAACACCATGAACATCGTCCCCGCCGGCATCGAACAGCAGATCAACCGTGTCGACCGGCAGCGCAGCCTCTGGATCGGCATCAGCCTGGCCGTCCTGGCCGCCGCGTCCTTCTTCCGGCTGCTCTGGATGGTCTACATCGCCATGACGTTCGGCTGGTTCGCCGGGTCGATGGCTTTCAGCCTGGTGTTCACCGCCGTGGTCGGAATCGCCGCGGCCATCGGCGCGACCGGATTCCTGACTCGCTACTACAAGGGCGCCGATTCAGACCGGCTCTGATCGATCGCTGGGATGGTTCCGGACCCTCGGGTTCGGAACCATTTCCCGTTTGAGAGCCGGCCTCAGCGGTTGACGATCCGGCTCAGCGTGCTGTCGAACAGTGCGTCGAAGGCTTGTTGGTGGCCGGTGCTGGCCGCGCCGGTCAGGATCAATCCCGAGGTGCGCGCGTAGGAGTAGTAGTCGGTACGCGTTTCGTCGGACGGGTCGGTGCCGATTGTGGTGGTGACCGAATAGCGGAACCGTTGCGGCCCGCCGCCGGCGCGCGTGTCCTCGAGGATACGAACGGTGTAGCTGCCCGCGGCGGCACTGCTGAACTGCAGGCACCGTGAAACCTGACCGGTGAATGCGTCGAACCCCGCGGAGTCGAACTCCCGGCCGATCATCAGTCGAATGTCCCTGCGGGCGGCGACCTCCGGCGGATCGGCGCGGTCATGTCCGAAGACCTCGGCCGCATCGAAGGCGCCGGTGGATGCCACGCCGAGCACCGAGAAGCACTCCACCGGGTTGATGCCCAGGCCCTCGTCGTCGACGTGATACCTGAAGTAACCGAACGTATCCGAGAGTTGCTTGATTTCGCTGACCGTCCAGGAGGCCGGGAAGTCCTGCTCCTTGGGCAGCAGATCGGCCAGCTGCCGATCGTTGAGTGCGGCGAGGTTCGGGGCCAGTGCGCCCTGGCTCGAATTATCTTGATGGCGTTCGGATTTGAGCACGGCCGGGACCGAAACCAGCACCGCCGCCGCCGCGATGACGCACAGCGCGCCGGTGACCAACCAGGGAGTTCGCGAATTCACAACGCACGCAACCTTTGCAGCGTGCGTGCCGCGATCTGCTTCGCCCGGCCGAGTTCGTCGCCTTCCAGGTAGATCGTGCACTCCAGCAGCACGCCACGCACGGCGTAGTACTCGACGTGGTAAGTCGACGCCGGGTCACGCCCGGCGATCGGCTTGAATGTGCGGGTCACCGCGACCGCTGCGTCGGCGCCCTCGGCCGAACGCGCCTCTACCGACGTGGTCACCTCGCGCCGGTTCTTGACCTCGCCGTCCAGAAAGTGATTGGTGACTTGGTATGAGCCGCAACGGTCCAGCCAGTCCGAGTACTGTGCGATCTGCCCCGGACCGTCCTCGACGACCCAGATCGCGAAGCGGGCGTTGGGGCCGTGCTCATGCGACTCCCCGGTAGCTGCGGCATCGGCCGGCGGAGCGTCCTGGACGAACAATTGGGCGTACCGGTCCACGTGCACGAAGGCAGCCAGCGCGGAACCGCCGTGGTCGAGGACGGCGGGGATATCCCTGCAGGTGTCCGGGGCATACAGCGCGGCGACCGGACCCTGGCTTTGCGGACCCGACGCTTTGGAGACGGTCCTGGATACGGGCGCCGTCTCGGGGCGCTCCAGCCGTCCGGTCAACGAATAACCCCAGTCCTGCGGGAAATCGGTACTCACCGGCAGCGCGGTCGCCAGCACCCAGTTGGTGCGCGTGGCCAGGCTGCCGGTGGTCGGGCGGGGCGCGGTCACCAGCACGCCGGCCGCGCACACACCGAGGACGACAAGCGCGGCGCCGCCCACCAGGCGCGGCCAGAGTCCGCGGTGCGCCGCGGCGCGGGTGGGGGCGACGGCTGCCATCCGCTCTCCTCCCCGCGGGCCGGCCAACGCGGCACCGCATCGCCACCGGGGTTTGCCGGGCGTAACACTATCGCGGCGCGGCCGCGGAAAAGCCGATCGACACAGCGGTTACGCTCGCCAAGTGCCGATGATCGATCTGACGTACGTGCGCGGATCGATTCGTGATGACGCGTTACGGACGCTGGCCGACGAACTGGTCACGGCGCTGCTGCGCGCCGAACGCGCGCCGGACACCCCGTTCCTGCGGGACAACACCGTGGTCTATCTGCACCCGACCGACCCTGAGGCGCAGTTGGTCGGCGGGCGGCATCCCGGCGAACCCCGGTTCCGGGTTGATGTGACGGCGTTCGACGCGGCGTTGTCGACGGCGGGTAAGGAGCAGCTGGCCGCCGATGTACATGCAGCGGTCTGCGCGGCGGCGGACATCGACCCGGTGGGTCCGCGCGCATACCACGTGTGGACATTGATCCACGAGGTGCCGGAAGGTAATTGGGCGGGTGCCGGCAGCGTCGTATACCGCCGCGATGTGCAGGATCTGACGGATGAGTCTTGAAGGGGGTACCGGGTTGTCGGTGCAGGATCGGGTGGCGGCGGTTACCGGTGGCGCGTCGGGAATCGGCGAGGCCATCTGTCATGAGCTCGGCCGCCGCGGTCACCGGGTCGCGGTGCTCGATATCGACGGCGGCGCCGCCCGGCGGGTCGCCGCGGAGCTGGGTGAAAACGGTATCACCGCAACGGGTATCGAGGTCGACGTACGGGACCGGCCCGGCGTCGAGGCGGCGTTCGGTGCGGTACGAGCCGAGCTGGGTTCCGTCGCCGTCCTGGTGACCAGTGCGGGCAAGGCGGCGTTTGCGCCC
Organism: Mycobacterium asiaticum; assembly: GCF_001668675.1. Classification (GTDB taxonomy): domain Bacteria; phylum Actinomycetota; class Actinomycetes; order Mycobacteriales; family Mycobacteriaceae; genus Mycobacterium; species Mycobacterium asiaticum_D. The sequence goes on along the minus strand of NZ_LZKQ01000117.1, from coordinate 13,741 downwards.
TTCGCCGACATCACCGTCGAGTCGTGGGCCGAGATCATCGACATCAACCTGACGGGGACCTTTCACTGCTGTCAGGTCGCACTGCCGGACATGGTCGCCGCGGGGTGGGGCAGGATCGTGATGGTGTCCTCGTCGAGCGCGCAGCGGGGCTCGGCGAATATGGCCCACTACGCCGCCGCCAAGGGTGCGGTCATCACCCTGACGAAATCGCTCGCCAGCGAGTATGCGCCGCACGGGATCACGGTCAACAACGTCCCACCGTCCAGTATCGACACGCCGATGTCGCGGCAGTGGCAGGCCGAGGGCCGACTCGGTGCGCCCGATCAATTGGCGAAGCGAATTCCAGTGGGTCGCATGGGCTCGGCCGATGACATCGCGGCTGCGGTCGGCTTCCTGTGCTCGCCGGAGGCGAGTTTCATCACCGGCCAGGTGCTCGGGGTCAATGGAGGCGCGGTGATGTGATGCGGACCCGCTGCGCCCCCTAGTGGCGTAGCGTCCCCGTCATGGCCGATGAGATCAGCTACGTCGACGCCAACGGGCTGCGCTTCGCCTATCTCGAGGAGGGTTCCGGGCCGCTGGTGCTGATGCTGCACGGGTTTCCGGATACCGCTCATTCGTGGGATCACCTGCGACCGCGGATCGCCGCGAAGGGGTACCACGCGGTCAGTCCGTTCATGCGTGGATACCACCCGAGTGCGATTCCGGACCGCGATCCCGACCAGGAGACGCTGGCCCGCGACCCGTTGGCGTTGATCGACGCGCTGGGTGCCACGGAGGCCATCCTGATCGGGCATGACTGGGGAGCCTCGGCCGCCTACGGTGCCGCGGGTTTGCGCCCTGACCGGGTGCGGAAGCTGCTCGTGATCGGCATCCCCCACCCCGCCGCGCTCAAGCCGACGCTGAGAAAGATCTGGGGCGTGCGACATTTCGCCGCCTACAAGTTGCCCGGCGCGCCAAAGCGATTCGCGCGCAATGATTTTGCCGCATTGCCGGAGATCTACCGTCGATGGTCGCCCACCTGGACGCCCGAGCCCGGCGAGTTCGACGCGGTGCGCGCCAGCTTCGCGAACCCGGCCAGCCTGAACGCGGCGTTCGGGTATTACCGCAAACTGTCCCCGGTGCCGTCCGCGTCGCTGAAGGCGCGGATCACGGTGCCCACGGTGGTTTTCGCCGGTCTCGATGACCCGATCGCCGAACCGGCCGACTATCGGTTCGCCGCCCGGGTATTCGACGGCGAATACACCGTCGAAGAAGTACCGGGCGGCCACTTCATGCACCGGGAACACCCCGCGGTGTTCGCCGAACGGCTGCTGAACTACTTGTGAGCTACGCGCTGACCAGGTCCGGGTGATATTTCGCGGCCATCCGCCGCAACCCGTCCTGCCAGTCCACCGTGCTGCCGCCACCGATGAGTTCGTGCAACCGGGTGACGTCGACGGGATTGCCGCGCAACGCCTGGGCGCTCTCGCTGAACACCGGCTCGCGGCCGACCAGCGTGCCCAGATAGCCACACCACTCCTGGATGCTGACGATCTGGTTGCCGGCCCAGTTCACGGTGGTCGCCGGAACCGACGCGGCCGCAAGCAGTTTCGGGATGGTGGCGATGATGTCGTCCTGGTGGATCGGGTTGTAGCGGGCCGGTTCCCCGGGCGGTACCGGAATCGGGATGCCGCCGAGCATCATCTCCATGTGGTAGAACGGCCAGCCGCCGTTGTCCCCGTAGGGCACGTTCAACCGCGCGATGATGGTGGGTAATCCCAACACCCGCGCGGTCGACCGGGCCACCGCCTCGCCGGCGATCTTGGAGATCGAGTAGGTGGGAAACAACGGTTTGTGGTTGTCCCCGAGCGCAGCGCTTTCGGCGCGCAGCGCGTCGTCCGGCGGGTCGTAGACCGCCGCCGACGAGCAGTGCAGGAAAGCCTTCGCATCCCGGCAATGCGCCATCAGCAACCCGACCGATTCGGCGTTGGCGGCCAGATCCCTGTCCCACTTGCCGCTTTTCGCCACCGCCAGATTCAGTACGTAGTCGAAGTCGGCGGGCAGGCCGGTGAAGTCGCCGGCGGCCAGGTTGACCGCCGCGCAGCGCACCCCGGACTGCTCGAGGGTGCTGCGGGTCGCGGAGTCGGTGAACCGGGCAACGCCCCACACTTCGTTGTCGGCCGCCAGGGCCAGGGCAACCGGGGCGGCGACCTGGCCGGTCACGCCCGTGATCAGGATCTTGGAGTCGCGCATGCGCTGATCGTAGGCGGAACACGATCGCTTGCTAGTTTTGCGCATTCTGCTCATCGCCGCGTGGTAGTGTCCCGGCATGCCCGGTCGCATCGACATGCGGCTCGCCAGCCGGGTGCTGTTGTTGCAGCTGGTGCTGGTCACGCTGACGCTGATCGTCGCGTTCGTGCTGTTTGCCGAGTTCAACCGGCACCGGCTGGACCTGCAATACGGTGTGCACGCCATGGACATCGCCCGCGTCGTGGCCTCATCCCCCACCGTGCTGAACAACATCGCCCGGTATGACGACGCTGCGATCACTCCCGATCCCGCCACGGTGTCGCAGCTGGCGGCCGGCCCGCTGCAGACCGTCGCCTCCCGCGTCGAGCAGCGCACCCACGTGCTGTTCGTGGTCATCACCAACACCCAAGGGGTACGCCTGGCCCACCCCCATCGCGACGAACTGGGCCGCAAGGTGAGCACCGATCCCGCGCAGGCGTTGGCCGGGCACGAGCAAGTGCTTCATCAATCCGGCACCCTGGGCCGGTCGATCGTCGCGAAAGTGCCTGTGCTGGAACCTGGTACGAACCGGGTGCTGGGCATGGTCAGCGTCGGCATCTCCACCAAGGAGTTCGACGAACAGTTCTCCAAGAACCTGCGGGTGCTGGCCCCGCTGGGCGGCGCGGCCCTGCTGATCGGTGTGGTCGGCTCGGTGGCACTGGCGCGGCGGTGGCGCGGCATGACCCTGGGGTTGCGGCCGGCCGAGATGGCCGAGCTGGTTCGCACCCAGGCGGCGGTGCTGCACGGGATCGGCGAGGGTGTGCTGGCCGCCGACGAGACCGGCAGCATCACCTTCGTCAACGACGAGGCGTGCCGGTTGCTCGAAATCGGTAGCCGGCTGGGTCGCCGGATCGACGAGATCGGTTTGACACCAAGGGTTCTCGATGTGTTCCACGCCGCTGACGCCGCGCCGACGCTGGCCACCGTGGGCCATCGGATCGTGGTGGTGTCGGCGCGCAAGGTGCAGCGGGAGGGCCGCGAGCTGGGCACCGTGCTGGTGGTACGCGACCGCACCGATGTCGAGTCGCTGACCCGGCAACTCGACGCGGTACAAGTGATGAGCACCGCGTTGCGCGCCCAGCGCCACGAGTTCGCCAACCGGCTGCACCTGCTCAACGGGCTGTTGCACACCGGGCACCTCGAGGAGGGCCTGACGTACCTGGAGGAATTGCTCGGTGCCGGTCCGCTGGGTGTGACGGTGCCCGGCCTCGACGCCATCCGCGATACCCACCTGCAGGCATTCCTGGCGGCGAAGGCCGCTGCGGCCCGCGAGGCTGGCGTCACGCTGAAGGTCGGCGAGAACACCTGGGTGTCGGGTCGGCTCGAACTTCCGGTGGACGTCACCACGGTGGTGGGCAACTTGATCGACAACGCGATCGATGCGGCCCGGATCGGCGGCAACGGCACAAAGGCGGTGGAAGTAGAGCTGCTGCAACAGGATTCGACCCTGCACGTCACCGTCGCCGATAGCGGCGACGGGGTGCCGGCTGACTTCGTGGACCTGTTGTTCACCGAAGGCACCTCCACGAAGCCGGACTCCGGAATCCCGGGCGGCCGCGGCATCGGGCTGGCGTTGTCCCGCCAGATCAGCCGCGCACTCGGCGGCGAGCTCTGGTTGTCGAGTCCGGGCGACCCGACCGCATCGCGCGGGCTGACCGGTGCCGAGTTCATCGCCCGGCTTCCGGGTGTGATGGCCGAGGAGGAGCAATGGGCAGCGCAGACCTGACCGTGCTGGTGGTCGATGACGATTTCCGCGTCGCCAACATGCACGCGGGAATCGTCGAAGCCATGCCGGGGTTCACGGTGGTCGCCACCGCGAACACGCTCGCGGCGGCGCGGGACGCCGAGCCGGTGGACCTCGCGTTGGTCGACGTCTACCTGCCGGACGGCTCCGGTGTCGACTTCGTGCGTGAACTGCGCGGCGACAGCATGGTGCTGACCGCGGCCACCGAGGCCGACACGATCCGCGCCGCGCTGGCAGCCGGGGCACTCAGCTATCTGGTGAAGCCGTTCGCGACCACCGAGCTGGCCGCCCGGCTGGCGGGGTACTCGCGCTACCGCAAGATCCTGTCCAGCCCCAACCTCAGCGCCGCCGACGTGGACTCCGCGCTGGATGCACTACGCCCCAAAGTCGCTCCGGCGCAGTCCGCGCCCCCCGTGGCGTCCCCCACCAAGAAGCTCGTCCTACAGGCATTGCAAGCCGCGCCGGCACCGATGTCGGCGGCGCAGGTCGCCGGCGCGATCGGCATCTCCAGGGCGACCGCGCAGCGCTACCTGGCCGCGCTGGCGACCACCGGCGAACTCACGGTTGGGTTGCGGTACGGGACCACGGGACGGCCCGAACAGGAATTCGCCGCGGCGCCCGAGCCGGCCGTGCGCCCTACGCGCTGACCCGCGGACCCGGCCCGCCGTGGTTAGGCCGCCGACCAACGAGCCGACATCGGCAGCGCACTGAACACCACCGCGCGTGCCGCCGATTCGTCGACGTCAATGTATGTTTGCGCGATCTCGATGAATGCCGTACCCGCGCGCATCAGTTCCTGCTGGGCCGCCGCGTGCAGTCGCAGCAGCGAGGCCGCTTCGTTCTGGAAGGCGGTCGAAGCCAGTGCGGACACCTCGTCCGCCCCTGCCGGGGGCAGGCCGGTCACGGACAGCGACGCGCGGTCACCGGCTTCGAGAGCGGCGCCGCCGAGGTGCACTACCTGCGCGCCGAGGTCGGCGACGACGGGGTGAAAAGTCATGGGTTCCATGTGTGTACTCCCTCGTTTTCGCGAGTTGTCCGGCGGCGGCCGATCATTGACGCCGTGCTTCGCGTGATGCGTTGAGAATCAACGTATGGCGCAGTCCGGGACCCGTCGCGCTTCTATGCGATAGTCGGAGTAAGCGACGATTTCGTAGTTTTGCGCATTGTGCTCATGCGAGGGAAAAGGTGCATCTGGCACGCGCAACAGACCTTAGAATTGATGTGTTGTCCAGCGCCGGTCGGAACGGAGGTTCCGGCAGAAGGTGCGGTCACATACAAGGAGCAAGACGCAGATGGCAATGGACTCCATGTCCCACAACCCAGCGGCGGGCGACATCGGCTCGCAGCTGGTCGACATCGGTAGCCAGGGCATCAGCGCCGGCTCGACGGCGGCGATGTCGGTGTTGAGCGGGCTTGTCCCGGCTGGTGGCGAAGAGGTCTCTGCCCAGGCAGTGCTGGCGTTCGCGCAAGAGGCCGCGACCATGCTGGCGTCGAACACGGCCGCCCAAGAGGAGCTGATGCGCACCGGGAGTGCGTTGACCGACATTGCCCGGATGTACGGCGAATCCGATGACAACGCCGCCGGCGCCCTGTTGTTCAGTGCGAACCCGATGTCCCGGCTTGGCTCGGCGTCGGCGTCGGCGTCCAGCGGTGGCGCCGGACTCGGTGCGGCCGCATTACAGAGCGAACTCGCCGCGGCGGCAAGCAATCCTCTGGTCGCCGGAGCCGCCGAAGCGTCGACATCCTCGGTCACCTCCGCCGCCGCGAACGCCGGGTCGGCGGCGACGAGCGGCGCGGCCCCGCTGGGCAGCGGGATGGGAGCCGGTTCGTCGGCCGGCGGTGCCTCGAAACCGAGTCTGGCGTCGGCCACCGCGCCCGATGAGTCGGACGACAGTTCGCGCGAAGATCGCCAGGATCGCGAGGACCTGCAGGACCGCCAATACCTCGGGCGTCTGCTCTGATCGACCCTCGGGTGTCCGCCCCAGATCGCGGCCCGCGCGGGCGCGGTCTCCTACGCTAACGCTGACACTCGATCGTGAAGGAGCGGTTCTGTGACCGATGAGCCCGACATGGCCTCGATCCTGCGGCAGATGAAGGTCCCCGAGCGGATGACCGGCAGCAAGGCGCTGCGCGACTTCCTGCAGATCTATGTCGACGACCAGGAAGCGATCCAGAACAACCCCGAACGACTCAAGCAGCTCAACGGGTTGCTCATCCTGTCCCAGCTCGAGGTCATCAACGCGCTCGGGGTGCTGGAGGAGGCCGCCGTGCAGCGGCACGCGCAGCGGTCCCGCAGGCGCCGGTGGTTCTGAACGGTCGTGCGCTGGATCGTCGACGGCATGAACGTGATCGGCAGCCGCCCGGACGGCTGGTGGAAGGACCGCCGGCGCGCGATGGCGACGCTGGTGGAACGTCTTGACGCGTGGGCGGCTTCCGGCGGTGAGGCGGAGCGGGTCACGGTGGTGTTCGAGCGGCCACTCGCGACTCCCCTGCGCTCATCGGTGATCCAGGTGGCGTATGCGCCGCGGGCGGCCGCCAACTCTGCCGATGACGAGATCGTCCGGATGGTGCGGGACGACCCCGCGCCGGGCGAAATCCGGGTGGTGACCTCGGATCGGGTGTTGACCGAGCGGGTCCGCAGCCTCGGCGCCGCCGTGCACCGCGCCGAAGGCTTTCGCGACCTCGTCGATCCACGCAACCCCAAACCCGGAGGCCGGCATGGCGATTGACCGGCCCCCGACCCCCGGGACCAACCGGCTCTGCGCGCTGGCGCGGGTCGAAATCCCGATCATCCAGGCACCGATGACCTATATCGCCGGCGCCCAACTCGCCGCGGCGGTATCCAATGCGGGTGCGTTGGGCATCATCGAGACCACGTCCGAGCAGGGCCGCGCCGACGTGCAACGGGTGCACGAGCTCACCGACCGGCCGGTCGGGGCGAACATCGCGCTGCTGTTCAACCGGGACCCGGCCGTGGTGGACCTGTTGGTAGCCAACGACATTCGTTTCGTCACCACTTCGGCCGGCGACCCGAGACTGTTCACCGCGCGGCTGCACGACGCCGGCATCACCGTGTTCCACGTGGTGGGCACCCTCTCCGCCGCCAGGAAGGCCGTCGACGCCGGCGTGGACGGCCTGGTGGTCGAAGGTGTTGAAGGGGGCGGGTTCAAAAACCGGTTCGGGGCCTCGACCATGGTGCTGCTGCCGTTGGTGGCGGCTCATGTCGACGTGCCGATTGTCGCGGCGGGCGGTATCTGCGACGCCCGGTCCATGGCCGCCGCGTTCGTGCTCGGTGCGGACGGCGTCCAGATGGGTACTCGCCTGTTGGCATCCGCGGACTCCCCCGTGCACGGCAACCTCAAGCAGGCGGTGGTGCGGGCGGACGAGACGTCCACCGTGCTGCTGCCCCTGGACGGCCGGCGGATGATGCGGGTCATCCGCACCCGTGCTGCCGAAAAGCTGGATGCCTCAGCCTCTTTCGAAGAGGGCGGTGCCGCTTTGCAGCGGGTGCAGCGGCTGTACTTCGATGGTGACATGGATGCCAGCGTCGCCAACACCGGTCAGGTGGCCGGCCGCATCGAGGACCTGCCGCCGGCCGCCGACATCATCGCGCGCATGTGGGCCGGTTGCCGGCAAATACTGGCTGCCACCGCCGAGCGGTTGGCCGGCGGCGACGGGTAGGCCCTGCATCACTGCGGCGGCATCGCCGGTGGTGGGTATCCGCCCCGCAGGATCCACGGGAACCAACTGATGGCGTACTCGACCTCGTCCGTTGCGTCGTAGTCGGGGCTGGGGTCGAGCGGAACGTTCTCCGGCATGGCCACCACGGCGGGCGGCTTCGTGGTGCTCGGCGGCGCTGGGGCGGCGCCGTCCGGCTGTCCGTAGACGGCCACCACCACCGTGCGGTCCGGGCTGTTCTCCGACCACACCCCGACCTGGCTGTTGTCGCAGTTCGACATGATCGCGAAATACGCGGGCTGGTAATACCACTGGTTGAGGATTTCGACGCCGCTGATGGCCACGGCGGGATTGATTGCCACCGTTTCGGCCACCCGGCCGCGGAAACCGGCGGCCGCCGCCCGGTCTTGCGGCATGGATCCGTCGGACCCGTTGTCGCCGCCGAGGTCGCGGTGGCTCAGCAGGTCGGCGGCGTGCCATTGGGCGGCCAGTTGCAGCGGCGGGCTGATCCTGACGTCGTTGGTGCAGCCGGCCTGGTGCTGCACGGTGTAGATGTTGGCCACAACGCTGTCGTTGAGCCGTTTGTTGTCGGCGTGTGCAGCGGGTAATCCCATCACTGCGCCCACGGTCAGCGTGGTGGGTAGGCCAAACAGCAAGCATCGCATGGTATCTCCCTAGCTGGCCGCTGACTTGCGCAGCTGCCAGATCAATGCCGGGCAGAGTTCGTTGACCGCCTGACTGAGCAGATACGAGGCCTGATACTCATCCGCGGTCGCGAAGTCGGACTCGATGTCACCGAGGACTTGGGCATACCTGCGGCCCTGAGCTACCTTGTCACACAGGGCATGTCCGTAACTCAACGCTGCGTCGGCACTGGCGAAGTTGTACCCGGGTCGCACGGTCACATTGACCAGATAGGCGACCGTATCGGCGTGCGCGCCGGGCGCTGCTGCCCCGAAAAGCAGTGCGCCGGCCACAATCCCGGCGCCTATGGGCTTTCCGGTTCGGTGGCGTCGGCGTGGCATCGGTACGGCTCAAATCGGGTCGAATTGTGAGATGAGCCAGCGTCCGTCGATGCGGTCCAGGGTGACCCGCACGTTGGATGCGGTGCTGGTCGGAGGGTCCTGGCCGACCACGATGGTCTGGTTGACGAACAACAGCACAACGGCGTGACTCGCCGAAGTTGAAACCGCCCCGGCGGCCGGCACGGTGGCAACCGCCGAGATCTGCTTCTGCTGTGCGCCCGGGATCACCACGTCGTGGGTCAACTGGGTGTAGGCGTTGAGGAACGCCCCGGTCAACCGGCCCCGCGCGGCCTCGAGATCCCGCTGGACGGTGTCGGGCCGGTACGACAGCAGGGCGATGGTCGCCTGCGTGGCGGCCTGAACCGACTCGACGCGGGCAACTGCGGCGTCGCGCTCGGAGCCGTCCCGCCACTTCAGCGCGGCCGTGGCGCCCGTCAGGGACAGGGCCAGGACGGGCAGCAGCGCGTAGCCGATCACCTTCGGCCAGCGAATGCCGTTTGGTCGCATAGCTTTTAGCGCGCCGGCAATCATGCCACGAACCCGACGTTGGCGACCTTGACCCCGGCGCCGCTCCGTTGGACCGTGATCCGCATTCGCCACACTCGCGGAACCGGTTCTGGTGTACCGGCATTGGAGGTCTGCACGGAGACGACGACGAGCGCCTGCGCGGTATCCGCGGTCTGCGATTCCAGCGCCGCCTCCGTGATGGTGCCGACCGTGCTGGCCTTGGCTTCCCGCAGTACTTCGATGAACGGCTGTGACCGCTTGGCGAAGTCGTTGTGGAACTCTCCGGTCGCGCCGTCCAGTATCCGGCGTACATCGGCGTCGGCGTGTCGCCAGTCGATGGTCGTCAGATTCAGCGCGGCCTGCCGCGCAACCTGCAGGAACTGAGTGCGCTGAGACAGCTCCTGCTGGTTCTGGTCGACGCGAAAGCCGAACCAGCACAACAGTGTCGCCAACGCGGTTACGGCGGCCAGCCCGAACGCGATGGCCCGACGGGGTTGTTTTGCTGCCGTCCCGGGTGCGGGGATGTCCGCAGCAAGGTCCGATTCGACTTCGGATTCGGCCTCGACATCGGTTTCGGTTTCGGTTTCGGTTTCGGTTTCGGTTGACACCGACACAGGTCCTCCCTCAGCTGCCCGGCGGCAGCAGCATCGTCTGCCATGTCTTGTCTTTCGGCGCTGTCTGCGCCAGGTCAGATTGGGTGTAGCGCCGCCCGTCGGGCCCGATGAAGGTGCCGGTGGCCGGGTCGTACTCGGCTGCCGGGATGGGCGGTGCGGGCGGCAACTGGGGGATGTCTTGCCCGGACAGGGTCGCATTCGGGTCGCCCTTCCAGTTGAACCCGTCGTTGAGGGGCACGTACGGTTCATCGCTCTCGCACAGTTTCACGGTCGGCGCGCGTTTACCCGGCACCGTTTCGCAGGGGATGTTCCGGGCGCCGCGCACGTTGAGCGGCGAGTCCTGCGGCACCCGGCAATACAGGTCGCCGGCCGGGCGCGCCGGGTAGTCCTCGAAGGTAGGGACGCGTTGTTGTTGCGGGGGAAGGAATCCCGTCGTGCACGGCGGCGGCAGATTGAGATTGAGGTTGAAACTCAGGTACTGGCCCCGGTATGCCTGCTTGGTGTTCAGGTTGGCCAAGATCCCGGCCTGCTCGGCGCTGATCGCCATCGGGAATACCACCAACAGCTGCTCGATGTCATTCTGGTAAGTCAGCGCGACCTGTCCGACGCTGACCAGGTTGGCCAGCAGGATCGGCAGGGTGGGCTGCAGGCGCTCAGTCAGCTCACGCACCTCCCCCAGTGCCGGGCCGCCCCGATCGATGACGGCCGCCACGGCCGGGTCGTGCGTCTGCAGTTCGGCGGTGACCGTGGCCAGATGTGCCGCCCATGAGGCGATCTCGTCGGAGCTGCGTGTCTGGGAATCGAGCACCGCTGGCGCGCGGTCGATCAGCGCCACCAAGGGGTCAAGGTTTTGGCGCGCATCGATCGCCAGTTTCGACGAGCCCAGCACCAGCCGGGATAGCTCCGGTCCGAGCCCGGCCACCGCGGTGTAGGACTCGTCGACGACGGTTTTCAGGTTCTCGCGCGGGATCGCCGCGAGGGCCGTATTCGCCGCGCTGAGTAGGGCGTTGATGTCGGGCGGCACCGAGGTGTCGGCCAGCGTGATCACGTCACCGTCCCGCAATGGCCGTGATGTGGCGTTGCGGGGCAACAGGTCTAGATACGATTCGCCGATCGCGGTATGGCTGTGGACCTCGGCCCGCAGGTCGGATGGGATGTCGATGCCCGACTTGAGGGACAGCACCGCGATGACTCCGGTGCGGGTGCCTGCGCCGGCGTCGATGTCGGCCAGCCGCACCGATTCCACCCGGCCCACCTCGAAGCCGCGGTAGGTGACGTTCCCGGTGCCGTACAGGCCGCCGGCTTCGGCCAGCTGCACCGTCACTGTGTAGCGCCCGACCCCGAACAGCATCGCCGGCAGCTTGACGAAGTGCAGGAAGGTCACCGCAAGCACGCCGACCGCGATCACGGTGAACACGGTCAGCTGAATGAAGACCCGGCGCGGTAGATGCAGCATCTAGGGCCCCTGATCCCAGTGGTAGGCAGTGGTCAGCGGGTTCCCCGAAGTACCACGGTATCCGGCGGTGCAGGGACTGGGGAACTGGCCGATGGTGCGCCCCCACTGCAGTTCGAGCTGAGTCAGGTGACACTCCCACCGTGTTCCGGTGAACAGGCCCTGGTCGATTCGGCTCAGCGTGAGGTCGACGATGGCGGTGAGGTTGGCATAGTCGCCGCGCTGGAAGTTCTCGAATGTCTCGTTGGGGAAGGGAAAGGTGCCCAACAGCGACAGCGACCGGGTGAGGCTGGGCCCGGCGTTGGCCAGCGACTCGAGCACCGGCCCGATCTCGGTCAGCTCTTTGACCAGGTTCGCTTTGGTCCTGGTGACCGAGTCGACCGTCAGGGCCGCGAATTTGCTGAGTTTGTCGGCGGCCTCGACCAGTTTGTCCCGCTCCCCGTCGAGCGCCGTGAGCGCGTCGGGGATGGTTGCCAGCGCCCGGTCCAGCACCGGTTGTTGTGCGGCGAACTTGCCGACGAGGCGATTGAGGCTGTCGGTGGCGGCGATGATGTCACCGGACTGGTCGTTGAGGTAGGCGGCGAACTTGTCCAGCTCGCCGATCAAACTGCGCAGATCGTGTTCGCGCCCGCGGAACGCGGTGCTCAATGCTTCGGTGATGTCCTGCAACTGGCCCAGCCCGCCGCCGTTGAGCACCAGTGACAGCGCGGCCAGCGTCTGTTCGGTGCTCGGGTAGGCGCCCCCGCGCGCCAGCGCAATGACCGATCCGTCGCGCAACCTGCCCTGCGCCGCTTCACCTTTCGGTGCGCCCAGCTCGATGTGGTAGGAGCCGAGCAGGCTGGTGGTGCCGATCTTGGCGGTGGCGTTGGCCGGCAGATCCACGTCGCCGTTGAGCCGCATGGTGACCAGGGCGTGCCAGCCCTGCCGCTCGATCTTGGTCACGTGGCCGACCGTCACGTCGGCGACCCGGACCCGCGAGTTGGCCTGAATGTTGTTGACGTCCGGCATCTGTGCCTGGATCAGAAAGGAGCCCGGGCCGTTGCCTTCGGTACCGGGCAGAGGCAGCGAGTTCAGCCCCCGCCAGCCGCAGCCGGACGCCGCCGTCACGATCATCACCAGGCTCACCAGCAGGCGGCAGATGTTCATGAGCCCGCTCCCGGGGGAATCATCAGGCCACGCAGGCCTGCCCCGGGGTCCACCGGTGTGTTCGTGGCCGGCGGAACGAAGTCCGGCCGCATCCAATTTTCGCTGTAGGTGACTTCGTTGGGTCGGGCCTGTGCCCCGACGAAGAGGTTCTCACCGATCGGCGGGAAGTTGTACTGACGGTTCTTCACGATCGGCGCCATGTACTGCACGCAGAGCTTCGCCGCTTCCTCGCCGCCCAGCCGCGAGGCGGCTTGAATCGCGCCGCACAAGAAGGCGATTGGGTTGGCCATGTTGGCGCCGGCCAGCGCTCCGGTCAGTGAGCCGTTGGCCGGTTCGAAGATGTTGTTGAAGTTCTGCAGTACCGTCGGGCTGATGTGCAGGGTCTGCTTGAGGTCGTCGAGGCTGGACACCAGCACCCTGGTGATGGACGTGAGTTTGTCCGATGCCGTGCCGATCGCCTCGCGGTTGTCCGCCGTGAAGCTCTGCACGTCGTCGACCACGGCATTGAGGTCCTCGGCCGCCTGCGCGACTTTGGTGGGGTCGTCGGCCAGCACCGAGGAGACCGCGGCCAGGTTGTGGTTGAGCTGTTCGAGCAGATCGGCGCTGTCGTGCAGGGCGCCCACCAGAGTCGACAGGTTCCGCACGGTGGTGAAGATGTCGTTGCTGTGGTCGGCGAGCGCCGAAACCGCTTGAGAGAGTTTGACGATGGTGTCGCGGATGGTGGTGCCCTGGCCGCGCAGGTTGTCGGCGGCGGTGTTGATCAGGGCACCCAGGGTGCTGACGCCGCCCGGCTGGGTGGGCTTGAGCAGTTCGGTGAGTCGCTGCAGTTGGGTGCGGAGGTCGTCCCACTCCACCGGAACCACCGTGCGTTCCTGCGGAATCACCGCCCCGTCGGCCAGGGTGGGCCCACCGGAATACGGCGGGGTCAACTGGATGGCGCGGCCGGTGACGAGTTGCGGCGACAGAATCGCCGCGTTGGCGTTGGCCGGAACCTTGTGCTTGCGATCGAACCAGAACGTGATCTTGGACCGCAGCGGTTGCGGCTCGATCTTGGTGATCTTGCCGACCGGCACCCCACGGATGCGGACATCATCACCGGCGAAGACACCGTTGCTGTTCTCGAAGTAGGCGATCACGACGGTTCGGGCGGTCTCGTCGGCACTGCGCATTGCGACGATCACCCCGGTCACCAGCACCAGGGTCAGGATGGTCGCCAGCAGGGACCGACGCCGCCTGAGTTGCCTTGTCACGGTTGACCTCCCGGCGTCAGCGAGGCCGGCGGCCCGGGTGGTGGGGCACCGGGGGG
>NZ_LZKQ01000116.1 GCF_001668675.1 Mycobacterium asiaticum | reverse complement strand
CCGCTGCCCGGGTTCCCCGGCTTCCAGTTCCCGCCGCTGAACTTCGGCCTGCCCGGCATCACCATCCCCGGCTTCCCGGGCCTGGTGCTGCCCGACTTCGGCGCCGCCCTCACCGGCGGCCTCAACACCCTGATCAACCTCGGTGCCAACCTGGAACTGCCGCCGCTGCCCGGGTTCCCCGGCTTCCAGTTCCCGCCGCTGAACTTCGGCCTGCCCGGCATCACCATCCCCGGCTTCCCGGGCCTGGTGCTGCCCGACTTCGGCGCCGCCCTCACCGGCGGCCTCAACACCCTGATCAACCTCGGTGCCAACCTGGAACTGCCGCCGCTCACGTTGCCGCCGTTCACGCTGCCGTCATTGACGTTGCCGCCGTTCGCGCTGCCGCCATTCACGTTGCCGCCATTCAGCATCCAACTGCCGACGCTTCCCGAGATCGGTGCCTCTATCGCTGGTGGCATCACCGCAGCGGTCAACCTGGGTCAGACTCTCGCGGCCAGCTTGCAGCTCCCGCCGCTTGCGCTGCCTCCGCTTACGCTGCCGCCGTTCAGCTTCCCGCCGCTGCCAGCACTTCCGGACATCGGCGCCAGCATCAACGCCGGGATCAACTCGTTGATCAACCTGGCTGGCAACATCACACTGCCGCCGTTTGCGTTGCCGCCGTTCAGCTTCCCGCCACTGCCTCCGCTCACCTTGCCGGCACTCCCCGAGTTCAACCTTCCCGCGCTGTCCGCCGCGCTCAATGCGGCCCTGACAGGCAGCATTGGGGCCAGCATCAGCGGTCTCTCCGTCGCCCTTACAGGGGCGCTCACGGGTGGTCTGCCTGCGCTGAACGGCGGCAACGCAAACGGCGGCAGTGTGATGTTGCCAGCCAGGTTGATCAACGAGTTGATCCCGGCGTTGA
>NZ_LZKQ01000115.1 GCF_001668675.1 Mycobacterium asiaticum | reverse complement strand
GTGTCAGCCACGCCGTGGGCTGCCAATTTCCCCGCCCGTGTCGGACGAACGCAGCGCCCTGCGTGAATATCTGGCTTACCACCAGAGCGCCTACTTCGCGGTTTCCTACGGCCTCACCGACGAGCAGGCGCGCTCGACGCCATCGGTCAGCGCCCTGTCCATCGGCGGTCTGATCAAACACGCCACCGGTATGCAGCGCAGTTGGATGGCGCGGGTCGCAAGCGCACCGGACGCACCGCCCAGAGACAACCGGTCGTTCGACGAGATCGCCAAGGCACGCGCGGACGAGCACGTCATGCTGCCCGGTGAAACGTTGGACGGGCTGCTGCGAGCGTTCGCCAACCAGAATGCGGAAGCGCTGCAACTGGTCGAGGCGGTAAACCTCGACGCCCCGGTGCCGGTTCCGCACCACATCCCTTGGTTTCCGCAAGACATCGAAGCCTGGTCGGCGCGCTGGGTGATCCTGCACGTGATCAACGAATTGGCGCGGCATGCAGGGCACGCCGACATCATCCGGGAAAGCATCGATGGCGCGACCATGTACGAATTGATCGCCGGGCGGGAAAATTGGCAGCCCACGGCGTGGCTGACACCGTGGCAGCCCAGGTAAAACAGCTCACCCGGGGATTTCTGCGCGCTTATTCCGGTGCGTGAGCGCGGTCACGCAAATTGGGATCGAATTGGGAAACGACTGCTGCTATTTGGCACACTGCAGAAATGAGTTCCACTAAACATCGCGACGTGGCCAAGCTTGACCGGGTGCCGCTCCCGGTGGAAGCGGCCCGGGTAGCTGCCACCGGTTGGCAGGTCACCCGCACCGCCGCTCGGGTGGTGACCAACCTGCCGGGCAAAGGTTCCTGGCAACAGAAAATCATCAAGCAGATCCCCCAGACCTTCGCCGACCTGGGCCCGACCTATGTGAAATTCGGGCAGATCATCGCGTCCAGCCCCGGCGCCTTCGGTGAATCGCTGTCGCGCGAGTTCCGCGGCCTGCTGGACCGGGTGCCGCCGGCGGACACCGAGGAAGTGCACAAGCTGTTCGTCGAGGAGCTCGGTGACGAACCGGCGAACCTGTTCGCCAGCTTCGACGAGAAGCCGTTCGCGTCGGCGTCCATCGCGCAGGTGCACTACGCCACCCTGAAGACGGGCGAGGAGGTCGTGGTCAAGATCCAGCGGCCGGGTATCCGCCGCCGGGTCGCCGCCGACCTGCAGATCCTGCAGCGCTTCGCCCAGGCCGTCGAGCTGGCCAAGCTGGGCCGGCGGCTGTCCGCCCAGGACGTGGTCGCCGACTTCTCCGACAACTTGGCCGAGGAGCTGGACTTTCGCCTCGAGGCGCAGTCGATGGACGCCTGGGTCTCGCATCTGCACACGTCCCCGCTCGGCAAGAACATCCGGGTGCCGCAGGTGCACTGGAACTTCACCAGCGAGCGGGTGCTCACGATGGAACGGGTGCACGGCATCCGCATCGACGACGTCGCCGCCATCCGCAAGGCCGGCTTCGATGGCACCGAGTTGGTCAAGGCGTTGTTGTTCAGCGTGTTCGAGGGCGGGCTGCGGCACGGGTTGTTCCACGGCGACCTGCACGCGGGCAACCTCTACGTCGACACCGAAGGGCGCATCGTGTTCTTCGACTTCGGCATCATGGGCCGCATCGATCCGCGCACCCGCTGGCTGCTGCGTGAGCTGGTCTACGCGCTGCTGGTCAAGAAGGACCACGCCGCGGCGGGCAAGATCGTCGTGCTGATGGGCGCGGTCGGGACCGTGAAGCCCGAGGCTCAGGCCGCGAAGGACCTGGAGAAGTTCGCCACCCCGCTGACCATGCAGTCGCTCGGTGACATGTCCTACGCCGACATCGGCCGGCAACTGTCGGCGCTGGCCGACGCCTACGACGTGAAACTGCCCCGGGAATTGGTTTTGATCGGCAAGCAGTTCCTCTATGTCGAGCGGTACATGAAGCTGCTGGCCCCGAAATGGCAGATGATGTCTGACCCGCAGCTGACCGGGTACTTCGCCAACTTCATGGTGGAAGTGAGCCGCGAGCACCAATCAGACGTAGAGGTTTAAGTGGAAGTTCGAAGTGGCGTTGCCAAATCAGGTTCGGGCGATGTTGAGCTGTACTACGAGGACATGGGTGAGCTGAACCATCCGCCCGTGCTGCTCATCATGGGTCTGGGTGCCCAGATGCTGCTGTGGCGGACCGAGTTCTGCGAGCAGCTCGTCAGCCAGGGCCTGCGCGTCATCCGTTACGACAATCGCGATGTCGGGCTGTCGACCAAGACGCAGCGTTACCGGTCACCGCAGCCGCTGGTACTACGGCTGGCCCGATCCTGGCTCGGCCTGCCGAGCCCGGCGGCCTACACCCTGGAGGACCTGGCCGACGACGCGGCGGCGATCCTTGATCACCTCGACATCGACGACGCGCACATCGTCGGCGCCTCGATGGGCGGCATGATCGCGCAGGTGTTCGCGGCACGGTTCGCCGAACGAACCAAGACGCTCGGCATCATCTTTTCCAGCAACAATCACCGGTTCCTGCCCCCGCCCGCCCCGCGCGCGTTGCTGTCGCTGATCAAGGGTCCGCCGCCGAACGCTCCGCGCGAAGTGATCATCGACAACGCGGTTCGCGTCAGCAAGATCATCGGAAGTCCCGGTTACCCGACACCGGAGGAACAGATGCGGGCCGACGCGGCCGAGGCTTATGATCGAAACTTCCATCCGTGGGGCATTTCCCAGCAGTTCAGCGCCATATTGGGCAGTGGCAGCTTGCTGCAATACGATCGGCGCATCGCAGCGCCGACCGTCGTGATCCACGGCCGTGCCGATAAGTTGATGCGTCCCTTCGGCGGCCGCGCGGTGGCGCGGGCCATCGACGGCGCCCGACTGGTGCTGGTCGACGGCATGGGGCATGACCTGCCGAAACAGTTGTGGGATAAGGTAATCAGCGAACTCAGGAGCAACTTCGCCGCAGCCAGCAGCGCTCAACAATAGGTACGACAAGGCCTCCCTTATTCGGGCTGGCATTTGGGTTGGCACCGCCGCGCGCAATATGCGAAATTGCTACCGTTGACACTGGAGGTTTTCTGACATGGCCGACTTGAAGCCGTATTACGAAGAGTCGCAAGCGACATACGACATCTCCGACGACTTCTTTGCCTTGTTCTTGGATCCCAACATGGTCTACACCTGCGCCTACTTCGAGCGCGACGACATGACCCTGGAAGAAGCGCAACTGGCAAAGCTCGACTTGGCGCTGGGCAAGCTGAACCTCGAGCCGGGCATGACGCTGCTCGATGTCGGCTGCGGCTGGGGCGGCGCGGTGGTGCGCGCGTTGACGAAGTACGACGTGAACGTCATCGGCATCACGCTGAGCCGCCACCACTACGAGCGCAGCAAAGCGCGGCTGGCGGAGATCCCGACGTCCCGTCGCGCCGAGGCACGCCTGCAGGGCTGGGAAGAGTTCGACGAGAAGGTCGACCGGATCGTCAGCTTCGAGGCCTTTGACGCGTTCAAGAAGGAGCGCTGGCCGGTCTTCTTCGACCGCTCCTACGACATGCTGCCCGATGACGGCCGGATGCTGTTGCACAGCATCTTCACCCACGAGCAGACCTACTGGCGCGACCACGGCATCACCGTGACGATGAGCGATCTGCGGTTCTTCCGCTTCCTGGCCACCGAGATCTTCCCGGGCGGCGGCATGTGCGGCGAGGTCGACATCATCGACAACGCCAAGAACAGCGGATTCTCGGTCGACCAAATTCAATATCTGCAGCCGCATTACGCGCGGACTTTGGACATATGGGCGGCCAATCTCGAGGCGAATCGCGAAAAGGCGATCGAAATCCAGTCCCAAGAGGTCTACGACCGCTTCATGCGCTACCTGACCGGCTGCGCGGGCCTGTTCCGGAAGGGCCTTTCCAACGTCGCGCAATACACTCTGACGAAATAGCGCTGACCAGGCATTACGTCACCGCAATTTAGTGATGCAGCGCTGCATCAGATAGTCTGCCTCAGGCATGCGCGGGGGGGAATGCGAGACGTTTTCGGCATGCGACCGTGGGGCCTTTGTGGTCCGGAAAGGCAACACCGAACATGGCTGACAAGCTGAAGCCGCACTTCGACGACGTGCAGGCGCACTACGACCTGTCCGACGACTTCTTCCGGCTGTTCCTGGATCCCACCCAGACCTACAGCTGCGCGTATTTCGAGCGTGAGGACATGACGCTGGAAGAGGCGCAGATCGCCAAGATCGACCTGGCGCTGGGCAAGTTGGGTCTGCAGCCGGGCATGACGCTGCTGGACGTGGGCTGCGGCTGGGGTGCGACCATGCGCCGCGCCATCGAGAAGTACGACGTCAACGTCGTCGGGCTGACCCTGTCCAAGAACCAGGCCAACCACGTGCAGCAGACCTTCGACGCGATGGACACCCAGCGCAGCCGGCGGGTGCTGTTGGAGGGCTGGGAGCAGTTCGACGAGCCCGTCGACCGCATTGTCAGCATCGGCGCGTTCGAGCACTTCGGCTTCGACCGCTACGACGACTTCTTCGCGCTGGCCTACCGGGTGCTGCCCGACGACGGCGTCATGCTGCTGCACACGATCACCGCGTTGATCCCGGACCAGATGATCGAGCGCGGGATGCCGCTGACCTTCGAGATGGCCCGCTTCATCAAGTTCATCGTCACCGAGATCTTCCCCGGCGGCCGGCTGCCGTCGATCGAGAAGGTCGACGAGCACGCCACCAAAGCCGGCTTCCGCCTGACCCGTCGTCAGTCGCTGCAGGCCCACTACGCGCGCACGCTGGACCTGTGGGCCGAGGCCCTGCAGGCACGCCGCGACGAGGCCATCGAGATCCAGTCCGAAGAGGTCTACGAGCGCTACATGAAGTATCTGACCGGCTGCGCCGACGCGTTCCGGGTCGGCTACATCGACGTCAACCAGTTCACGCTGGAGAAGTAGCGCCCACCCGGCTGCACAAAGCCCCTCGCCTGCGACTTCAAATACGAAGGATGGGGCGCAGCACGTGTAGGGTGCCGGAGGTAGTCACCTCGCGGGGGGGTGAGCTGTCCTATTGGGAGGACACATGTCTGACAACCTAACTCGCGCCAGGAGCCGACGGGAAAACTATCAGGACGTCCAGGCCCACTACGACATCTCCGACGAGTTCTACGCCCTGTTCGTCGATCCCACCCGGACCTACAGCTGCGCGTACTTCGAGCGCGACGACATGACCCTGGAGGAAGCCCAGATCGCCAAGCTCGACCTGGCGCTGGGCAAGCTGGGCCTCGAGCCCGGGATGACCCTGCTCGACGTGGGCTGCGGTTGGGGCTCCACCATGAAGCGCGCGCTGGAGAAGTACGACGTCAACGTCATCGGGGTGACGCTGTCCAAGAACCAGCACGCCTATTGCCAGCAGCTGCTCGACCAGGTCGACACCAACCGCTCCCATCGGGTGCTGCTGAGCGACTGGGCCGAATTCGACGAGCCGGTGGACCGGGTCATCACCATCGAAGCGTTGGAGCATTTCGGGTTTCAGCGCTACGACGACTTCTTCAAGTTCGTCTACAACGCGCTGCCGCCCGACGGCGTATGGCTGTTGCACTCGATCACCGGCCTGACCGGTGGCCAGATCGTCGAGCGCGGCATGCCAGTGACCTTCGAGATGGCCCGCTTCATCAAGTTCATCGTTACCGAGATCTTCCCGGGCGGCCGGCTGCCATCGGTGGAAAAGGTCGAGCAGCACGCGACCAAGGCCGGCTTCACGCTAAGGCACCTCGAGTCCCTGCAGCTGCACTTCGCCCGAACCCTTGACCTCTGGGCTGACGCCCTCGCCGCCCACAAAGAAGAGGCCATCGCGATCCAATCCGAGGAGATCTACGAGCGGTACATGAAGTATCTGACCGGGTCCGCGGAGTCGTTCCGGATTGGCTACATCGATTGCCACCACTTCACGCTCACCAAGTAGACTTTGCTGCCGCAGCGTGTCTTACGGGTGCAGGCCTCACGCCGGTTGTGTGACATCGTGGGCTTTCGTAGGGCTGAACAGTCAAGCCGACGGTTTTGCATGCGTATGAGCTATGAACACCATTCAGGAGAACAAGACGACAATGGCTGAGAAACCGCCTAGCCCGACGAAGACTCGGACCAAGAGTTTCGAGTACATCCAGGCGCACTACGACGTCTCGGATGACTTCTTCGCCCTGTTCCAGGACCCGACGCGCACCTACAGCTGCGCCTACTTCGAACCGCCGGACCTGAGCCTCGAGGAAGCCCAGATCGCCAAGGTCGACCTGAACCTGGACCAGTTGGACCTCAAGCCGGGCATGACGCTGCTGGACATCGGCTGCGGCTGGGGCACCACCATGAAGCGCGCGGTCGAGAAGTACGACGTCAACGTTGTCGGCCTGACGCTGTCCAAGAACCAGCACGCCCGTTCCCAGCAGGTACTGGACGCCATCGACACCGACCGCTCCCGCCGGGTGCTGCTGCATGGCTGGGAGGACTTCAACGAGCCGGTCGACCGGATTGTGTCCATCGAGGCCTTCGAGCACTTCGGGCACGAGAACTACGACGACTTTTTCAAGCGTTGTTTCGACATCATGCCCGACGACGGCCGGATGACCGTCCAGAGCAGCGTGAGCTACCACCCCTACGACATGGCGGCCCGCGGCAAGCGGATCACCTTCGAGACGGTGCGGTTCATCAAGTTCATCGTCACCGAGATCTTCCCGGGCGGCCGGCTGCCGACCACCGGAATGATGGTCGAGCACGGCGAGAAGGCTGGTTTTGTTGTCCCCGAACCTGTTTCGTTGCGGTCGCACTACATCAAGACGCTGCACATCTGGGGCGACACGCTGGAATCCAACCGCGACAAGGCCATCGAGGTGACCTCGGTCGAGGTCTATGACCGCTACATGAAGTATCTGCGGGGGTGTGAGCACTACTTCACCGACGAGATGCTCGACGTCAGCCTGGTCACCTACCTGAAGCCGGGCGCCGTCAGCTAGTCGCCTGTCGTATCGGGGGTGCGTCGTTCGTCGGACAGGTAGAGAGTGGAGCACACGGGCTTCGCTCACTACCGGAGGTGACGACACATGCAGTACTTCGCGTTGTTGATCAGCAATGAGAGCGACCGCACGCCCGAGGACGGGCAGGCCGCCATGGCGGCGTTCCAGCGTTTCCACGCCGCGGCGGGCCCGGCGATCCGCGCCGGTGACGCGCTAGGGCCCGCGGCCGGCGCCGCACTCGTCACCGGCGGGCCGAAGGCGCCCGTCGTGACCGACGGCCCCTTCGCCGAGTCCGCCGAGGTGGCGTGCGGCTACTACGTCCTGGACGCGGAAAACCTGGACGAGGCGCTGGCATTGGCGCGCGATATCCCGGTCGCCGAATTCGGGGCTGTGGAGGTGTGGCCGATCTTCGGTTCCTTCGAGCCCGCCCGACGCGACGGCACCCACTGGCTGGCCCTGCTGCTCGAGCCGCCGTCGAAAACCGAGGCGCCCGGTACACCGGAATGGAATGCGGTGGCCGCACAGCACGGTGAATTCGCCGCCGCTGCCGGCGACCGCATCATCGGCGGGGCTGCCCTGCACCAACCGGCCACCGCGACCACGGTTCGGGTGCGCGACGGCGAGGTGCTGATCACCGACGGCCCGTACGCGGAAGGCGCCGAGGTGGCCAACGGCTTCTACGTGCTCGACGCGGGCGACCGCGACGAGGCCGTCAAGTACGCCTCGATGATTCCCGCCTCCACCGTCGAGGTGCGGCAACTCGCAGGGCTGTCCGGGCTGTAAAACACACCAGATGTCCACTCTGGACGGCGTTTTCCGGCGCGAATGGGGGTCGGCCGTCGCCGCGCTCGCGCGATGGTCGGGCGATCTGACCGTGGCCGAGGACGCCGTCCAGGAGGCCTGCGCCGAGGCGCTGCGGACCTGGCCCCGCGACGGCACCCCGGCGAACCCCGGCGGCTGGCTGGTGACCGTCGCGCGCAACCGCGCCAGGGACCGGTTACGTCGCGAGACAGTCCGTCCCGGAAAGGAATTGGCGGCCGTGATCGACCAAATTCGGGCCCGCACCGACGACACCGACCCGCATCCGGTGCGCGACGACGAACTCCGCATGATGTACACCTGCGCGCACCCCGCGTTGGACCGCGCTTCGCAACTGGCGCTCACCTTGCGGCTGGTATCCGGGCTGACCGTCGCCGAGATCGCTCGCGCGCTGCTGCAGTCCGACACTGCGGTGGCGCAGCGAATCACCCGGGCCAAGAACAAGATTCGGCATGCCAACATCCCGTTGCGGGTACCGCCCGCCGAGCTGCTGCCCGAGCGCACATCGCACGTGCTCGGTTGTATCTACTCGGTGTTCACCGAGGGCTACTGGTCCACGGCGGGCCCGTCGGCGATCCGCGACGAACTGTGCGACGAAGGCGTGCGGCTGGCCGGCGAGCTGTGCATCCTGCGGCCGGAGCCGGACACCCATGCGCTGGCGGCGCTGATCCTGCTGCACGATTCGCGACGGGCGTGCCGGGTGAACGGCGCCGGGGCGCTGGTCCCGCTCGACGAGCAGGACCGGCGGCGGTGGGACCGCAGCCACATCGAGCGTGGGCTCGCCCGGTTGCGTCAGGCGCAGGGATCGACCGGTCCCTATCTGCCACAGGCGGTGATCGCCGCCGTCCACGCCACCGCTCCGTCGTGGGAACAGACGGATTGGACCACGATCTGCGCAGCGTATGACCAACTCTTGCGGCTGACGGATTCGCCGGTGGTGCTGGCCAATCGCGCGCTCGCGGTCGGCTTCCGCGACGGGCCCGATGTCGGCCTGGCCGCGCTGGAGAAGGTGGCCCATGATCCGCGGCTGGTGCGTTCCAACCTCGTCGCGTCTGTGCGCGCCGACCTGTTACGGCGGGCCGGACGACTCACCGAGGCGGCCGACTGGTATCGAAAGGCGTTAGAGGCCAACGGTTCTGAACCGGGGCGCGAGTTCCTGCGCCGCCGCCTCACCGAATGCGGCGGGTAACTGTCCCCCGGCGAGCAGACGCGAAAGCTCCGGACACGCCGTGCAAAAAGGGGCTTATGCGTCTGCTCGCGCAGGGAAACCTGCGCCGCTTCCTACGCCTCCGAATCCGATGGTCGGCTCCGTTCGCGGCGCGCTACGCGCCGCTTCCTACGCCTCCGAAGCGAAGTTGCGGGTGATGGACGGGTCCACCGGAATGCCCGGGCCCGTCGTCGTCGACACGGTCACCTTCTTCAGGTAGCGGCCCTTGGACGACGACGGCTTGTGCCGCAGCACCTCGTCCAGCGCGGCACCGTAGTTCTCGGCCAGCTTCTTCTCGTCGAAGGACGCCTTGCCGATCACGAAGTGCAGGTTGGCCTGCTTGTCGACGCGGAAGTTGATCTTGCCGCCCTTGATGTCGGCGAC
>NZ_LZKQ01000114.1 GCF_001668675.1 Mycobacterium asiaticum | reverse complement strand
TGTATTAAGCTGGCAGGGTTGCCCCAAAACGGGCGAAAAACAAGCTAGAAGTGTTGTTTGAGAACTCAATAGTGTGTTTGGTGTTTTGTTTGTTGTTGTTTTTTTGACTGCATCTCACACCCCCCGTGTGTGGGTGTAGTCGGTTTATTTTGATGCCAGTTTTTGGTGTCTTTTTGTTAGGTCAGATTATCTCTGATTCGAATCCACCTCGTTTACCGAGGAGATTTTGTTTGGAGAGTTTGATCCTGGCTCAGGACGAACGCTGGCGGCGTGCTTAACACATGCAAGTCGAACGGAAAGGCCCCTTCGGGGGTACTCGAGTGGCGAACGGGTGAGTAACACGTGGGTGATCTGCCCTGCACTTCGGGATAAGCCTGGGAAACTGGGTCTAATACCGGATAGGACCACGGGATGCATGTCCTGTGGTGGAAAGCTTTTGCGGTGTGGGATGGGCCCGCGGCCTATCAGCTTGTTGGTGGGGTGACGGCCTACCAAGGCGACGACGGGTAGCCGGCCTGAGAGGGTGTCCGGCCACACTGGGACTGAGATACGGCCCAGACTCCTACGGGAGGCAGCAGTGGGGAATATTGCACAATGGGCGCAAGCCTGATGCAGCGACGCCGCGTGGGGGATGACGGCCTTCGGGTTGTAAACCTCTTTCACCATCGACGAAGGTCCGGGTTTTCTCGGATTGACGGTAGGTGGAGAAGAAGCACCGGCCAACTACGTGCCAGCAGCCGCGGTAATACGTAGGGTGCGAGCGTTGTCCGGAATTACTGGGCGTAAAGAGCTCGTAGGTGGTTTGTCGCGTTGTTCGTGAAATCTCACGGCTTAACTGTGAGCGTGCGGGCGATACGGGCAGACTGGAGTACTGCAGGGGAGACTGGAATTCCTGGTGTAGCGGTGGAATGCGCAGATATCAGGAGGAACACCGGTGGCGAAGGCGGGTCTCTGGGCAGTAACTGACGCTGAGGAGCGAAAGCGTGGGGAGCGAACAGGATTAGATACCCTGGTAGTCCACGCCGTAAACGGTGGGTACTAGGTGTGGGTTTCCTTCCTTGGGATCCGTGCCGTAGCTAACGCATTAAGTACCCCGCCTGGGGAGTACGGCCGCAAGGCTAAAACTCAAAGGAATTGACGGGGGCCCGCACAAGCGGCGGAGCATGTGGATTAATTCGATGCAACGCGAAGAACCTTACCTGGGTTTGACATGCACAGGACGCCGGCAGAGATGTCGGTTCCCTTGTGGCCTGTGTGCAGGTGGTGCATGGCTGTCGTCAGCTCGTGTCGTGAGATGTTGGGTTAAGTCCCGCAACGAGCGCAACCCTTGTCTCATGTTGCCAGCGGGTAATGCCGGGGACTCGTGAGAGACTGCCGGGGTCAACTCGGAGGAAGGTGGGGATGACGTCAAGTCATCATGCCCCTTATGTCCAGGGCTTCACACATGCTACAATGGCCGGTACAAAGGGCTGCGATGCCGCGAGGTTAAGCGAATCCTTTTAAAGCCGGTCTCAGTTCGGATCGGGGTCTGCAACTCGACCCCGTGAAGTCGGAGTCGCTAGTAATCGCAGATCAGCAACGCTGCGGTGAATACGTTCCCGGGCCTTGTACACACCGCCCGTCACGTCATGAAAGTCGGTAACACCCGAAGCCAGTGGCCTAACCCTTTGGGAGGGAGCTGTCGAAGGTGGGATCGGCGATTGGGACGAAGTCGTAACAAGGTAGCCGTACCGGAAGGTGCGGCTGGATCACCTCCTTTCTAAGGAGCACCACGAAAAGCATCCCAATTGGTGGGATGCAGGCCGTGTGGAGTTCTCGTCTGTAGTGGACGAGGGCTGGGTGCACAACAACAAGTAAGCCAGACACACTATTGGGTCCTGAGACAACACTCGGGCGCTAGCACGAAGTGTTGTCCCTCCATCTTGGTGGTGGGGTGTGGTGTTTGAGAACTGGATAGTGGTTGCGAGCATCAACTGATCGCGTCGCCGTTCGCGGTGGCGTGTTCTTTTGTGCAATTTTAAATTCTTTGGTTTTTGTAGTGTTTGTAAGTGTCTAAGGGCGCATGGTGGATGCCTTGGCATCGAGAGCCGATGAAGGACGTGGGAGGCTGCGATATGCCTCGGGGAGCTGTCAACCGAGCGTTGATCCGAGGATTTCCGAATGGGGAAACCCAGCACGAGTGATGTCGTGTTACCCGTACCTGAATATATAGGGTGCGGGGGGGAACGCGGGGAAGTGAAACATCTCAGTACCCGTAGGAAGAGAAAACAATTGTGATTCCGCTAGTAGTGGCGAGCGAACGCGGAAAATGGCTAAACCGCATGCATGTGATACCGGGTAGGGGTTGTGTGTGCGGGGTTGTGGGAATGATCTTCTCAGCTCTACCTGGCTGAGGGGCAGTAAAAAAGTGTCGTAGTTAGCGGAAATGGCCTGGGATGGTCTGCCGTAGACGGTGAGAGCCCGGTACGCGAAAACTCGACACCTGCCTTGATCAATCTCCCGAGTAGCAGCGAGCCCGTGGAATTTGCTGTGAATCTGCCGGGACCACCCGGTAAGCCTAAATACTTCTCGATGACCGATAGCGGATTAGTACCGTGAGGGAATGGTGAAAAGTACCCCGGGAGGGGAGTGAAAGAGTACCTGAAACCGTGTGCCTACAATCCGTCAGAGCCTCCTCGTGGGGTGATGGCGTGCCTTTTGAAGAATGAGCCTGCGAGTCAGGGACATGTCGCGAGGTTAACCCGTGTGGGGTAGCCGCAGCGAAAGCGAGTCTGAATAGGGCGCATCCCCGTAAGGGGTGTAGTGGCATGTTCTGGACCCGAAGCGGAGTGATCTACCCATGGCCAGGGTGAAGCGCGGGTAAGACCGCGTGGAGGCCCGAACCCACTTAGGTTGAAGACTGAGGGGATGAGCTGTGGGTAGGGGTGAAAGGCCAATCAAACTCCGTGATAGCTGGTTCTCCCCGAAATGCATTTAGGTGCAGCGTTGCGTGGTTCACCACGGAGGTAGAGCTACTGGATGGCCGATGGGCCCTACTAGGTTACTGACGTCAGCCAAACTCCGAATGCCGTGGTGTCAAGCGTGGCAGTGAGACGGCGGGGGATAAGCTCCGTACGTCGAAAGGGAAACAGCCCAGATCGCCGGCTAAGGCCCCAAAGCGTGTGCTAAGTGGAAAAGGATGTGCAGTCGCAGAGACAACCAGGAGGTTGGCTTAGAAGCAGCCACCCTTGAAAGAGTGCGTAATAGCTCACTGGTCAAGTGATTGTGCGCCGATAATGTAGCGGGGCTCAAGCACACCGCCGAAGCCGCGGCACATCTACGTATGTAGGTGTGGGTAGGGGAGCGTCCCTCATTCAGCGAAGCCGTCGGGTAACCGCCGGTGGAGGGTGGGGGAGTGAGAATGCAGGCATGAGTAGCGAATAGGCAAGTGAGAACCTTGCCCGCCGAAAGACCAAGGGTTCCTGGGCCAGGCCAGTCCGCCCAGGGTGAGTCGGGACCTAAGGCGAGGCCGACAGGCGTAGTCGATGGACAACGGGTTGATATTCCCGTACCCGTGTGTGCGCGCCCGTGATGAATCATCTGTGCTAACCACCCAAATGGTCACTGATCAATCCCTTCGGGGAGCGACGGTGACCGGCTGCGTGGGACCCCGGGTGGTAGTAGTCAAGCGAAGGGGTGACGCAGGAAGGTAGCCGTACCAGTCAGTGGTAATACTGGGGCAAGCCCGTAGGGAGAGCGATAGGCAAATCCGTCGCTCATTAATCCTGAGAGGTGACGCATAGCCGATTGAGGCGAATTCGGTGATCCTCTGCTGCCAAGAAAAGCCTCTAGCGAGTTCACACACGGCCCGTACCCCAAACCAACACAGGTGGTCAGGTAGAGAATACCAAGGCGTACGAGATAACTATGGTTAAGGAACTCGGCAAAATACCCCCGTAACTTCGGGAGAAGGGGGGCCGGCATGTCGTGAACACCCTTGCGGTGGGAGCGGAAGCCGGTCGCAGAAACCAGTGAGAAGCGACTGTTTACTAAAAACACAGGTCCGTGCGAAGTCGCAAGACGATGTATACGGACTGACGCCTGCCCGGTGCTGGAAGGTTAAGAGGACCCGTTAACTCGTAAGGGTGAAGCGGAGAATTTAAGCCCCAGTAAACGGCGGTGGTAACTATAACCATCCTAAGGTAGCGAAATTCCTTGTCGGGTAAGTTCCGACCTGCACGAATGGCGTAACGACTTCTCAACTGTCTCAACCATAGACTCGGCGAAATTGCACTACGAGTAAAGATGCTCGTTACGCGCGGCAGGACGAAAAGACCCCGGGACCTTCACTATAGCTTGGTATTGTTGTTCGGTACGGTTTGTGTAGGATAGGTGGGAGACTGTGAAACTCGGACGCCAGTTCGAGTGGAGTCGTTGTTGAAATACCACTCTGATCGTATTGGACACCTAACGTCGAACCGTATATCCGGTTCACGGACAGTGCCTGGTGGGTAGTTTAACTGGGGCGGTTGCCTCCTAAAATGTAACGGAGGCGCCCAAAGGTTCCCTCAACCTGGACGGCAATCAGGTGTTGAGTGTAAATGCACAAGGGAGCTTGACTGCGAGACCTACAAGTCAAGCAGGGACGAAAGTCGGGATTAGTGATCCGGCACCCCCGAGTGGAAGGGGTGTCGCTCAACGGATAAAAGGTACCCCGGGGATAACAGGCTGATCTTCCCCAAGAGTCCATATCGACGGGATGGTTTGGCACCTCGATGTCGGCTCGTCGCATCCTGGGGCTGGAGCAGGTCCCAAGGGTTGGGCTGTTCGCCCATTAAAGCGGCACGCGAGCTGGGTTTAGAACGTCGTGAGACAGTTCGGTCTCTATCCGCCGCGCGCGTCAGAA
>NZ_LZKQ01000113.1 GCF_001668675.1 Mycobacterium asiaticum | reverse complement strand
CACACCGTTTTCTTGCTCACGCTTGATCTCGAGCGCGATGTCGATCAGCTGATCTTCCTGACCGCCGATGAGTTTGCGCTGGCCAGCGCGATGCAGCAGCTGGTGGGCCGGCACCCCGTAGCGCTCGGACTGGCGGATGGCGTGCTTGAGGAAGCTGGAGTAAACGCCCGAGTACCCCATGATCAGGGCGTTGCGGTCCAGCAAGCATTCGGCCGGCATCGCCGGACGGACCACGTCCTCCGCGGCGTCGGCGATATCGAAGAAGTCGATACCTGTCTTGACGCCGATTTTGTCGAACACCCCGATCAGCGCCTCCACCGGCGCGTTACCGGCCCCGGCGCCGAACCGGCGCACACTGCCGTCGATCTGCTTGGCCCCGGCGCGCACTGCCTCAACCGAGTTGGCGACCCCCAGTCCCAGGTTTTCGTGCCCGTGGAAACCGACCTCGGCATCCGACCCCAGCTCGGCGACCAGCGCGGCCACCCGGTCGGCGACCCCGTCGAGAACGAGCGCGCCGGCGGAATCAACGACATAGACGCATTGGCAACCCGCGTCGGCCATGATCCGGGCCTGAGCGGCCAGTTTCTCCGGCGGAATGGTGTGGGCCATCATCAGGAACCCGACGGTCTCCAGGCCCAGCTCGCGGGCCAGCCCGAAGTGCTGAATGGAGACGTCGGCCTCGGTGCAGTGGGTGGCGATGCGGCAGATGGAGCCGCCGTTGTCCTGCGCCTGCTTGATGTCTTCTTTGGTGCCGACACCCGGCAGCATCAGGAAGGCGATCCTGGCGTCGCGCGCCGTCTCGGCGGCAAGCTTGATCAGTTCCTGGTCGGGCGTCTTGGAGAACCCGTAATTGAACGACGAGCCGCCCAGGCCATCCCCGTGCGTCACCTCGATCACCGGTACGCCCGCGGCATCGATCGCCGTCACGATCGCCCGCACTTCGTCCTTGGTGAACTGGTGCCGTTTGTGGTGCGACCCGTCGCGCAGCGAGGTGTCGGTAATCCGCACATCCCAAATCGAGGGTGAAGTCATCGTGCGCCTCCCGTCACGGCCAGCGTCTCCTTGGCGATCTCCTCGCCAACCTTGGTCGCGGCCGCGGTCATGATGTCCAGGTTGCCCGCGTACGGCGGCAGGTAATCGCCGGCGCCCTCCACCTCGACGAACGTGGTAACCAGAGCCTGGCCGCCGGAATTGATCGACGGTTCGTCGAACTGCGGCTCGTTGAGCAGCCGGTACCCCGGCACATACGTCTGCACCTCGGCGACCACTTCGTGAATGGACTTCGCGATCGCGTCGCGGTCGGCGTCCTCGGGGATGGCGCAGAAAATGGTGTCGCGCATGATCATCGGCGGGTCGGCCGGGTTGAGGATGATGATCGCCTTGCCGCGGGCGGCGCCGCCGATCGTCTCGACTCCCCGCGACGTGGTCTTGGTGAACTCGTCGATATTCGCCCTGGTGCCCGGCCCTGCAGACACCGACGCGACGGACGCCACGATCTCCGCGTACGGGACGTCGACCACCCGGGACACGGCGTAGACGATCGGGATCGTCGCCTGCCCGCCGCAAGTGATCATGTTGACGTTCGGCGCGTCCAGGTGTGCGCGCAGGTTGGCCGGCGGAATCACCGCCGGTCCGACCGCCGCCGGAGTCAGGTCGATGGCGCGGATCCCGGCCGCCTCGTATTTGGGCGCCGCGTCCTTGTGCACGTAGGCGCTGGTCGCCTCGAACACCAGGTCGGGCTTCTCCGGCTGTTCCAGCAACCAGTCGGCGCCCTTGTGGCTGGTCTCCAGCCCGAGCTTGCGAGCCCGCGCCAGACCTTCGCTGTCCGGGTCGATGCCTACCATCCAGCGCGGTTCCAGCCAGTCCGACCGCAGCAGCTTGTAGAGCAGATCAGTGCTGATGTTGCCCGATCCGACGATGGCAACACTGGCCTTGTCCGGCATGTGAACGCTCCTTACCCGATGGTCGCGGCGTGACCTATTCAAAGACTTATTCAAACGCCAACCGGACGGCACCCAGTCCCGCGAAGTCGGCGACGAATTCGTCGCCCGCCCGCGCATCGACGGCGAAGGTGCACGATCCAGGTAACACGATGTCACCCTTTTTCAGGCGCACACCAAAACTTTCCACCTTGCGGGCCAGCCAGGCCACCGCAGTGACCGGATTTCCCAGCACGGCGTCGCTACGGCCCTCCGCGATCAGCTCCCCGTTGCGGGTCAGCTTCGCGTCGATCCCCTTGACGTCGATATCGCCCGGTAACACCCGAGCCTCCCCAAGCACGAATCCCGCCGATGAGGCGTTGTCGGCGATGGTGTCGCAGATTTTGATCTGCCAGTCCTTGATCCGGGTGTCGATCAGCTCGATCGACGGCACCAGGGCCTCCGTCCCGGCCAGCACGTCGTCCTCGGTGCATTCCGCGCCGGGCAGATCGGCCGACAGGATGAAGCCGACCTCGACCTCGACCCGCGGCAGCAGGTAACGCGACGTCTGCACCGCGACGTCCTCGAACACCTGCATGTCGTCGAGCAGGTGCCCGTAGTCGGGCTCGTTGACGCCCATCATCTGCTGCATCACCTTCGACGACAGCCCCACCTTGTGCCCGACCACCCGGGCGCCTTCGGCGACGCGCTGCCGGATGTTGATCAGCTGGATTTCGTAGGCGTCGACGACGTCGATATCGGGATAGGCGGCCGTCAACGGGGCGATCGGCTCGCGGCTCCGTTCGGCCTGGGCCAGATCGGCGGCAAGCTCGTCACGGGTCCCAACATCGAGCATTTGCCGAAGTCCCCTCGTTCTCGTGACCGGGCCAGTAGCGCCCGACCCGGGCAATTCTATAACGTGTTCTACATGACAGCACAGGAGTACGACGTCGTCGTGGTCGGGAGCGGCGGCGCCGGCATGGTGGCTGCCCTGACCGCCGCGCACCGCGGCCTCTCGACAGTAGTCATCGAGAAGGCGCCGCACTTCGGCGGCTCGACCGCCCGTTCGGGCGGCGGAGTGTGGATTCCCAACAACGAAGTTCTCGAGCGCGCCGGCGTAAAGGACACCCCCGAAGCGGCCCGCACCTACCTGCACGGCATCATCGGCGACGTCGTCGAGCCAGAGCGCATCGACACCTACTTACAGCGCGGGCCCGAGATGCTTTCCTTCGTGCTCAAGCACACCCCGCTGAAGATGTGCTGGGTGCCGCGGTACTCCGACTACTACCCGGAGGCGCCGGGCGGACGGGCCGACGGACGTTCGATCGAACCGAAGCCGTTCAACGCTCGCAAGCTGGGGCCCGACGAAGCCGGCCTGGAACCCGCGTACGGCAAGGTCCCGCTGAACGTGGTTGTGATGCAACAGGACTACGTGCGGCTGAATTTGCTGAAACGGCACCCCCGCGGCGTGCTGCGCAGTCTGAAGGTCGGTGCGCGGACCATGTGGGCAAAGTCGACCGGCAAGAACCTCGTCGGCATGGGCCGGGCACTCATCGCGCCGTTGCGAATCGGGTTGCAGCAGGCGGGGGTTCCGGTCGTGCTCAACACCGCGCTGACCGATCTGCATGTGCAGGACGGCCTGGTGCGCGGGGTCTATGTGCGAGACACCGCGGCGTCCGAATCCGCTGAGCCGCGCCTGATCCGGGCCCGCCGTGGCGTCATCCTGGCCTCCGGCGGGTTCGAGCACAACGAGCAGATGCGGGTGAAGTACCAGCGCGCCCCGATCGGTACGGAGTGGACGGTCGGCGCCAAGGCGAATACCGGCGACGGCATTGCCGCGGGCGAAAAACTGGGCGCGGCCCTGGATTTCATGGAAGACGCCTGGTGGATCCCGACGGTGCCGCTGGTGGGTGCGCCGTGGATCGCTCTCTCTGAACGCAACTCCCCTGGCGCGATCATGGTCAACATGTCGGGCAAGCGGTTCATGAACGAGTCGCTGCCCTACGTCGAGGCCGGCCACCGCATGTACGGCGGCGAGCACGGCCAGGGCCCAGGACCCGGTGAGAACATCCCCGCCTGGCTCGTGTTCGACCAGCAGTACCGCGACCGCTACATATTTGCGGGTTTGCAAGCAGGACAACGCATCCCGCGTAAGTGGATGGAGTCGGGCGTCATCATCCAGGCCGACACACTGGCGGAACTGGCCAGCAAGGCCGGTTTGCCGGTCGAGGAGTTCACCAAGACGGTGTCACGCTTCAACGAGTTCGCCCGCGCCGGGGTCGATCAGGACTTCCACCGGGGCGAGAGCGCTTACGACAGGTACTACGGCGACCCGACGAACAAGCCGAACCCGAACCTCGGCGAGCTCACCCACGCTCCGTATTACGCCGCAAAGATGGTGCCCGGTGACCTCGGCACCAAGGGCGGCATTCGCACCGACATTCATGGCCGGGCCCTGCGCGACGACGGCAGCGTCATCGAAGGCCTCTATGCCGCAGGCAATGTCAGTTCACCGGTGATGGGCCACACCTACCCGGGACCCGGCGGCACCATCGGGCCGGCCATGACATTCGGGTATCTGGCCGCACTGCACATCGCGGAGGCCCGGTAATGCCGATTGATGTCGAGGTCGCTCTCGCCGCCGAGCTTGATCCGATCGAATTCTCCTGGACCAGTAGCGATATTCAGCTCTACCACCTTGGCCTGGGTGCCGGAGCGGACCCGTTGGACCCGCGTGAACTGCGTTACCTCGTCGACGACACGCCGCAGGTGTTGCCCACTTTCGGCAATGTTGCCGCGTCGTTCCACATGACGAAGCCGCCCACCGTTCAGTTCCCCGGCATCGACATCGAACTCAGCAAGGTGCTGCACGCATCCGAGCGCGTGGAAGTGCCGGGGCCGCTGCCGCCTTCGGGATCGGGTAAGGCCGTCACCCGGTTCACCGACATCTGGGACAAGGGCAAGGCCGCGGTGATCTGGAGTGAGACGACGGTGACCGCACCCGACGGCAGCCTGCTGTGGACGCAGCGGCGGTCGATCTTCGCCCGCGGCGAAGGCGGATTCGGCGGTGACCGCGGGCCCTCGGGTTCGGACGGCGTCCCCGACCGCGCGCCCGACCTTGAGCTCGCGGTGCCGCTCCTGCCGCAACAGGCGCTGCTGTACCGGTTGTGCGGTGACCGCAACCCACTGCACTCCGATCCCGGATTCGCCGCTGCCGCAGGCTTTCCCGCACCGATCCTGCACGGGCTGTGCACCTACGGCATGACCTGCAAAGCGATCACCGACGCGCTGTTGGACGGAGATGCCGGCGCGGTGGCGGCCTACGGCGCACGTTTTGCGGGCGTCGCGTATCCCGGTGAGACGTTGCAGGTCAACGTTTGGAAGGAAGACGGCCGCTTCCTGGCCGGCGTCGTCGCACCCGCACGCGACAACGCCGTGGTACTCAGCGGCGTCGAGCTGATCCCGGCCTGACGCCCGCGCCTGGCCCTAGCGCCCGGCCCCGCGTGCCGGCCCTGTCGCCGAGCGTCACGCCAGCGTGGCTCCCGCCGTCGAATGTCACGCTAGCGTGACGCTCGGTCGGCAAGCGCGCCTCGTACCCGGCGGATGATTTGCTCGGGCCGATCCTCCGCGACCACTCGGATATCAATCCAGCCTTGGCGCTTGATCTTTTCTTGTCGGCGGAGGTCCCAGGCGTATCGCCGCTTATCGGTTCGATGCTGTTCGCCGTCGTATTCGGCGGCAACTTTTACCTCTTCCCAGCCCATATCGAGATATGCGAACACTGCGCCGAACTCGTCACAAACCGGAATTTGCGTCTGCGGACGTGGCAACCCGGCCCGAATCAGCAGCAGCCTCAGCCAGGTTTCCTTTGGTGACTGTGATCCGCCGTCGGCAAGATCGAGCGCAATCCCCGCCTTCCGTATCCCGCGACGGCGGGGATATCGCTCAGCGAGTTGCGCCACTTCGGCGGGCTTCAGGTCCGTGGCCGCCAGTAAGGCATCGAGTCTGGCCACCGCGTCGTCGATGGGATACCAGCAGCCCAAGTCGAGTGCCGTTCGCGTCGGCGTCGTCACCGGAACCCCGTCCAGCCAAACGATCTCGTCATCCTCGATGCGATCACCCCGGGTCTTGATTCCGGGCATTGGATTTCGGTTGGTGTGCAGAATGTCCGTCGGCGTGCCCGGTTCGACCCACTTCGCACCGTGTACGGCACTCGCGGTCAGACCAGAGACAATGCCGCGCCGTCTCGACCACAACCATGCCGCTCTCGCACGCACGTCGGGCGTCAACTCGGCATGCTTGGCGACGTACACGTCGCGATGCAGCCTTTTGTACCGCGTCCGAAGTGCGCTCTTGACGAGATCCCCGTTTGCAACGGCTTCACTGCCGAGAAATGGCTGCGCCACGCCGGCAGAGTTGCACGAAGCACGACGGCAGTCACATCAGTGGGTGCCGGCTATCCACAGCGTCACGCTAGCGTGACGCTCGACGTCGGCCGTCACGCTAGCGTGACGCTCGGCGGGCGGAGTAGAGCACGCTCGACGTCGACTGCAACGCTAGCGTGACGCTCGATGTCGGCCGCCACGCTAGCGTGACGCTCGGCGAGCGGCCCTCAGAATGGCTTGACGGGCAGGTACTTCCCGTCAAGCGTGATCACCGCGCGCTCACCGCCCTCGGGGTCCGGCACCTTGTCCACGTGGAGCTTGAAGTTGATGCCGCTGATAATGCCGTCGCCGAACTGCTCATGGATTATCGCCTTGAGCGTGGTCCCGTAGGTCTGGATCATCTCGTAGAGCCGGTAAACCGTCGGGTCGCTGGGCACGCCGCCAGGGATGCTGCCCCGAGACGGGATTGTCTGTAGCAGCGCCGCCGCATCGTCGCCAAGGCCGAGCAGGTCCGCAACCGCGGTGGCGGCCTCCCTTGGCAATGCGTGCTGACCAAGCATCGCCGCGGTGGTGAAGACAACGGACAGGCCCGCGGCGTCGGCAATGTCTTGCCATGTCAAGTCTTTGGCGATCTTGGCGTCCACCGCAGCGACGGCGAGAGCTTGGCGTGCAGCGGGGTTCAACTGTGCGTGAGTCATTGGATTTTCCTTTCTCTACGACTACGCATCAACCATGCGCGCACCAATGCCATAGTGTCCAAGACGCTTTTCTGATCGGATCGATAGGTTTCATCTATAGTCAGGTCATGCAGCCGGAACTGCGCCACCTGCGATACCTGCAAGCCGTCGCCGATCGCGGGAACTTCACCCGCGCAGCCCAGGACCTCCATGTCTCCCAACCGACGTTGTCTCAACAGATTCAGCAACTGGAGCGCGGCATCGGTGCGCAACTCCTCGATCGCACCGGCCGCTCTGTGCGCCTCACCGATGCCGGTCAGGCCTACCTCGAACACGCTCACCGGGCACTGCAAGAACTCGCCGCCGGACAACGGGCGGTCCATGACGTAACCGACCTCTCGCGTGGCCATCTCCGGCTTGCCCTTACCCCCACCTTTACGGCCTACCTTGTTGCACCACTTATCGCCGAACTGCACACCCACCATCCCGGCATCACTGTGACAGTTCGGGAAATGAGTCAGGACAGCATGGAAGGCCAACTCTTGGCCGACGAACTCGACCTCGGCATCGCCTTCGATCAACCGCACCGGCAAGGAATCGCCGCCACAACTCTTTTCACCGAAACGCTCGTCGTCGTCGCCGGCGCGTCCAACCCCGTCAGACGACTGACCGGCAAGACCGTCGAACGCCAGCCGCTGGCCCTGATCACCACCGATTTCGCCACTCGCGGTCACATCGACGCATATTTTGCCGAACACCGGATCACACCGCGAATCAGCTTGGAAGCCAACTCGATTCAGGCGCTCATCGAGATAGTCCGGCACACCCCGCTGGTCACCGTGCTGCCCGACGCAATCGCCGCCCACCACCCGCAGCTCCGCCCGGTAACACTCGAGCCGCCCCTACCGACGCGGACCGTCACTCTGCTCACCCACGAGGGCACCTACCAAACCGCCGCCGCGCGAGCATTCACGCGCCTCATCCGCGAGTACGTGTCGCAGACCATGCCCCTCGCTGAGGGCGATACCCCGGGTATTCGGCAATAACGCGAGTACCGGGGGGCCGTCGCAGCGTGACACCGACCCCATGCCGCTGCTTTCATAGCAAACTCAATTATCGAACGCGTCAATTTGGACGTCCGAGTCGCGATACTCACAAATCGATGCGGGTCCAGCACCCGGCATCTGCTGTCTTGTTTTTCAGAGAGGTGGCTCGATGTCGTTTGTCGTTGCAGCACCGGATGCACTAGCGGCGGTGGCTGGTGACCTAGCACGCCTAAGCTCCACAATCAGCACGGCCAACGCTGCGGCTGCCGGGTCGATCACGAATGTTGTGTCGGCAGGCGCCGACGAGGTGTCAGCGGCTATTTCGGCAGTGTTTTCCGCCCATGCCCAGCGGTACCGGGTGCTCAGCACGCAAGCAGCGGCGTTCCATGAGCAGTTTGTGCAGACCCTCAGCGCCGGTGCGGGCTCCTACGCGGCCGCCGAGGTCGCAAATGCCGAGCAGGCCGCGCTGAACGCAATTAACGCACCCGCACTGGCGCTGCTTGGGCGCCCGTTGATCGGCGACGGCGCCGCCGGCGGACCGGGTCAGGCTGGCGGCGCAGGCGGGTTGTTGTACGGCAGCGGAGGAGCCGGCGGCGCCGGTGGCTCCCCGGGGGTGGGGGGCGGGGGGGGGGGGGGCGGGGGGGGGGGGGGGGGGGGGGGGGGGGGGGGGGGGGGGGGGGGGGGGGGGGGCG